>CACJPL010000004.1 GCA_902595285.1 uncultured Pelagibacteraceae bacterium | reverse complement strand
TCTTGTATTTTCTTTTTATTTGCTTTTATTCCTTTAACACAATAATTAGCAAAATTTTTTGTACTATCAGCTATTAAATCTATAGATTGTAAAATGTTATCAGCAATTAGAGGCTTAAAAACATTGAGTTCAAAATGTCCATGTGATCCTGCCATAGTTATTCCATTATGATTTCCAATGACTTTAACACAAACCATTGTAACTGCTTCACACTGGGTTGGATTTACCTTTCCTGGCATTATTGATGAACCCGGTTCATTCTCCGGAAGAATTAATTCTCCATAACCTGCTCTTGGTCCAGAACCTAAGAAACGAATATCATTTGATATTTTCATTAATGCAACTGCACATGTATTTAAGGCGCCAGAAAAATTCACAATCGCATCATGAGCAGCAAGTTCAGCAAATTTATTTGGAGCTGGCTTGAATTTGATCTTTGTAAATTTAGAAATTTCTTTAACAATTTTTTTGTCAAAATTTTTTTTTGAATTTATTCCGGTACCAACTGCCGTACCACCTTGAGCAAGAAATAATATTTCTTTTAAGGCATATTCTATTCTTTCAATACTTTTTTTAATTTGTACGTGATATCCAGAAAACTCTTGTCCAAGTGAAAGAGGTGTAGCATCTTGAAGATGGGTTCTTCCAATTTTAACTATATTTTTAAATTCATTTGATTTTTTTTTTAGTTCTTTTTCTAAAATTTTTAGATTTGGCAGCATTTTAGAAATAGTTTCTTTAGCTACAGAGATGTGCATCGCGGTTGGAAAAACATCATTTGTAGATTGTGATTTATTTACGTGATCATTTGGATGTACAGGTTTTTTTGTTCCTTTTTTTCCTCCTAAAATTTCTATTGCTCGGTTTGCAATGACCTCATTTACATTCATATTTGTTTGTGTACCTGAACCTGTTTGCCAAACTTTTAAAGGAAAATTTTCATCTAATTTACCTTTAATTACTTCATCTGATGCTTTGATTATTGCTTTAGAAATTCTACCATCAATTAATTTATCTTTGGCATGCACTATTGCAGCTGATCTTTTGATAATTGCAATTGATTTAATAATTGAAATATTTACTAAAATTTTACCTATATTAAAATATTTGTTGGATCTTTGAGTAGATGCTCCCCAATATTTGTAATTAGAAACGTTTATACTTCCAATACTGTCAAATTCTTTTCTTAATTTCATTGATTAATTTTTAAGTAACAAATAATTATTAACATACAATAAATTTTTAAAAACATACAGGAGCATTATGTCGAATTTTAGCAAAGTAGGTACATTTATGAAAACTTTTGGTCAGGAAGTTAAAACAAAACCTTCATTTAGTACTGATAAAATAAATAAATTAAGGATAGATTTAATAAAAGAAGAATTAGAGGAGCTCACAGAAGCAATGAATAACAGGGATTTATTGGAAGTAGCGGATGCACTTACAGATATTTTATATGTTACTTATGGAGCTGGACATGCATTTGGAATTGATTTGGATAAATGTTTTGATGAGGTTCAAAATTCAAATATGAGCAAGTTAGATGAAAATGGAAAACCAATTTACAATGAGTCTGGAAAAGTCATGAAAGGCCCTAACTATTTTAAGCCAGATCTATCAAAGTTTGTAAATTAAATTTCTAACTTAAAGTCAATTGCAGGAGCGCTATGTGTAATACTGCCAACAGAAATTCTATTAACTCCAGAAGATGCAATTGCTTTTACATTTTTTAAAGTAACATTCCCCGAAGCTTCAGTTTCATATAACTTTTTAGCAATTTTAACACCATGTTTTAGATTTTTAACACTCATATTATCGAGCAGAACAGTATTAAATTTTAGACCTAATATGGATTTAAGTTGTTTAATTGTATCAACCTCAACAGTAATTTTTTTTCCTTTTTTATTTTTTATCGCCTTAAAGACTAAAGTTTTTAAATTTGAGCTAGCAATATGGTTATCTTTAATTAAATATTCATCGCTTAAATTAAATCTATGATTTGTGCCACCTCCTAATTTAACAGCATATTTTTGGATAACTCTTAAATTAGGAATTGTTTTTCTGGTGCAACAAATTTTAGTTTTTTTTCCTGCTAATTTAACAAACTTATTTGTTTTAGTTGCTATTCCAGAAATATGAGACAAAAAATTTAAAGCTACCCTTTCAGTGATTAGAATATTTTTTGCATTACCTTTAATTAAAGCTACTAAATTTCCTTTTTTAACCTTAGAACCATCTTTTTTCTTAATAATGAATTTTATTTTATTATCAATTAATGCAAAAGTTTGTTTAGCAAATAACAATCCTCCAACAATTGCACTTTGATTTGCAATTAATTTAACGGTTACAATTTTATCATTTTTAATTAAACTTGAAGTTATATCTCCTGAAGGATAAAGATCCTCGTTTAATGCTAGCTTTACAGTACTCTTGATAAACTCTTTACTTAGTTTTATTTTTGACACCTAATTATCTGCCAATTGCTGCCATTCTCTCTACAGATATTCTGGCTTTCTCAATTGTCTCTTTGTCCATAATAATTTCTCCAGTTTCGTTCTCTAAACAATCTAAAATTTTTGGAAGTGTAATTTTTTTCATATGAGGACACATATTACATGGCTTAACAAAGTCTACATTTGGATTTTCTATTTGAATATTGTCACTCATTGAGCACTCTGTAACCATCATTACTTTTTTCGGTTGATTATCTTTTACATATTTTATCATGCCAGATGTTGATCCTGCAAAATCACTTGCCTCAATAACATCGGGAGGACATTCTGGGTGTGCAATAATTTTAATTCCTGGATTATTTTTTCTAATATCCTCTATTTCTTTTTTATTAAATTGATCATGAACAATACAAATTCCTTTCCATGAAATAATTTCAACATCAGTTTGAGAAGCAACATATTTAGCCAAATAATCATCAGGTAAAAATATTACTCTTTCCACACCCAGTGATTTAACAATTTTAACCGCATTAGCAGATGTACAACAAACATCTGTTTCTGCCTTAACCTCAGCTGAAGTGTTAACATAAGACACAACAGGAACCCCAGGATATTTTTCTTTTAATAATCTAACATCTTTACCTGTAATAGATGATGATAATGAACAACCAGCATCCATATCAGGAAGAATAACTTTTTTATTAGGGCTCATTAATTTTGCAGTTTCTGCCATGAAATGTACCCCAGCCATTAAAATAATATCAGCTGAAGTTTTTGAGGCTTCAATTGCTAATGCAAGAGAGTCCGCAGAAAAATCTGCAACACCATGATATATTTCTGGAGTTTGATAATTGTGGGCTAAAATTACAGCATTCTTTTCTTTTTTTAATTTATTAATTTTATGAATGTATGGAGCATGCACAGACCATTCAATTTCAGGTATAACCTTAGAAATTTTTTGATAAATAGGATCTGTTGCTTTACGCACTTCTTGTGTAAATTCCATGAGGATTTTTACCAATTTGAATCATAATTGTCATTCATTTATTATGGGACATATCGCGGTCGTGCTGAAATTGGTAGACAGGCACGGTTGAGGGCCGTGTGGACTTAGTCCATGAGAGTTCGAGTCTCTCCGACCGCACCAAAATGAATTTTATAATGGGGTTTTTGATGGATAAATTACTTTCGGTAATATTTATGTTTGGGGTTTTGCTTTTAGTTCTACCAAGTTTTTTACAATCAAATTCTCAATTAAAGCAATTTCTTAAAAACCTCAGTATTTGGATTATTGTAGTTTTGATAATTTTAATGATTGTTTATTTATTTAAATAAAAAAAATTATTTTCTTATCCAATCAGGTTTATTGATTTTTATTGAAGCTTCTTTAGTTTTAAAATTTGCTTTTTCATCAAAGTTTTCATTTAAGTGTTTAATTAAAGCAAAAGGGTAGTCGCTATCAATTAAAACCTTACCTATTTCAATTTCATTATTATAAATACTTTCACCTTCGTGTAGTTTTCCATTGATCACATTTATTGGAAACAATCTTTTTGAAAGCTTGTTCTTCAATTTAATTCGCGCTGTATTTTCTTGACCAACGTAACAACCCTTTTTGAAATCAATTCCATTTAATTCTTCAAAATTACATTCAATACCAAACAATTTGTCTTTCAATTTATTTAAATCTTTTGGAACTATTCCAAGCCCATGACTTAATGAATAATATTCTTTAAGATTAGCATCATGAAGATCTAGTTTTTTTAAAGATAAATAAAGTTTTTCTAAATTAATAATTAATCTAGCGCCCAAATTCTTATTTCTTGGATCTAAAAATATTGGATCTTCTCTATATTTAATTGTGCATCCAGGTTGATCTTTTGCTTCATCAAAAGTTAAGAATTTTTCATGAGAAAATGCTGCTACAACAAATTCATTACTTAAATTGAGAATTTCAACTTTTGATCTTAGCTTATATAAAGTTAATTGTTTGAATAACTCCTCTGCCTGAGGTTTTTCACAATCCAAAACATATCCTGACTTATGTTTTACGATTATAAATTCATATAAAAATTTACCTTGTGGTGTAAGTAATGAGCTAAAACAACTATTTACATTGCTAACTTTATTTATGTCGTTACTGATAAGATTTTGCAGAAATTCCTTTGCATCTTCTCCGTTAATATAAAGGATTGCTCTGTCATCTAAAATGTAAACGTTTTTAATATTCATATTTGATTAGTAACTCTTTTTAATATAATAACTTTTTCTCTAAATGTTAGATCTTATAATTAAAAACGGACAATGTTACATCGATGGTGAATTAAAAGATATTGATGTTGCTATAAAAGATGGAAAAATTCAGCAGATTGGACAAATTTCAGAAGAAGCAAAAGAGACAATCAATGCAGAGGGTCATATAGTATTACCTGGTTGCATAGATACTCAAACACACTTTAGAGAACCAGGATCAACAGATACTGAGGATCTTCATTCAGGAAGTAGAGCAGCAATTGCAGGAGGTATTACAAGTGTATTTGAAATGCCTAATACAAATCCACCAACTTCTAACATGAAGGAATTTCAAAGAAAATTAGATCTCGCTAAAAATAGAATGTATTGCAACTATGCTTTTTATTTTGGAGCAACAGCAAATAATGCGGATGACTTAGCAAGTCTAGAGGGTTTAGAAGGTTGTTGTGGTATTAAACTTTTTGCAGGATCTTCAACCGGTAATTTATTGGTTGCTGAAGAAGACGATATAGATAAGGTTTTTAAAAATGCTTCAAAAGTAGTAGCGGTTCATTCTGAGGATGAGGCAATCTTAAAAGTAAATAAGAAATTAATAAAAGAGGGAGATGTTCATACCCATCCGGTATGGAGAAGTGCAGAATGTGCAATTGCTTCTACTAGAAGAATAGTTCGAATTGCAGAAAAGCATAATAAAAAAGCTCATGTACTTCATATTACAACAAAAGAAGAAATTGATTTTCTTTCACAACATAAAGGAAACATTACTTTTGAAATTACTCCCCAGCATTTAACTCTTTATGCTCCAGACTGTTATGACAAGCTTGGAACATACGCTCAAATGAACCCACCATTAAGAGATAAATCTCATTATGATAGATTATGGTACGGGGTGAGAAATAACTTTAATGATACAATTGGGTCAGATCATGCTCCTCATTTAAAAGAGAATAAAGACAAAGTGTATCCAAACACACCCTCAGGAATGCCAGGTGTTCAAACTTTAATGCCTGTGATGTTAAATCACATAAATGATGGAAAATTATCTCTTAATCAACTGATGAACTTTGTTTGTGAAAATCCAGTTAAGATTTTCGGAATTAAAAATAAAGGATTTATTAAAGAAAGTTATGATGCTGACTTTACAATTGTAGATATGAACAAAACTATTGAGATTAAAAATGAAAATATTGAAAGTAAATGTAAGTGGTCACCGTTTAATGGATTTAAATTTAAAGGAACACCCACACACACAATTATTGCTGGAAAAATTAAAATGCAGAATGGAAAAATTTTAGGAGAGCCTGATGGAACACCTTTACAATTTAGCTAAGCCTTCCGGTAAAACTATTTACAAGTATCACACCAATTACAATTAAAAATAATCCTAATATTGCTTGCCAAGCTAAAGTTTGTTTAAAAAATATATATCCAAGGATTGCAATAGTAAAAATTCCTAAACCACTCCATGTTGCATAAACAATTGCTATTGGAAGTTTATTAACTACAAAAGTTAATAGATAAAATGCAGTAAGATAAAAAACTGATAAAGCAACTGTTGGTATAAGTTTTGTGAAGTTTTGAGAAACAGGTAGTAACATTGTTCCAGCAACCTCACAAAATATTGCAGCGATTAAAAAAATATAAGTTTTAACCATTATTTAAGATTTTGTGATTAATTAAATCCTCTTTGATTTCAGTTAGAATTGCCGGATCATCAATCGTAGGTGGAATCTTATAATCAACACCATCTGCAATTTTTCTTATAGTTCCTCTTAAAATCTTTCCTGATCTAGTTTTTGGCAATCTTTTAATAACAATCACCACTTTAAATGCAGCAACAGGACCAATTTTGTCTCTTACCATTTGAACGCATTCTTTAGATATAGTTTCATTATCTTTATCAACACCAGATTTTAAAACTACTAATCCAATAGGTAGTTGACCTTTTAACTTATCTGCTATTCCAAGTACCGCACATTCAGCAACAGATTGATGTTCTGATAAAACTTCTTCGATTGCACCAGTAGATAATCTATGACCTGCTACATTAATGATATCATCAGTTCTAGACATAATCCAAATATAACCATCATCATCGATGTGACCTGCATCATATGTTTGATAGTAGCCTTCGTAATTAGACATATAGTTTTCTTTATACCTTTGATCTGCATTCCATAATGTAGGGAATGTACCTGGAGGTAAAGGGAGTTTTACAACAATATCTCCCATTTCGTTTGGTTCTGCTAAAGATTGATCTGGTTTGATAATTTTTACATCATACCCAGGAACAGCTTTACAGGCGGAACCATATTTCGTTTTCATCATTTCAATTCCAGTACAATTTGCGCTAATTGCCCAACTAGTTTCTGTTTGCCACCAATGATCAATGACTGGAACTTTAAGTAAATTCTCGGCCCACTTTATAGTATCTGGATCAGCTCGCTCTCCAGCAAGGAATAAGCTTTCAAAACTGCTTAGATCATATTTTGAGAAAAATTTACCCTCAGGATCTTCTTTCTTGATTGCTCTAAAAGCTGTTGGAGCTGTAAAAAGAGATTTTACTTTATAATCTGAAATGATTTTCCAGAAAGCTCCTGCATCTGGTGTTCCTACAGGCTTACCTTCAAACAAAACAGTTGTACAACCTTTGAACAATGGAGCATATACAATATATGAGTGACCAACAATCCAACCTATATCACTTGCTGACCACCAAATATCATTAGTATTAATATTGTAGATATTTTTCATAGTCCATTTGAGAGCAACAATGTGGCCTCCAATGTCTCTAACTATACCTTTGGGAGTACCAGTAGTACCTGACGTATATAAAATATAAGCAAACTCATTCGAGTTCATCTCAACACAGTCAGCATCTTTAGCATTTGAAATGACTTCTTCCCAACCGACTTCTTGCGGGGCATTTAATTTTACCTCATGACCATGTCGTTGAAACAAAATTATCTTTTCAATTTTGTGGTTAGCTATTTTTATAGCTTCATCAACAAGGGGTTTGTACTCAACGGTTCTTCCTGGCTCAAAACCACATGAGGCAGTAACCAATATCTTAGCTTTACTATCATCTATTCTGCTTGCAAGCTCATTTGAGGCAAATCCACCAAAGACAACTGAATGAATTGCACCAATTCTTGCACAAGCAAGCATAGCAACTACTGCTTCAGGGATCATTGGCATGTAAATAATTACCCGGTCACCTTTGTTAGTTCCTTGAGCTTTCAATGCACCTGCAAACTTAGAGACCTTCGACCTTAATTCCTCATAGGTGAACTGACTTTTGTTACCTGAAATAGGACTATCGTAGATTAAAGCTGTTTTTTGACCTCTTCCTTGATCAATATGGATGTCTAAAGCGTTATAACAGGTATTTGTGACCCCATCTTCGAACCATTTATAGAAAGGCGGGTTAGATTTATTTAAAATTTTTATTGGTTTTTTAAACCAAAAGATATCTTCAGAGGCTTCTTGCCAAAATTTTTCAGGATTTTTTATAGAATTTTCGTAAATTTGATTAAACTTCGAAGACATAATAATTTGATTCGAATTCCTTATTTTTTTTGGTTTTTAACTTATAAATTGTATTTAATTTTAAAAATTAAGTAAAATCAATGAGAATTAGTCGCAATTAAGTCTTCATTTATCTAATTTAATTTGCTATTAACCGCGACATTGGCTTAGGGTAACTTAAGTCTAGTTTATATAAACTAAAATAAAAACTAACGAAGAGGGAGTTTTTTATGAAAAAACTTAAACTGTTTGCTTTAGCAGCTATGGCCTTGATAGGTTTTTCAGGTATAGCTATTGCAGCAGACGCAACGATGTTGATGCAAGATGACTTCGTAGGAATTTCATTCTGGGTTATCTCTATGGGAATGTTAGCAGCTACTGCTTTCTTTTTCATGGAAGCAGGCAACGTCGCATCAGGCTGGAGAACTTCAGTTATTGTTGCTGGTCTAGTAACTGGTATTGCATTCATACACTACATGTACATGAGAGAAGTATGGGTTGCTACTGGAGACTCACCAACTGTTTACAGATACATTGACTGGTTAATTACAGTGCCACTACAGATGGTAGAATTTTATTTAATTCTAGCAGCTATTGGTAAAGCAAATTCTGGAATGTTCTGGAGACTGTTAATTGGTTCATTAGTAATGCTTATTGGTGGATACTTAGGTGAAGCAGGATACATTAATGCTACACTAGGTTTCATCATCGGAATGGCAGGTTGGGTATACATTCTTTATGAAGTATTCTCAGGTGAGGCTGGTAAAGCTGCATCTAAGAGTGGTAACAAAGCTCTTGTAACCGCATTCGGAGCAATGAGAATGATTGTTACAGTAGGTTGGGCAATTTACCCATTAGGTTATGTATTTGGTTACTTAACTGGCGGTGTAGATGCTGACTCACTTAACGTCGTTTACAACTTAGCTGACTTCATTAACAAAATTGCATTCGGTCTAGTAATCTGGGCTGCTGCAACTAGTTCAAGCGGAAGAAGAGCTAAGTAATTAGTTAAAATTTAAATTAAGGGCAGGTACAATTTAGTACTTGCCCTTTTTTTTTACCTTTATTAAAATTATGTATAATAACTATACATAACTTTATATTCATGGATGTTAAATTAGAAAAATGGCACAAATGCCAAGTTGATAAAGATGTACTAAAAGAACTTTCAAAAAAATCTGATTTAAAAGGACTTCAGCATATTTCAGTTTTTTTTGGATTGTTAATTATTTCAGGGATCTTTGCTTATCATACCTGGGGGACTTGGTGGTCAGTTTTTTGGTTTTTAGTTTATGGAAACATTTATTCTTTCTCTAATCCACTATGGCATGAGACAGGTCATAAAACTGCATTTAAATCAAAATTATTAAATGAGATTTTTTATTATATTTCATCTTACATGGCTAACTTTGAACCAACAAGATGGAGATACACTCACTTTGTTCATCATGGAAATACTTATTCAACAGAAAATCCATTTGATCATGAAATTGAATATGGAAATGATTTAAAAGAAACACCAAAGAGATTAATTATAAATATTATTCCTTTATTAGATCTAATATTTTTTAAAAAACATATTTCATTTGAAATCATTCAACATGCACTTGGAATAAAAACAAAAGTTATGCAGGATAGCATTCCAGAAAATGTACAAGCCAAAGCAATTTTAAATTCAAGAATTTACGTTGTAATTTGGTTGTTAATTATTTTATGGTCAATAATTGCTTCTTCTTGGATGCCAATCCTATATTTTTTATTGCCACAATATTATGGAAAAACTTTACATAAACTTGTTGCATTTACACAACATGCGGGACTTGCAAGAAATATTAAAGATCACAGACTTACATCGCGTGAAATGTACTTAAATCCAATATTAAGTTTTTTATACTGGAAGATGGAATATCATTTAACTCATCACATGTTTCCTACTGTTCCATCTTATAATTTAGATAAGTTGCATCATCATATAAAAGACCAACTACCAACACCTAACGATGGATTAATAGATGCCTATAAAGAAATTATTCCAGCGTTGATAAAACAAAAAGAAGATGCAAGCTATTTTATAAAAAAAGATCTGCCCGAACCTCAAAATATTTAAAAAAATATATCAAGTATGATTTTACTTACTTGTTCAATTTAGATAAGAACCTATATATAAATCATGGCAAAAATTACTTACTATACCCACGACAGTAAAACTCATACGATTGATGTCCAAAATGGATTGACTGTAATGGAAGGTGCAATTCAAAACGATATTCCAGGAATTGATGCTGACTGTGGAGGAGGAATGGCGTGTGCTACATGCCATGTTTATGTCAAAGAAGAATGGTTAAGTAAGCTACCTAAAAAAGAGGATGGTGAAGAGGATATGCTTGATATGGCTTTTGAACCAAAAAGTAATAGTCGATTAAGTTGTCAGTTAATAGTTTCAGATGAATTGGATGGATTAGAAGTCAACATTCCATCAAAGCAAGGTTAGATGATTAAAAAAGATGTACTAATTATTGGAGCAGGCCCAACAGGTTTATTTTGTGGTCATCAACTTGGAATTATTGGATTGAGTTGTGAGATAGTGGATAATCTTGATAAGGCTGGTGGTCAATGCATCGAACTCTATCCTGATAAACCAATTTATGATATTCCAGCAGTACCTGAGTGCACCGGTGAAGAGTTAACAAATAATCTTTTACAACAAATTAAACCATTCAATATCAAATTTCATTTAAATGAAAGAGTAGAAGAACTTAAAAAAATAGAAAAAAGGTGGAATGTTAAAACATCTAGTGGAATAGAATTTGACGTTGCAGCTATTGTTATAGCTGGGGGTGTAGGTTCTTTTGAGCCTAGAAAATTTCCCGTTAAAGAATGCGAAAAGTTTGAGGGAAAATCTTTATTTTACTCAATTAAAGACAAGTCTATATTTAAAGATAAAATAGTTTCAATATTTGGTGGAGGAGACTCTGCTTTGGATTGGGCTTTAGAACTCTCAAATATATCTAAAGTGAATTTAATTCACAGAAGAGATGGTTTTAGCGGCGCGGAGTCTAGTGTTCAAAAGGTTAAAGAATTAAATGATCAAGGAAAATTAAATTTATTTACAAAATATCAGATGGAGATGGTAAGTGGAGATAAAAAAATTGAAGTCGTTAAAATAAAGCATGACGAAGGAGAAATTAAAGAAATTAAATCTGACTATGTATTAGGCTTTTTTGGATTGATTATGCAGTTAGGTCCTATTTTAAATTGGGGATTAAATATTAATAAAAAAACTGTTTTGGTTAATACTGAAAATTTTGAAACAAATGTTGAAGGAATTTTTGCAATTGGAGATATTTGTTCGTATCCAGGCAAATTAAAACTTATTTTATCAGGTTTTCACGAAGGTGCATTAGCTGCCAGAGGTTGTTTTAAATATGCTAAACCAGATGAAAAATTAAGATTTGAATTCACAACCACATCTAAAGCTGCACAAGAAAGACTTGGTATTAAAAAATGATTGAATTGTTTTCAGCCAATACTCCTAATGGATGGAAAATAAGTATTATGCTTGAGGAAATAGGCTATGAGTACAAATTAACTCCAGTTGATATATATAATAAAGAACAATTTAATCCAAATTTTTTAAAAATAAGTCCTTTTGGAAAAATACCAGCAATAATTGATCATGAAAATAATAAAAGTATTTTTGAATCTGGAGCAATTTTAACTTACCTCGCAGAAACAAGTGGAAAGCTTTTTGATAAAAAAGATAGACTTGTGATTAATCAATGGTTAATGGCCCAAGTTGGAACAGTGGGCCCTATGTTTGGACAACACCACCAATTTCATCATTTTAATCCTGGAAAAAGTGAATTTGGAGAAGAAAGATTTTATAATATTGCAAAAAGAATATATGGAGAGCTTAACACACGATTAAAAGAAACTAAATATCTTGCTGGATCAGATTATACTATTGCTGATATTGCGACTTGGCCTTGGCTAGCAAGACATGAATGGCATGATATTGGTTTAAAAAATTATAAAAACTTGTCTAGATGGTATACTGAAATTGCTGAACGTGAAGCAGTTATTAAAGGGTTTGCTTTTATGGATAAAAATGCCAAAATTCCAAAACTTTAAAAGTTACCCAAATAATCTATAAATAGTACTTAGAATTCCATAACCAGAAAATTCAATAGCAACGACAACTATAATAATTAATATTAATTTTTTATTCATTTTAAAAATAAATATAACAACAACAAAATCCAGAAAAAAGGATAGTAGAAATAAATATATTTCTTCGCAAAAAGAAATGAAATTGAACTTTGTTTAGAAGATTTTTTTTTCATTTTTAATCATCTGCATGAACTTTTTCATCCTTTTCATGCTTTTCTTGTGCCGCAATAGTATATTTAGCTACAGGTCTTGCCATTAATCTTTTAAGACCAATAGGCTCTGCAGTATCTAAACAAAAACCATAAGTATCTTCTCTTATTCTCATTAATGCTTTGTCTATCTCTGAGATTAATTTAATTTGTCTGTTGATTGCTTTCATTTCTACATTTTTGTCAATATAAGAACTTGCTTGATCAACAATATCGGCAGAAATATTATTGTCATCCATGCTTCCATTATATAGAGCTTGATTATTAGCCTTGATTAATTCTTTTTTCCACTCTGTGAGTCTTATTCTAAAATATACCTTATGTTTTTCACACATATATTTTTCAGTATCTTTTGGAACATAAGATTTTGAAATTTTTATAGGACCTTTAGAAACAACTTTAGTTTTAGTAGTTTTTTGTTTGCTTGCAACTTTGGATTTTGTTTTTGATACTTTTTTTGCTTTGACAGTCTTTGGCATTGCTTAATTTTAATCGAACGGAGTATATTCAGCAAATTATGGGTGTCAAGCAAGCTTAATTGATATAAATATTTATAAATGACGATTAATAACAAAAATATTAATAATATTTTTTATATTTTTGTTATAGCCCATCTTATTTTCTGGACATTGATTCCAACACTTACAAATCAAAATTTACCTTTAGATACGATTGAGCATTTGGCATGGGGAAGTAATTTAGATTGGGGGTATAGTAAGCATCCTCCAATGGTTGCAATAGTGTTGGAAATTTTTTATCAAATTTTTGGATCTCAGGACTGGGCGTATTATCTTCTTAGTCAAATTTTTGTAATTATTTCATTTTATTTCATATTTAAATTTTCTAAAGAAATTTTAAATAATAGTTTGTTAAGTTTAATTTCAGTTTTAATAATTGAAACAATCTATTTTTACAATTTTACAACACCAGAATTTAATGTAAATGTGTGTGAATTACCTTTTTGGTCATTAACAGTATATTTCTCTTGGAAAATTTATAACAGTAAGGAAATTAAATTTTTGGACTGTTTATTTGTTGGTTTGTTTGCAGCATTTGGATTTTTGTCTAAATATTTATTTCTTTATTTGTTAGTTTCTATTGATCTTTTATTTATATATCTAATCTTAATAAAGAATGAGAAGAAATTTGATTTCAAATATTTAATTACAATTGAAGTCTTTTTAATTGTTTTAATTCCACATTTGATTTGGTTATATAATAACGATTTTGTTACAATAACTTATGGACTTGCAAGAACTGGACTTGAGCAGTCGAGTTTAATTAATCATATTCAATACCCACTAATTTTCTTGGTAAAACAGATAGGTATATTAATTCCTTTTTTTATTATGATTTGGTTATTAATTAACCAATTCAAATTTAAGTACAATTTAAAAGATAAAAAATTCCTTTTTTTATTATCAATTAATGTTTTGCCATTTATCTTAATGCTTTTAACTTCTCTTTTAACTGGTTCTAAAATTAGAACCATGTGGATGACACCTTTTTATTTATTTCTAGGGACTCTATTTATTTACATATTTCAATCTCAAATAAATATTAAAAAGTTAAAATCATTTTTTATAGGATTTATTTTCTTCTTTTTTTTATCGCCTGCACTTTATGCATATATTTCAATATCAAATGAAAACAAAAGAACTGATTATCCAGGAAAAGAGATAGCGATAAAAACTCAATTTGCATGGGATCAACAATTTAAATCAAAAATTAATATTGTGTTTGGAGATGAGTGGATAGGAGGAAATTTATCATATCATCTTAAATCAAGACCTGTTTGGCAGGGTATTATTGAACGAGAAAAGTTGGATAAATTGAAAGATTATATGTGTCTTGATAATGTCTGTGTAGGAACAAAATAATTAATGAAATATATAATATTAATTCCAATTTATAACGATAGGGAATCTTTAAAAAAATTAATCGAGAATATTAATCAGGAGGCAAAAGGTTTAACTGCTCAGATATCTGTACTCGTAGTAAATGATGCTTCATCTCATCAAATATTAGATACTTATTCAAACTTAGAAAATATCATTACTTTTGAAATAATTAATATGAAAGAAAACAGAGGACATGCAAGATGTATTGCTTCAGGATTAAAGTATATTTTTGAAAAGAAAGAATTTGACTACGTTATACCTATGGATGGGGACGGAGAGGACAGACCAGAGGAAATTAAAAATTTTATTGAATTAGCAGAGGAAACGAATGGTAAATCAATTGTTGGTGAAAGGGTAAAAAGATCTGAGGGTTTTGTTTTTAGAACTTTTTATCAATTTCATAAGTTTTTAACTTATGTATTTGCGGGTCAATCAATAAAATTTGGGAATTTTACATGTTTAACGAAATCATCAGTAAAAAAATTATTAGAAGAAAAGTCCACATGGAATAGTTTTTCTGGATCATTGAAAAAAATTGAAAAAGATTTAATTTCAATGCCTTCTATAAGAGGCACAAGGTATTTTGGCCCATCAAAAATGAGTTTTTTTAATTTGTTAAAACACTCACTTTCAATCATTAGTGTTTTTAGAAAAACTGTTTTGATAAGATCAGCTTTATTTATAATTTTTTATATACTGCTTATTAAAAGTTATGCATCAGTAATTACTTCTCTACCTTTAGTTTTATTGTTAATAATGATTTACTCAATTTCAAGTTTAGCTTTAAGAGAAAATATTGAAGAATTAAATAAATCTTTAACAAATATTCATGACATTGATAAGATAAAGTAATTCTATTATCATAAAAAATTCCAATTTTTGATAATCAAAAAGGTTTAAAATAATTCAATTCAAAATTGAATTTTTTTTTTTAAATCCTTATTTTATTCAATAAAGAAGTCTTTTTTAAATTAAGATTAAGTAATAAGATTGAGTTATGAAAGTTTTAGCCAGGCGCAACTGGCAGTAACTATGTCAGTTTTGTTTTAAAGTTTTTTGTAATTTTTTTAATTACTTTAAATTTTTTTTCGATTTTAAATGCTAAAGAAAAAGAGGAAAAAGACTGCCTCTATTGTGAAAAATATGAAACAATGGGAGATTGGCCTGAAAGTGAAAGACCATCAGCATTTATTTACGAAGAAATAGATTACCCGAAGGGCATGTTTGGCTCACAGATAAAATCAAGCAAACAAAAGAAGGGTGAATCAGGAAAAAAAGTTTATCAAAGATTTGTAAAAGGTAAAAGTAGTTTAAACAAGTATCAGCATCACATGATACGAGATATGGCCTATTTTGAGGCACTTTACAATGAGATGTTAAATGACAAAAAAGCTAAAGTTGAAACTTTAGAAGGATTAAAAAAAGGTAGAGAGGCCATGAGAATAAGTTTAAACATTTCACCAAAAGCTAAATCTTCAGAGGCTGTTCTTAAATTTTGGGCAACAGGAAAAATGCTTTATGCAGCGCATAAAAAAAATAAAAAGAAAAAAAAAAAGAAAGCAAAAAAATTAACACCAGAAATATCTGAGCGCGCAGCTGTCTTAGCTAACTTAAAAAAACAAATTGCAACAGCTAAGGTAAATGCCCAGAGAGCGGCTACTATTAAAGCTCAAGAAAAAATAGAGGGAGGAAATTAATAAACTTGAAAATTATAATTAAAACCTTTTTGATATTTTTTCTATTTTTAAACTTTACTGTTAAAGCAAATGATATAGCTGCTATGTCTGGAATTTCAGAGGCAGCAGGAAATTCTGCTCAAGCCGCAGCAGACCAATTGGCTACAGATGCAGGCAAAGTTGTTGAAAATATTTCTGGCGCAACAGAAGCTTTGGGACAGGCAAAAAGTGATATAGGTAAAGCATTGGATGTATCTATTGCGCAAGCCGAAACTGCAATGAAATTTGCTAGCGAAAGTTTAGCAAAAGGAGATATTACTTCTGCAGTACAGGCAATGTCCTTAGTTGAAGGTGTTACTGATATGGCTTTAGGAGCTATTCCAGATCCTACGGCTTTGGATATGACCGGAATTGATTTTGCAAAGGATTTTTCTCCAGAGGAAATGGCAGCTTTATCAAGCATAGCTGGCCAAATGGGTGCTGGAAAAGTTGTATCGTTACAAAAAATGGCAGGGCAGATGAACGCTTTAGGTGCTGCTGGATTTGATGCAAAAGGAATGATGGGATCTCTAGACTCCCAAGGTATTGGAATGGGAGCAGCTATTGAAGGATTGTCAAATTCTGGCTTAGTAAACATGGAAGCTATAACTGGTTCAGTTAATTTTGATATGGAAAATTTTAATCCAGGAAATTTTGCATCTATGAATGTTGCAGAGATGGGCATGAATCCAGCAATGATGGCTGGAGCATTAAATGCGCTACCAATTGGTGCTGCAACTGCTGCACTAGAAACCTTAGCAACTAATCCTGAGACAATGGGTCAAATGAGTCAATCAATGACTGGCGCAATAGCAGCCACCATGAGTGCCAAAGGTATGGGTGAAGAAATGATGAAGAGCATGGAGACAAGCATTGGAATACAAGGAATGGCAGATATGGCAAAAGGCATGGGTGGTATAGAGGGAATGCAGGAAATTGGAAAAGCAATGCAAGAGATGGGAATGGATCAAATGGCTCAAACATTGCAAACTGCATTTGCTAATCCAGAAGTTGGAATTACATCTGCAATGTCAGGTTCCGTTGGAATGATAAGCCAAGCTATTTCTGGAAAAGCACCAAAAGAACAGAACGCTATTCAAAAGGGAATGGAGATGAAAGATTCTTATGCAAAAAATATGTCTGCGCCTGAAGCTTTGGAAATGCCTGAAAATATAAGTGAGTCAGGAATGATGATTGGAGCAATGATTATGGCAAAACCATCTTTGGCCGGGGGATTGCCTGGTGCAATGGCACCACCTAAAGGAATGACCGCATTAGGTATAGGAGAAGCTTTAGATTCAAATAATCCAGCAGGTAAAATGATGGGTGGAGTTATGGATAACATGTCTAAAGCAGATATGGGTGAAGCTATGGCAAATATGACTGGGATGGATATTGGTGAAATGGACAAATTTGGAATGGCTGATATGGCAATGCAAACAGGTTTAACTCCCGGAATGGTAGCAAGCATGGGTGCAGCTGGAATTGCGGGAATGGATGTATCAACAATAATGTCAACTAATGTTGCTGGACTTGGTAGCAAAGCTGTTCAAGGAGTTGCTGAAATGGCTAAGTCAGGAAATTTATCTGCTGGTCAAATGGGAGATATGATGGAAGTTGGCTTAGTCAACCAAGGTACAATGGCTGCAATGGGAGCCGAAGGAATGAAAGGATTAAGTGGAGCCATGGGGATGGAAGGTGGCGACATGGGATTAGCAGCAATGAGTGGCGGCATGGTTGGTATGGGTGAAATGAATTTAGATGCAGAAATGAATCCAGAAATGGCTGCAAGTATGGGACTAGCAGGAGGACCAGAAGGTGCCAAACTTGGTGATATAATGGGAGGAACGCCCGAAGGATTAGAGGGTGGCATTATGAAAGGTGGAATGAATTTAGGACAAGTATCAGCTGCAATGGGAACAGGAGTTGATCCAGGAGCAGCAATTGGAAACGTAGCAGGTGCTGCAATGGCTGCTGAAGGAGCAGGAGGATTAGCAGGCGCCGCAATGGGATCGGCAATGGCCGCTCAAGGAGTTGCAGCTTCAGCTATGGGTTCTCATGCAATGGGAGCTGCAATGGGAATGGAAGGCATGGGCGAAGGCGAAATGGGTAAAGCCATGGGTGGAGCTATGCAAGATGGAATGTCTGGAACAATGGGCGGAGCTATGGCTGGTGCAATGGCAGGAGGTCCAGGTGGTCCAGGAGACATGGGTCCTATGGGTGATATGGGTGGAATGCCAGGAGGCCCAGGAGGCCCAGGTGATATGGGTGGTATGCCTGGAGGCCCAGGTGGAATAGGTGATTTAGGTGCCCCAGGAGGCCCAGGTGGAATAGGAGATATGGGACCAGGCGGACCAGGAGATCCAGGTCAACCAGGAGCTCCTCCTCCAGGTGATCCAGGCCCAGGTCCAGGTCCGGATCCTAAATAATAAAAATGTTTGTTAAATTTATTTTACTATTTGTTTTTTTTAATTTGATTTCAAATGCATCTGCAAACTCTAGATTTGGAGAGCTAACTGAAATGCGTGATGAAAAAATGCGAGGCAAAGATGGACAATGGGTAAGACCTCATCCAGGACCTTTTATTTGGAATCACATTGAAAAAGAAAAAGGAAAGTTTACTTGGGAAGAGGCAGATAAATATGTCGTTTATGCTCAAGAACACAATCAAACAATTTTAGCTACTATCTGGCCACATGCAAATTGGGAGCAAAAATCATGTAAAAGAAAAAAAGCAAGAAGTCCTTTTGGAAAAAAATTTACCAAATATCTAAGTAAACCTTGCTCAATGGATGATTACAAAACCTTTCTTTTAAAATTAGTTGATCGATATGATGGAGATGGTTCAAATGATATGCCTGGTTTAACTAAACCTATAAAATATTGGGATGTAATGAATGAACCAGAATTTAAAATGTTTTTTAAAGGGAGCAAAGAGGATTTTATTGAAATTTTCAATTTTTCTTCAAAAACAATTAAAGAAAAGCAAACTGATGCTGTAATAGTTATGGCTGGTGCTGCAGGAATGTTTCCTGACAACAAAAGGTATTGGAAATCAGTTTTACCAAAAATCAAAGATCATTTTGATATTGCAAATATTCATCACATCAGTGGTCCAGATGGACAATGCGATAAAGAACTTTGGGTAGATGAATTTGCAGACTTATTGAAAGGTGTGGATGTTAATAAACCTATTTGGTTAACAGAGGCAATGACATGTGGTCCTCCAGTAAAAGCTTGGGTAAATGCATTTTTAAATGGGGCTGAGTTGATTATTGATGTTGGCGTGAATGCTCCAGGAAAAAAAATGAGCAAAAAAGGTAGAAAAAAATTAAATGAGTTTATCGCTGAATATGATGGTTTTACATCAATTAAAAGTATTTCAGAAAGAAAAGTAGAGTTCAAATATAAAGATGGGTCTTCAAAAACATTAGAATTTTAGATAAGTTATTTTTTAACTTATGAATAAAATTCGAAATATTCTTTTTATAATGGCTGATCAATTAAGATGGGACTATCTTTCTTGTTATGGTCATCCCCATTTAAAAACCCCTAATATTGATGCTTTAGCAAAAAAAGGAGTTCAATTTGAGTCTGCATATGTTCAATCACCTGTATGTGGTCCATCTAGAGCATCTTATTACACAGGCAGAACAGTTTTTAGTCATGGATCTACCTGGAACCAGGTGCCACTTCCAATTGGAGAACTAACTATTGGAGATTATCTACGTCAGTCAGGAATAAGAACGGGCGTTGTTGGTAAAACACATATGAGACCAGATTTAGAGGGAATGAGTAGACTTGGTATAAATAAAGATACAGAAATAGGATTGGTTGTTAGTGAGCCTGGATTTGATCCTTATGAAAGAGATGATGGACTACATCCAAACAACCAAATCAAAAATTCAAAAAAAACTTTATCTTATAATGAATGGTTAAATAAACTTGGATATGATGGACCCAATCCATGGAATGATTGGGCAAATTCCTCTGAGGGAGAAAACGGCGAAATATTAAGCGGTTGGCGATTAAGAAATTCTAATAAGCCAGCAAGAATTCCAGAAGAACATTCTGAAACAGCTTTTATGACTAATCGTGCAATGGAATTTATAGAAGAAAGTAAAGACATGCCGTGGTTTTTACATTTATCTTATATTAAACCACATTGGCCTTACATGGCTCCAGCCCCTTATCACAATATGTATTCAGCTAATGAATTTTATCCAGTTCACAGAAATGATGCAGAGCGAAAAAATGATCACCCAGTTTACAAAGCGTTTATGGAAAATAGTATTTCCAAAACTTTTTCAAAAGATGAAGTAAGAAATACAGTGCTTTCAGGATATATGGGGTTGATTAAGCAAATTGATGATAACTTAGGAAGGTTATTTAAATTTGTAAAGGAATCAGGTCATATGGAGGATACTATGATCGTATTTACTTCAGATCATGGAGATTACCAAGGCGATCATTGGTTAGGTGAAAAAGAACTGTTCCATGAGCAGTCAGTTAGAGTTCCAATGATTATTTATGATCCAAGTGATTATGCAAATAAAACTAGAGGAACAAAAGAACAAAGATTTGTTGAAGCAATAGATTTGCTCCCAACTTTTTTAGATGTAGTAGAAAGTCCTGTCAGCAAACATCGATTAGAGGGAAATTCTTTAATTCCATTATTGAAAGGAGAAAACACTAAAGATTGGAAAGAATTTGTTTTTAGTGAAATTGACTATGCTTTTAACGAAGCAAGAAAAATACTGAACATAGGAGCCTCAGATGCAAGAGCTTTTATGATTAGGAATAGTGACTGGAAGTATATTTATTACAAAGAATTTGACCCACAGTTGTTTGATTTAAAAAATGATCCTGATGAATTTAACGATTTGGGGAAATCTGAAAAACATTCAAAGATAAGAGAAGAAATGAAAGAATTACTTTTAAAAAGAATTATAGATAGAAAAAATAGAGTTGCAGCTACGGATGAGTTTGTGACTAAAGAAAGAGATTACACTAAAGATGATGGTATCATGATTGGTGTTTGGTAATCAGGAAGATGCCATTAAACTTGGTAAATACAAACATATAGCGGGGAAAGCAATAATAAGTGCAACCCTAATTACATCAGTTAGTAAAAAAGGAATTGTTCCAAACCAAATAGTTTGTAGAGGTGTATTTTGCATCACACCTTTAATTACAAACAAATTCATCCCAACAGGCGGAGAGACCAATCCAAATTCTACAACTATTACAGCAAATATCCCAAACCAAACAGGATCTATGCCTGCATCAACTATCACTGGAAAAAAAACTGGGATTGTTAAAAATAACATCGCTAATGAGTCCATTACAGTTCCAAGTACTAGATAGATTGCACATATAACCAAAATAATTCCTAATGGTGTTAGTTCTAAATAATTTATAAAATCAACAACTGCAAAAGGTAATTGTGTTACTGTAATTAAGTAATTGAATATACTTGCGCCAATTACAATTAAATATAATGAACCAACAGTTTTTATGGTTGTCCATAAGGCTTCTTTCAATAAGTTTAATGTAAGTTGCCCTCTAGCGAAAATAAATATTAAAACTAAGATTACTCCTACAGCAGCACTTTCTGTGGCTGTAAAAAAACCTAAATAAAGACCACCCATTATAATTACAAAGATTAAAAAAATTGGAAATACCTTTGAAATTGCAGAAATTCTTTCTTTAAGAGGCATTTTTTTTCCATAACCTCCCTGTGATGGATAGACTATGAGATAAACTCTTATTGCTATCATATATAAAATTACAGCTATAAGTCCTGGTATTAATGCTGCAAAGAAAAGTTCTTGAACCGATTGTTCTGTTAAATATGCATAAATTACCAATATAACACTTGGTGGAATTATAATCCCAAGAGTTCCTCCAGATGCAATTGAACCACTTATTAAAGCATCACTATATCCATGTCTTTTCATTTCTGGTCCTGCCATTTGAGACATCGTTGCAGCGGTTGCAATCGAAGATCCACAAATCATTCCAAAACCTGCACAAGCTCCAACAGTTGACATTGCTAAACCACCTTTGTAGTGACCAACAACTGCGTATGCAGCATCATATAAATTTCTTGATAAATTTGCACTGTTAGCAAGATTTCCCATCAAAACAAAAAGAGGAAGTACTGATAAAGTATATTTTGATACTGCATCAAAAGGTGCAGTGCCTAAAACAAAAATAGCTGGGTCAAAACCAGATATTAATGCAAATCCAGTGAACCCTACAAGTAGCATTGCAATTCCGATTGGAATATTTAAGACCATTAGTATTAAAACTGCTGCAAAAGCTATACCTCCATTAATGATCGGACCCATTTCCATTAAATATCTTCCTTTATAGTCTTTGATTGAGATAATTCATTAATAAACCAAAAAATAATAGCCAATACACTTAACCACATACCAAAAGCACAAATAAAATAAAAAGGATAAAAATATAGTTCTAAATCAATTGTTACTCTTTCATTTGACATAAATTTTAATGATGTCTTCGTAGTTGCATAAGCCATTAAAGACATAATGATTATCATTAAAAAAAATTTTAGAATTATGAGCCATGTTTTAAAAATTCCTAAATTTAAATTATTAATAAAATCTGCAGATACATTTGCATTTAAAAAAAAAGCTCTTGGCATTGCTAAGAAAGCAACTAAAGCCATACCAATTTCAACTAATTCGATTGTTCCTGTAACAGGAGAGTTTAAAAATCTTCGACCAAATACGTCACAGAAAGTTAGTACTGATAATAGTAAAAGTATTAAACCAGAAGCAATTGCTGAGTAATCAAATATTTTATTCATATTCTAAAAAAACTATCTTCAAATTAATGAGACATTAGCATATAAGGTTGTTTTAAAACAGAAAGTATTATTTATGAAGTTTATTTCTTATTTACATAATGGCGATCAAAAATTTGGTATTTTACTTAATGATCTTGTAACAGATCTTACTGGTAAAATATCAGGTGCAACTTCTTTAAAAGATCTAATTTTAAAAAAAGGTATTTCCGAAGCAAAAAAATATGCTTCTGCAAATCCTGGTAATTTGAGTGTAAATGATATTGAATATTTACCTCTGATACCAAATCCCGGAAAAATTATTTGTGTAGGCTTAAATTATAGTGAACATGTTAAGGAAACAAATAGGACTGTAGAGGAAAATCCTGTAATTTTTCATCGTTTCCCAGAAAGTCAAACTGCACACTTGCAGCCAATTCAAAGACCAATTGCTTCTGACAATTTAGATTTTGAAGGTGAGATGGCTGTAATTATGGGAGAAGCCGGTAAACATATAAAACCTGAAGATGCTTTAAAACATATAGTCGGTTATTCTTGTTATAACGAAAGCACTATTAGAGATTGGCAGAGACATACTAGACAATTTGGGATGGGAAAAAATTTTGAAAGGACTGGAAGCTTTGGACCACACATGGTTCTTGCTGAAGAAATTAAAGATTATAAAGATCTTACCCTTGAAACTAGATTAAATGGTGAAGTCATGCAAAATGCAAAATTAAGCCAATTAATTTTTGATATCCCAGTATTGATTTCTTATGTTTCTAAAGCTATGGCATGGAGAGCAGGAGATGTATTAGTTACAGGAACTCCCGGAGGTGTTGGATTTAAAAGAAATCCGCCAGTTTTTATGAAACCTGGTGATAAAGTTGAGGTGGAAGTGACCCAAATTGGTGTTTTATCTAACACAATTAAAGATGAAATAATCTAAATTTCAAGTTACAATTTTAGAATAATTTTAAACAACAAGGGGATAATTTTATGAAAAAATTAATTGGATTAATAATTGGAATTTTTTCTTTCAGCATTGTTAGTGCATCTTCTGCAACTGAACTTAAGTTAGCAACTTTTGAACCACCAAAGGCATTTATAGCAAGTAAAATTCTTGCTGGTTGGGCAAAAAAAGTTAATCAATGTTCGGGAACATTAAATGTAAAAATGTATGCTGGGGGAGTATTGGGAAGTCCTCCTAAACAATATGATATCGTAACATCAGGTGTTGCAGATATTTCATGGACAGTTTTAGGATATATTGGAGGTCAATTTCCTTTAAGTTCAGTAATTGAATTACCTTTTCTTACAAGAACATCTAAAGCTGGAACTACAGCTTTAAATACTCTTTTTAATGAAGGGTATTTAGATAAAGAAATGGCAGGAATTAAAGTAATTGGTCTACACTCTAATCCTGGATATCAAATTCATATGAAGGATACTAAAGTTGTTAAACCTGCTGATTTTAAAGGTAAGAAAATGAGAGTACCAAGTAAAATTGCAGGAACAATTTTAAAAACTTTAGGTGCAACAGGAGTGAAAGTACCTGCTCCAGGAACTTCTGAAGCTTTAAGCAAAGGTGTTGTAGATGGAACTCCATTTCCATACACTGCTGTAGGTTCATTCAGGTTGTTTGATGTAACTAAATATCATACTGAAGTTAATATCACTAATGCTACATTTGGTTTAATTATGAATGAAGATAAGTTCAATAGTTTATCAGCAGGAGATCAGGCTTGTATAAATAAATATAGTGGCCATGCTTTCGGTGATTGGGCGTCAGGTTTGATTGATAATCAAAATGCTATTATGAAAAATGAAATCTCAAAAAGAGATGGCCATGAAATTATAATTGCATCAGATGATGTTATTGCTGAGTACAAAAAAATCTTGGCACCAATTGAGTCAAATTGGTTGAAAGAAATGAGCGGAAAAGGTCTTGATGGTGATGCTGTTCTAAATAGAGCAAGAGAAATTATCACTGCTGTAGAAGGCTAAAATAACTCACATTATTTATGAGCCCACATTTTATGTGGGCTCATTTAATTTAAGGAATTTTAAATGGCTATAAAAGCTCTAAGTTATATTGGAGTAAACTCAGATAAATTTGAAGATTGGTCTTATTACAGTCAAAAAAATTTAGGAATGCAACTAGTTGATAGAGGAAAAGGTATTTTATCTTTTCGAATGGACGATCAAAAACAACGTTTAACTATTACTGGTGACAAAGGAGACAATCTTGGATTTCTAGGTTGGGAAGTTGAAAATAAAGAAGATTTACAATTTTTTGCCTCAAAATTAGAAGAAAATAAAATTGAAGTAAACCAAGGGAAAAATTCGTTTGCCGATAAGAGATTTGTAGAGGATTTAATTTATTTTAATGATCCACAGGGAAATAGAATTGAATTAGTTTACAACCCAATGAATGATAGTGATCCATTTAAACCAGGTCGTCCAATTTCAGGATTTAAAACTGGAGCTTTAGGCATGGGTCATGCTGTTGTTCATGTTAAAAAAATCGATGATTTGATACCATTTTATACAGAGGTTTTAGGTTTTAAAATTAGTGACTACAGTCACACCCCAATTTCTTTATGTTTTTTTCATGTTAACGGAAGACATCATAGTTTAGCTTTATTTGGATCAGGTAGAACGGGCTTCCATCATTTTATGGTAGAATACAATAGTCTTGATGATGTTGGTCAAGGATATGATTTATTACAATATGAAGATAATAAAATTGCTTATACTTTAGGAAGACACACAAATGATTATATGACTTCATTTTACTCAATAACACCATCAGGTTTTTTTATTGAAAATGGTTGGGGTGGAAGAATTATTGACCCAAATACATGGAAGCCAATAGAAACTTTTGAAGGGCCAAGTTTTTGGGGTCATGAAAGACTATATTTGCCAGATGAAGAAAGAATGAAATTTAGAAATAAAAGATTAGAAACCGCTTCAGAAGGAAAACAAGCACCACTTTTTATTGATTGCCCTTGGTTATATTCAAATACTATAAACAAAAAATAACAGGATTATTATTTTGTAAATGAAAAAGTATGATGTTGTAATTGTAGGATTTGGTCCAACTGGTGGCACTTTAGTAAATTTATTGGCTCTACATGGTTTTTCAATTTTAGTTTTAGAAAAGGAAAAAAGTTTTTATCCATTACCTAGAGCTGTTCATTTTGATGATGAAGTAATGAGGGTGTTTGAAACAATTGGTATAACTAATACTTTTTTAAAATACACAATAATTAATAAGGGAACAAAGTTTGTTGATAAAAAAAATAGAGTAATTTTAGATTGGCCAAGACCAAGAGAAATTACAGAAAATGGATGGTATCCTAGTTATAGATTTAACCAACCCGATTTAGAAAGAGAACTTAGAAAGAAACTAAAAACCTATAAAAAGGTTGAAATTAAACAAAGTTCTAATGTTAAAAAAATCATAAATAAAAAAAATGAAGTAGATATTATATTTGAAGACATTAATTCAAAAAAAATATTTAATATAAAATCAAAATATTTAATTGGTTGTGATGGAGCTAATTCAATAACAAGATCACAAATGAGAACAAAAATGAAAAATCTTGGTTTTACTCAAAAATGGGCAGTTATAGATTTAATATTAAAAAAAAATAAAAAAAATTTACCAGATAGAACAATTCAATATTCAAATCCTGCAAGACCCGCTACTTATTGTAGAAATGTAGGCAAAAGAAGAAGATGGGAGTTTGCAATTAAAAAAACTGAAAAAATAGAAACCATTCTTTCTGATAAGTATATTTGGAATTTTTTAAAGCCTTGGCTTAAAAAACAAGAAGCTCGAATGGAGAGAAAAACAATATATACTTTTCAATCAGCACTAGCTAAAAGTTGGAAAAGAGGTAGAATTTTTTTAGCTGGAGATGCTGCTCACTTGATGCCACCATTTATGGGCCAAGGAATGTGTGCTGGTATAAGAGATGTTTCAAATCTTGCATGGAAGATTTCACATTGTTTAAAGAAAAGACATGATGATAAGCTTTTAAATACCTACCAATCTGAGAGATCTTCAAATGTTAAAGAATATATTGAAACTACAATGCGTATGGGTGAGTTTGTAAATGCAGTAGGTAAATCACCTATAACAAATAATATTTCTGCAGATAGTGAAGGTAGAAAAAGTATGAAATCTATAAAACCCAAGCTTGGACGTGGTTTAGGTAAGTCAAAAGATAAATTTAGAGGAAACATTTTTCCACAATTTAAAAATAATGGAAAAAATTTTGATGTAAAATTTTCAAGAAAACCAATTTTAGTTCTTTCAGACAAATTCAAACAACCATTATCAAATAAAATTAACTATTATAGAAATAAAAGTAATACCAAACTTTCAAGATATCTAGAAAATGCAAATTGCGAAGGTTTCATTGTTAGACCTGATAGATTTGTTCTTGCATCAATCAAAAACTTGAAAGATGTTAAATTAATAACAAAAAGAAATTTAAAATTATTAATTTAAATTTAAAAGCTCTTTAACTGCCTTTACTTTTGTGTGGTTATTTGGAGCTATTTCACCATTTGGCATTAGCATTGAATTTTCAAATCCAATTCTAATTTTTCCATCTAAACTTATCGCTTTTTTTAGACAATCAATCTCCTCTTTTCCAAAAGCACAAACAGCCCAATCTGCATTCAAATTGTTATTACTTAGTTTATCTAAAAATAATGGAATTTTATTTGGATCACTTATTTTTCCAGAATAGTGACCAATAACAAACAAACACCAGGTTCCATCTTTAGAAATTTTTCCTTTATTCAATAAATCAGAAAGTAAATCTAAATCTTCTGGTTCATAACATATGTGTTGTATTTTTGTCCCATTTTCGGTTAGAGATTGATATAATTTTATATCTTCTTCAGTCGGATTCCTTGTAGGTATCATCTCTCTTATTCCTATAGAGATACCAGGAGGTGCTACCTCATATGCAAGATTTCTCATTTCACTTGGTGAATATCTCCCAACAGCTTCTGTAGTTACTTGTAGATGCATGTTAGGGACACTTAATTGTAAATCATTTAAAGCTTTCAAACACATTTCTGAACTTAGTATATGGTCGCCTTTTTCATCCCTTAGATGAAAATGTATTCCTTCTGCTCCTTCATCGAAACATAATTTTGCTGTTTCTACCACCTCATCAATGGTAACAGGAACCTCAATATGATCTTTTTTTTTAGGTCTCGCTCCATTAGGAGCTATCATAATTTTAGGTAAATTTTCTGGTTGATAAAAACTCATTAATTAGCAACAACTGCAACTCTTCTTACTTTTTATTTGCTGATCCTCAGTTTTTGTATCTTCTATTTTTTTTTGTTCTTCTTCAATTGCTTTTTGTTTCTTTGAAACCTTATCTTCAAAGTAATCATAAAGAGACGCAAAACCTAATTTAGTGGCTTTTTTTTCCTCATAGTTTCTTCTCCCTTTAAGATTTTCAATTATTTTAAATATCTCCTGATTTTGCATGTATCTTTTGTATTAAAAAAGACAAATAATTCAAGCTCTAAAAAATCGCAAACTAAAAAATGGTGATTTTGTGCTAGGATAACCTGATGAATATTAGTCAAAAAAAATTAGAAAAATCTAAAGGTAGATTAGAAATAAAAATAAAAGATCAAAACTTACAAAAACTTTATCAGCAAGGATCTTTAAAAGCTTTGATGCCAGATTTTCATGAAAATTTAAAACAATTAATGCTTATAAATACTGCTGGTGGAATTACCAGTGGAGATGAATACAATTACGATATAGAGATTGAAAAGTCGAATCTTTGTATTTCAACTCAGGCGGCAGAAAAAATTTACAGTGGGTTTGACAATCCAGCCAACTTAGAAATTAATTTAAATTTATTAAATAATTCAAGTTTATTTTGGTTACCTAAAGAATTGATTTTATTTAATAATTGTAAATTAAAAAGAAAAATAAATTTTAATTTATCTAAAAATTCAAATTTACTACTTTGTGAAAATATTATTTTAGGACGAACTTCAATGCAGGAGGTATTTGAAAAAGGATATTTTTCAGATTTTTGGAATATTAATGTAGATAATAAACTAATTCATACAGAAGCAATAAATACAAATTTTTTTGAGAAAAAATATTTGAATAGTTTTTCTACATTAAATAATAATTCTGCAGTTGCGACAATTATTGTTATAGGAAAAAAATTTTTGAATAATGTGAATAATTTATCTGAAAATCTAACAAATAATGAAAATACAACTTCAAATTATTCTCACTGGGACAATAAATTGATCGTAAGATTTTTATCTAAGGATAGTTATAATCTTAAATTTGCAATTGATAAAATTTTGTCTTATTTTTCTGAAGGTTCAAAAATACCAAGAATATGGAATATCTAAATGAAACTGACTCCTAGAGAAAAAGATAAACTTTTAATAAGTCTTGCAGCAATTGTTGCTAAAAATCGGTTATCAAAAGGTATAAAATTAAATTATCCAGAAGCTATAGCTTTAATATCAGATTTTGTAGTCGAGGGAGCTAGAGAAGGCAAAAGTGTTGCAGAATTAATGGAGGCAGGAGCTCACGTAATTAAAAAAAAGGATTGTATAGAAGGAATTCCAGACATGGTTAAAGAAGTTCAAGTAGAAGCTACTTTTCCTGATGGAACTAAATTAGTAACAGTGCACAAACCTATTAGGTAATAAAATTATGAAACCGGGTGAAGTAATTACAAAAAAAGAGGAAATTGAAATAAATAAAGACTCCAAAGTCACTAAGATAAAAATTTCTAATTCTGGAGATCGACCTATACAAGTTGGAAGCCATTATCATTTTTTTGAAACAAACGAGTATTTAGTTTTTGATCGGGAATTATCATATGGAAAAAGATTAAATATAGCTTCAGGAACTGCTGTAAGATTTGAGCCAGGTCAAGCTAAAGATGTTGAGCTTATAGAAATAAATGGATTAAAAAAAATATATGGGTTCAATAAGAAAGTTATGGGTAATTTATAATGGCTAAAATTTCGAGAGCAGCTTATGCAGATATGTATGGGCCTACTACAGGAGATAAAGTAAGGCTTGCAGATACTGATTTATTTATTGAAGTTGAGAACGACCTAACTACTTATGGTGAAGAAGTAAAGTTTGGTGGTGGAAAAGTAATTAGAGACGGAATGGGCCAATCTCAAATAAGCAGAGAAAAAGGAGCTGCCGATACTGTTATCACCAATGCTTTAATAGTTGATGTAAATGGAATTTATAAAGCTGATGTAGGTTTAAAGGATGGAAAAATATTTGAAATTGGTAAAGCTGGTAATCCAGATACTCAATCTAAAGTAAATATCATTATTGGTCCAGGAACAGAGATAATTGCTGGAGAAGGAAAAATTTTAACAGCTGGAGGTTTTGATAGTCATATTCATTATATATGTCCTCAACAAATTGACGATGCTTTACACTCAGGTATTACAACTATGTTAGGAGGAGGTACTGGACCTGCTCATGGTACACTTGCAACAACGTGTACACCTGGACCATGGCACATACAAAGAATGATTCAATCTGCAGATGGTTTTTCTATGAATTTAGCTTTTGCTGGGAAAGGAAATTCTTCATTACCAGAAGGTCTTGAAGAACAAATTCAAGCAGGAGCTTCAGCTTTAAAATTACATGAGGATTGGGGAACCACTCCTGGAGCAATTGATAATTGTTTGAATATTGCTGACAAAAATGATGTTCAAGTAATGATTCACACAGACACTTTAAATGAAAGTGGTTTTGTAGAAAATACAATAAAAGCAATTAACAAAAGAACTATACATGCTTTTCATACAGAAGGTGCTGGTGGTGGACATGCACCAGATATAATAAAAGTTTGTGGAGAAGAGTACATTATTCCTTCTTCAACAAATCCAACCAGACCATATACAGTCAACACTATAGAAGAACATTTAGATATGCTTATGGTGTGTCACCATCTTGATAAATCTATCCCAGAGGATGTAGCATTTGCTGAAAGTAGAATAAGAAGAGAAACAATTGCAGCGGAAGACATTCTTCATGACATGGGAGCTTTTTCAATTATTGCATCAGATAGTCAGGCTATGGGAAGGGTCGGAGAGGTTATAATTAGAACTTGGCAAACTGCACATAAAATGAAAGTTCAAAGAGGAAGTTTACCAGAGGAAAAAGGAGACAATGACAATTTTAGAGTTAAAAGATATTTAGCAAAATACACTATTAACCCAGCAATTGCTCATGGAATTTCAAAACATATTGGCAGTATTGAAAAAAACAAACGTGCAGATTTAGTTTTATGGGACCCAGCATTTTTTGGCGCTAAACCAGAGATGATATTAATAGGTGGAAGTATAGCTTGTGCTCAAATGGGAGATCCAAATGCATCAATTCCTACTCCACAGCCTGTATATACCAGACCAATGTTTTCATCATTTGGAACTTCTTTAGAGAAATCCTCAGTAATTTTCACAAGTAAATTAGCTCTTGAAAAGAATTCTTTAAAAGATGCAAGCATAAGAAAAGACTTATTACCTGTCGAAAACACAAGGGCCATTTCTAAAAAAAATATGATTTTAAATAATAAGTGTCCAAAAATTGAAGTTAATCCAGAGACTTACGAGGTAAAAGCTGATGGTGAAATAATTACCTGCGAACCAGCTAAAGAACTTCCCTTAGCACAAAGATATTTTATGTTTTAGCTTATGGATAATTGTTTTTTAATAGTTAATAAAATAGCGAAAAATAAAGCAAAAGATCGCATATCTTTATCTTATGATCAGCGATTTTTAAGAAGAAAAAAACTTATTTCAGATAATGGTTTTGAATTTTTAGTCAATTTACCAGAAACAAAGTCACTTTCAGAAAATCAAGCATTTAGGCTTCAAAGTGGAAATTTGATTTTAATCAAAAACAAAAAAGAAAATTTATTAGAAATAAAAGGAAAAAATTTAATGCAACTTATATGGCATATCGGAAATAGGCATATGCCATGTCAAATTGAAAAAGATAGAATTTTTATACAGTATGATGAAGTAATAAAAAAAATGATATTAAAACTAGGTGGAAAGGTAAAGAAAGTTTTTAGACCTTTTAAACCAGAGGGAGGAGCATATGGAATTGGTAGAACCCATAGCCATAAACACTAAATTAAAAAATAAAAAAGATTTGAAAGAGTCTTTACAAATTCTTCAAACTTGGTTTTCACCATCATTTCCTATTGGAAGTTTTTCATATTCTCATGGTTTAGAAGCGATGATTAATGACAATTTAATTATGTCAAAAGAAGATATTTTGGATTATTTAAAATGTATTTTAAAATATGGCACTGGTAAAAATGATATAATTCTAATGAAATATACTTATCAAGGAGAAGAACTAAATGAACTTGCTCTTTCACTTTGCCCAAGTAAAGAAAGAAAAATAGAGTCTATTGAAATGGGTAATGCCTTTAGAAAAGTTTTAGCTGATAGTTGGGAATATAAAATTCAAGAAAACACTGCTTATCCAATTGCAGTTGCGAAAGCCGCAAAACATTTTGATATACCCTTAAATTTAACGATTGTATCTTATCTGCAATCTTTTGTATCAAATCTAATAAACGTTTGTATTAAACATATACCAATTGGACAAAAAATTGGACAAGACTGTATTATAAAGACTTATGATTTAATAAGAGAAATAGAAACAGAAAGTGAAAATTTAAATTTAGAAGACATAGGTGGAATTTGTTTTAATAGTGACATCTATAGTATTAAGCATGAAAAATTGAAAACACGGATTTACAAAACATGAAAAATATTAATGGACCATTAAAAGTTGGAATAGGTGGACCCGTTGGTGCAGGAAAGACAAGTTTAACCGCTGAATTGTGTAAGTTTTTGTCAAAGAAAATTTCTATGGCTGTAATATCAAATGATATTTATACAAAAGAGGATGCAGAATTTTTAATGAAAGTTCAGGCTTTACCTCTTGATAGAATTAAAGGAGTTGAAACAGGTGGGTGTCCACATACCGCAATACGTGAAGACGCATCAATTAATATGCTTGCTGTAGAGAATATGAAAAAAAAATTTCCTGATCTCGATTTGATTTTAATCGAATCTGGTGGAGATAATTTAGCAGCAACTTTTAGTCCGGAATTAGTAGATCTATCTATTTATGTTATTGATGTTGGTATGGGCGGAGATATTCCAAGAAAGGGAGGCCCCGCTATCCAAAAGTCAGATTTGTTAATTATAAATAAGACAGATTTAGCTCCTCACGTGGATGTTAATCTTGATACCATGAAAGAAGACGTGAAAAAGGCCCGTAATGGCTTACCTTATGTCTTTTGTCAGATGAAAAAGCAAATTGGTGTTGAAGATGTTGCTAAATTTTTATTTTCATCAGGTGGCCTATAGAGTTTTTTTATTATGCTCTAATCGTTGGCAAGCAATAGAAATCAGCCGTATCAATTTTAGAAGAATACTGTCTTCGCATATTCCACTTTTTATGAACCCCAGCACTTGCAACACTCAAAGTAGATCTTCCGTATCGATGATTAGTACTATCAATAGATCTCATTAAGCTATTTATTTTTTCATCTTTTTCAGATGTAAATAAATTTGTTTTATCATTTGCGTTAGATAATCCTGTCAGCATGACACCAGCTTTTTGATAACGGTAACCATTTTTAAAAATACTTTCTAGTATTGAAACGGCTGTCTTCACTGTTTCAATACTATTATTTGTTGCAATTGGAAAATCAACTGTCTTTGCATTTGAATAATAGCCAAAGTTTCTTTGGAAAGGACTTGTTCTAACAAATACAGTAATTGCTTTTGCAACTAAAGACTCTGATCTGATTTTTTCAGACGCATTTAAACAATAGTTTGCAACTGCTTCTTTTAATTCTTGAAAAGTTTCAATTCTTTTTCCAAATGATCTTGAAACTACACAGCTCTTTCTTTTAGTTGTAGTTGTCTCTAAACCTATACAAGAAACTCCTCTGAGCTCCATTGCAGTTCTTGAACTTAAAACATTCGAGGATTTTTTAATCCAGGTGTTAGATTTATTTTTTAATTGCTTGGCATTATAAATCCCATGCTTTTGATAAAATTTTGTTAGTTGTCTGCCAATACCCCATACATCATTAATTTCAACTTTTTCTAAAATAGGATCTAAGTTTTCTATTCCGATTAAACTTGTCACCCCTGATTGTTTTTTCTTTGCAATATGATTTGCAACTTTGCTTAAAGTTTTTGTATTTGCAATTCCAATACTAGTTGGAATACCAGTCCATTGTAAAACTGTTTCTCTAATTTCTTTTCCAACTTTTTCTACTTCGCTATCAGGAAAGTTTGATAAATCTAAAAAGGCTTCATCGATAGAGTAAACTTCTATTTCTGAATTAAATCTTTTAAGAGTTCGCATCACTCTTCTAGATAAATCTCCATATAAAGAATAATTAGAAGAGAAAACTTCAACTTTATTTTTAAGAATAATATCTTTTGCTTTAAAATAAGGTTCTCCCATTTTAATTCCTAAAGCTTTTGCTTCATTTGATCTTGAAATGATACAGCCATCGTTATTAGATAAAACGACAACAGGTCTTCTTCTTATTTTTGGATTGAATAATCTTTCACACGAGACGTAAAAAGAATTGCAATCAATTAATGCTATTTTTTTAGTATGTTGAATGGATGACATAAGTAACAACCCCCCAAATAAAAATATCTTGTTCTTCGTTAATTAAAATTCTGTCAGAAAATTCTTTAGATCCAGAAGTTAAAAATTTTTTATCTCGTTCTTGAACTAAAGTTTTAACTACAAGCTCGTCATGAACATTTGCAATCACTGTTGAAAAGTTTTTTGGTTTTAAACTTTTATCAACAACTAATAAGTCGCCATCATTGATCCCGACATCAACCATGGATTTACCTTGAACCCTGATGATGAAAGTTGCTGGAACATTTTTTATTAAATGCATGTTCAGATCAATATCTTCTTCGATATAATCAGTAGCAGGGGAAGGGAAACCGGCGCCTGCTTTATGTAGATAATAAGGGATTGTCAGTTTCATGTTCTTGTTTTGTTCTACTTTATAGCCTACTTACACAATACACTCAAGAGTTTGTATTTTGAGTCCGTAATTGAATCAAAAGTGAATCAAAACGTGAACATCCAAACTACATTTTGTATGCTTGTGGATAACCTCAACCATAGATAGTTTAAATATATAAATTTAGAAACTTGGTTGCTATTAGCTATATTAGGAATAGTGCTAGCTAAAGCGATAAGAGTAGACGAAATTAGTAAAATTTTAAAAAAAATAAAAATAAAAAAGATTAAATTAGTTATGAACATTTTAGATTTTGTAATGGTGGGGTCTAATGACTATGAAAAGTCTAGTGAGTTTTATGATGTTATACTTGAACCGTTAAAATTAAAAAAAACTTTAAAGACTGAAAAATATATTGGTTATTCTCATTTAGGTGAACCAGAAAAAGTAATATTTTACATTACAAACCCAGTAAACGGTGAACCAGCAACCTTTGGCAATGGAACACAAATTACTTTATTAGCAGATTCTAAAGAAGCAGTTGAAAAATTTTATGAAATTGCAATTTCTAAGGGTGCAGTTGACGAAGGAGGTCCTGGTGTGAGAAAAGATGGAAATTATTATGCTTATATCCGTGACTTAGATGGAAATAAGATTGCAGCAAAAAGTAATTTAAAATAAATTAAAGATAAATATATGAAATTAAATTGTCATTGTGGAGCTGTAGAAGCAGAAATTAATGCTACAGTAAACGAATTAGCAAAAATTGTAAGATGTAACTGTTCTATTTGTAAAAGAAAAAATGCAACAATGGGTATGGTTAAAAATGAAGATTTTAAAGTTACTAAAGGACAAGATAAATTAAAACTTTATCAGTACCATACTAAAGTTGCTAACCATTATTTTTGTTCTGAATGTGGGATTTATACTCATCACAATCCAAGAAGTGCACCTGATATGACTGGTTTTAATTTAGGGTGTGTTGATGAAATTAAAGTGGAAGACTTAAAAAAAGTAGTTAACTTTGACGGTCTTAATCATCCAATGGATCAAGAAAAATAAAAGTCCAATGAAATTATCTGAAGAGTGTTTTAAGAAAGTTAAAAAAGATTGTTTGAAGTTTATAAAATTACAAGAAACTTCAACTGAAAAGTTTGGCAATAAAGAGGGGATGATTAAGAATTTTTTAATACCAATTTGTTTTTGGATTGCAAAAAAAGTAGATAACAAAAAACCTTACTTTGTTGGATTAGCAGGCGGACAAGGAACAGGCAAAACAACAATAAGTTCAATAATTAAGATAATATTAGAAAAGTATTTTAAATTAAAAGTGTTCAAGATTTCTATTGATGATTTTTATAAAACTAGAAAAGAAAGAATAAGCTTATCAAAAAAAGTACACCCTATGTTGCTTACTAGAGGAGTTCCTGGAACTCATGATATCAATATGATGCTGGATTTCTTTAAAAAGTCTAAAGCAAAAAAATTTAAAAATATGAAATTACCAAATTTTAATAAGGCAATTGATGATAGATTTCCTAAAAATAAATGGAATACAATTAATAAAAGACCGGATATTATTATTTTCGAAGGATGGTGTGTTGGAGCAAGAGCAGAAACTAACAAGACATTAACAAAATCTATTAATTCTATGGAAAAAGCTAATGACCATAAATTGGTTTGGAGAAAATACGTAAATCAACAATTAAAAACAAAGTATAAAAAGCTATATTCTCAGTTAAATTGTATGATTTACTTAAAAGCAAAAAACTTTAGTTTATTACAAAAGTGGAGATTAAAACAGGAACATAAGTTATGGTTAAAAACGAAAAAAAAAGGTAACCACAAAATAATGAGCAAAGGAGATGTAATTAGTTTCATGCAGACATATCAAAGAATTACACAAAACATGTTCAAAAATACGCCAAAATATGCATCTATTATTTTAAATTTAAACAATAACCATCAAATTAAAACTGCCGTATACAAATCCAAATGAAAAAAATAATTATATTATTAATTGTATCAATATTTTATATTAGTAACGCTTTTGCAGTTACTCTTCTTGATGCATTAAATTTAACTTATCAAAATAATATTCAATTAAATGCTGAAAGGGAAAATATAAAAGTTTCCGAGGAGGATATTAAAATTTCTGAAGCTGATTATAAACCTTCTGTTTCACTAAGTGGTTCTAAAAGTTTTGAAAATACAAACACATTAAAAAATCAAAATGGTGGTACAGCTTCTAAAAATGATGTTGATCCGTTTACAACATCTTTAAAGATAGAACAAACAATACTAGATTATGGAAGAGACCTTACACTTGAAAAAAATAAAGTTTCACTAACTTTAGCAAAAGCACAATTAATTAAAAAAGAACAAGAAGTATTGCATGATGCAATAAATGCATTTACTAATTTAATTTTATCAAGAGAAAAACTTAATATTAATTCAAAAAATTTAAATCTTTTAATTAGACAAGTTGAGAATGACAAAATTAGAAGAGATAGAGGGCAAATTACAAATACAGATGTGGCACAGTCAGAATCCTCTCTTGCTGGTGCACAGGCGCAATTTGCAAAGTCAAAAAGTGATTTATTAATTAGCAAACTTAATTATGAAAATATTATAGGAAAAATAAATGATCCTAATAACTTAACGAAAAGTTCAAATGCAATTGTTAATATTCCAAAAACTTTAAGTGAGGCAATAAATTTATCAAGGCAAAATAATCCAGATATACTGATTGCAAAACTAGATTTAGAAAAGTCTGAAAAAGATATAGCAATTTCAGAGTCAGATTTGAAACCAACTGCTTCAGTATCATTAGAGAAATCTTACACAGATGATTTAAGCTCCACTATTGCAGAAAGAGATAAAGATATATTAAAAGCAACAGTTAGTTGGCCTTTTTATTCTGGTGGAAAAAAGAAATATAAAATTACCAAAAATACAAATTTAACAAATAGAAAGAGATTATTATTAGATCATGCTGTTAAAACTAATGAAACTAACGTTGCAAGTGCGTGGTCAAGTTTAGAGTCATCTAAAAGTTTTTTAAATTCTGTGAAGATTCAATTAAAATCAGCTCAAATTGCTAATGAGGGAATAGCTGCAGAGTATGAAAGGGGCTCAAGAACAACTTTAGATGTCATTCAATCAAATTCACTCTTACTTTCTGCTCAACTTTCTTTAGTGAATTCTGAGAGAGACTATTTAATGGCTCAATATAACTTGCTTAAATCAGTAGGCCTACTAAACAGCCAATATTTAAAACTTAAGTAAATATTTGGTTTTTTTGTTATAAAAATAATTATATTGCTAATGAGAACAAAATGTGTACATTTATATTCATGATTCGAGTGACAAAAAATTTAAAAAAAGAGGCAAAAAATGACGAAAAATAACCTAAAAGTAGTTAAATCTACTAAAGATCAAGAAATGGATGTTAAAGAAAAGAACAAAGCATTAGACGCAGCAATAGCTCAAATTACAGATAATTTTGGAAAAGGCTCTGTAATGAAGCTTGGTGAAAAGAGAGCAATGGATATAGAGTCTGTTTCAACAGGTTCTTTAAGTCTAGATTTAGCTTTAGGTATAGGTGGATTACCAAAAGGAAGAATTATTGAAGTTTACGGGCCAGAGTCATCAGGAAAAACTACATTAGCATTACAAGTTGTTGCTGAAGCTCAAAAAGCTGGAGGTATTTGTGCATTTGTTGATGCAGAGCATGCTTTAGATCCGGTTTATGCAAAAAAATTAGGTGTAAATACAGAGGAACTTTTAATTTCACAACCAGATACTGGTGAACAAGCGTTAGAAATCGCTGATACACTAGTAAAATCAGGCTCTATTTCAGTAATCGTAATCGACTCTGTTGCAGCTTTAACTCCTAAAGCTGAAATTGAAGGAGAAATGGGAGATCATCACGTTGGTCTTCAATCAAGATTAATGAGTCAGGCATTAAGAAAATTAACAGGCTCAATATCAAACACAAATACAATGATGATTTTCATCAACCAAATTAGAATGAAAATTGGAGTTATGTTTGGAAGTCCAGAAACAACATCAGGTGGAAATGCACTTAAGTTTTACTCATCTGTAAGAATGGACATTAGAAGAATTGGTGCGATTAAAGATAAAGATGAAATTATTGGTAATTCTACAAGAGTGAAAGTAGTTAAGAATAAAGTAGCACCACCATTTAAAGTTGTTGAATTTGACTTGATGTATGGAAGAGGAATTAGCAAGATGGGTGAACTAGTCGATCTTGGTTCCAAAGCAGATATAATTGAAAAATCAGGTGCTTGGTATGCTTATAAAGGTGAGAAGATTGGTCAAGGTAGAGAAAATGCTAAGACTTATCTAGCTCAAAATCCTAAAGTTGCTGCAGAAATTGAAATGGCAATTAGAGAAAAAGCAGGTGTGATTTCTAAGAAAATAGAGGGAAATCCAATCGATCCTGAAAAATTGGAAAAAGAAAAGAAAGTAGCTGAAAAAGAAGAGGCTGATAAAGCAGAAGCTATTCCTCCATCTAAAAAGAATTAATAGGTCATCTTTATTAATAAAAGGCGCTTAATTTAAGCGCCTTTTTTCCCTTCGATATCTAGACATAGAATAAAAAAGCTGTATTTTAAAAATATGGCAGACAAAACACTCAATGAAATAAGAAATACTTTTTTGAAGTATTTTGAAAAGAATGATCATAAGATTGTGGAGTCCAGTAATCTGGTTCCCAATAATGATCCTACATTGATGTTTGCCAACTCTGGAATGGTTCAGTTTAAGAATGTATTTACTGGATTAGAAAAAAGAGATTATGTGAGAGCTACAACGTCACAAAAGTGTGTAAGGGCAGGTGGTAAGCATAACGATTTGGAAAATGTTGGTTACACACCAAGACACCATACATTTTTTGAAATGTTGGGAAACTTTTCCTTTGGTGATTACTTCAAAGAACAAGCAATTCATTATGCCTGGGATTTAATAACCAAAGATTTTGGAATAGATAAAAACAGGCTTTATGTAACAGTATTCCATGAGGATGATGAAGCATTCAATTTTTGGAAGAAAATAGCGGGTTTTAGTGATGATAGGATTATAAGGATAGCAACTTCTGATAATTTTTGGTCAATGGGTGAGACAGGTCCTTGTGGACCTTGTTCTGAAATATTCTTTGATCATGGTGATCATTTACCAGGTGGATTGCCTGGTACTAAAGATGAAGATGGAGATAGATTTATAGAAATTTGGAACTTGGTCTTTATGCAGTTTGAACAAGTTTCTAAAGATAAAAGAATTAATCTTCCAAAACCATCAGTTGATACTGGAATGGGATTAGAGAGAATAGCTGCTTTATTACAAGGTTCACATGATAACTATGAAACAGATCATTTCAAAAAAATAATTGGTTCTGCATCTGAAATTACAAAGGTTAAATCAGATAAATCTAATCTTGCAAGTTTTAGAGTAATAGCTGATCACTTAAGAGCAAGTTCGTTTTTAATTGCTGAGGGAGTTTTACCCTCAAACGAAGGAAGGGGATATGTACTCAGAAGAATTATGAGAAGAGGAATGAGACATTCTCATTTATTAGGATCTAAGAAACCAGTTTTTTATAATTTGTTTGACACTCTTAAAAATGAAATGTCTGAAAATTATCCAGAGCTTGTAAGAGCAGAGTCTTTAATTAAAGAGACTTTAAAAATGGAAGAAGAAAAATTCTTAGTTCTCTTAGATAGAGGAATAAAAATTTTAAATGATGAAATATCTAAAATAGATAAAGTATTACCAGGTGAAGTAGCTTTCAAATTATATGATACTTATGGTTTTCCATTAGATCTTACAGAAGATATTTTAAGGAACAAATCAATGTCAATTGATACTGAAAAATTTCAATTGTTGATGAAAGAAAGTAGAGAGCTTGCTAAAAAAAATTGGAAAGGTTCTGGTGATGCAGCAGTTGAAGATATTTGGTTTGGAATAAAGGATAAAATTGAGCCAACTGAATTCTTAGGATATGAAACTAATCAAGCTGAAGGTGTCGTGTTATCTCTTTTAAAAGATAATAAAGAAGTTGATCAATTAAAACAAAGTGATGAAGGAATGATTATAGTAAATCAAACCCCTTTCTATGGTGAATCAGGAGGTCAGGTAGGTGATACTGGTGAAATAGTTTCGAATGATTTTAAATTTGAAGTAACTGATGTTCAAAAAAAATTAGGTGATTTATTTGTTCATTATGGAAAGGTAAAGAGTGGATCTATAAAATTACAGGAAAGTGTGGAATTAAAAATTGATGTTGAAAGAAGAGATAATACACGTGCTTATCACTCAGCAACTCATTTATTGCATGAATCTTTAAGGAGAGTTCTTGGTACCCATGTAACCCAAAAGGGATCTTTGGTAGAACCAAGCAGATTAAGATTTGATTTTAGCCATATGAAGCCAATTTTGAATGAAGAAATTGATAAAATAGAAGAGTTTGTAAACACAATGGTTTCTAAAAAATCTGATGTAAAAACTAGATTAATGACACCTGATGAGGCAGTTGAAAATGGAGCATTAGCATTATTTGGTGAAAAGTACGGGGATGAAGTAAGGGTTCTTTCCATGGGAGATGAGGATGGCAAATATTTTTCTACTGAATTATGTGGTGGAACACACGTAAAAAATACTGGTGATATTGGTAAATTTAAGATTGTCAGTCAGTCCTCTATCGCTGCAGGAGTAAGGAGAATTGAGGCGTTAAGAGACAAACAATTAGAGGAATACTTACAAAACAAAGAGAAATTATCAAATCTATCTGCAGAAAAAGATGAAGAAACAATTAAAGATTTAAGTCAGCAAATTATTAAATTGGGAGGAAAACCAAGTTTAGATGAAACTGATCAAAAAACTTTGATTAAAAATTTAACTAAACAACTAGAGACTATTTCAGTTAATGCAATTTTAGAAGATAATTCAAAAAATATTATTAAAGATGAAGAAATTAATGGAGTTAAATTAAGACTTCAAAAAATAGATGGATTACCGCCAAAAGAATTAAGAAAACTTGTAGATAAAGGTAAAAAAGATTTAGGAGAAGGTATTGTGGTTGTATTTGCAAACAAAGATGACAAGGTTGGCTTAGCAGTTGGAGTAACTGATAATTTAACAAGTAAATTTGATGCCGTTCAATTTGTAAAAGTTGGATCTGAAATAATTGGTGGTAAAGGTGGAGGAGGAAGAAAAGACTTTGCCCAAGCAGGTGGACAAGATCAATCAAAAATTGAAAAAGCTTTTGAAAAGCTGAAGAGTTTAGTTTAATTTCTTTTTTAAATTACCATCAATTTCGTCTAAAAACTGATTGGTAGTTAAATACTTGCTATCAGGACCAATAAGAATTGCTAAATCTTTTGTCATTGATCCACTTTCCACACATTCAATACAAACTTTTTCTAAAGTTTGTGCAAATTTAATTAGTTTTTCATTACTATCTAATTTACCTCTATGAGCTAATCCTCTTGTCCAAGCAAAAATTGATGCGATTGGGTTTGTTGAGGTTTCTTTTCCTTGTTGATGCATCCTATAATGTCTTGTTACCGTACCGTGCGCGGCTTCTGCTTCCATTATTTTCCCATCTGGAGTTAATAATGTACTCGTCATCAATCCTAAAGACCCATAACCTTGAGCCATAGTATCTGATTGCACATCTCCATCATAGTTTTTACATGCCCAAATATATTTACCACTCCACTTCATTGCACATGCGACCATGTCATCAATTAATCTGTGTTCGTAAGTTAAGTTATTTTTTTCAAATTCACTTTTATATTCTTTTTCAAAAATTTCTTGGAAAATATCTTTAAATCTCCCATCGTATTGTTTTAGAATTGTATTTTTTGTAGACATGTAAACAGGCCATTTTTTAATTAACCCATAACTAAAACAAGATCTTGCAAAGTCTTCTATTGATTTATCTAAATTGTACATTGATAAAGCAACACCAGGACCTGTAAAATTAAACACTTCATATTTAATTTCATCTTTTCCATCTTCTGATGTCCATTTCACTTCCATTTTACCTTTTCCAGGAACTTTAAAGTCTGTTGCTCTATATTGATCACCAAATGCATGTCTTCCAATAATTACAGGGTCAGTCCAAGAAGGGACAAGTTTTGGAATATTTTTACAAATAATTGGTTCTCTAAACACTGTTCCTCCAATTATATTTCTTATCGTTCCGTTAGGAGATCTCCACATTTTTTTTAAATCAAATTCTTCTACTCTTGCTTCATCAGGTGTAATTGTTGCACACTTAATTCCAACACCAATTTTTTTGATTGCATTTGCAGAGTCGATGGTAATTTGATCATCAGTATTATCTCTACTTTTCATGCCTAAATCGTAATATTCGATACCAAGATCTATATATGGAAGGATTAATTTGTTTTTGATGAACTCCCATATAATACGAGTCATTTCATCACCATCCAGCTCGACAACTGGGTTTTTTACCTTGATTTTGCTCATTAAATAAAAATTATCTTATTAATTGAATTTGATCATTTTATATACATATTAATCGAAAATTAGCAAATAGAAGAATATGTTTAGTAAGATATTTCCAAAGATTCACACTGAAGGATACAAGTTTATAGTCATAGCTGTATTCATAACTATCATTTTTTTAATTATTAATAATTTTTTAGGATTAATTGGAATTTTACTAACTGTCTGGGTTTATTATTTTTTTAGAGATCCGGAAAGAGTAATTATTGGAGATGATAGTTATTTAGTTAGCCCGGCAGACGGTGAAGTAATTAAAGTTGAAGAAGTGGATGGACCAAAAGAACTTGGACTAGAAAATAAAAAATTTAAAAAAATAAGTATTTTTATGAATGTTTTTGATTGTCATGTAAACAGAACACCGTGTTCAGGTATTGTTGAAGATATTTTATATAAACCTGGTAAATTTTTAAATGCATCTTTAGATAAAGCAAGCGAAGACAATGAGAGAAATTATTATAAGATTAAAGATAAGCATGGGAATCATGTTGTAGTTGTTCAAATTGCAGGATTAGTTGCAAGAAGAATAGTTTGCGAAACAAATAAAAATCAGGAATTAAATCAAGGTGATAGAATTGGAATGATTAGATTTGGTAGTAGAGCAGATATTTATTATGAAAATTATGAACCACTAGTTAAAGTTGGTCAAACAGCAATTTCAGGAGAAACACTGCTGGCTAAAAATTAATTTATGGAACAGCCAAAAAACAATTTAAAAATTGTTACAGATAAAAAAACTAACGCAAGAGTGATTTTACCTAACATGCTAACTCTAATAGGAGTTTGTATAGGTTTATCATCAATTAGGTTTGCATTGGATGGAAAATTTGAATTTGCAATTATAGCAATTATGTTTGCTGCTCTTATTGATGGATTAGATGGAAGAATAGCAAGATTAATTAAAGGGACATCAAAAGTTGGTAAAGAGCTAGACTCTCTTACGGATATGATTAGTTTTGGAGTAGCCCCAGCATTTATTATATATTTCTGGAAACTAAATACTTTAGGAAGATTTGGATGGTTGTTATGTTTAATATACGTAATTTGTGTTGCATTACGTTTAGCTCGTTTTAATGTAAATACAGGTCAAGCACCTTCTTGGAGAGATAATTTTTTTGAAGGAGTTCCATCTCCAGCAGGAGGTATATTAGTTCTAACTCCATTAATTTTTAGTCTTACAAGCTTCGATTTTATAAATATAAATTATGACATTGTTGTTCCAGTTTTTTTTATTGCAACATCTCTATTATTGATCAGTAAATTTCCAAGTTATTCATTTAAAAAAATCGTAATTCAAAGAAAAGCAACCATTTTTCTTTTATTTGGAATAGTTTTATTTTTTGGATTACTTTTAATATATCCATTTAACGTTATATCTATTAGTGCAATCATATACCTATGCATGCTTCCAATCAGTTTTTTCCATTATCAAAAATTAAAAAAACAAAACGAAGATCAGAATTATAAAGATGATGATGACGATCTTGAAGATATTTTGTGATGAAAAAAAATGTCATTGTATCATTAGCTGACTCAAATTATTTCCCTTTATTAAATGAGTTAATAGAATCTATAAAAAGATTTAAAGAAAGCTCTGAAGTTGCAATATGTATTTTGGATGCTGGTTTATCAGAGGATCAAAAGACAGAATTATCATCAAAAGTAGATGAAATAAAATCAGCAGAATGGGATATAAAAGTTCCAGATAGTAAAATCAAAGGGCGTGAATGGTTAAAGAGCCAAGTATCTAGGGCTTTTTTACCCAAATATTTTCCAAGCTATGAAAAATATTTATGGATTGATTGTGATGCTTGGGTAAATGATTGGCAATCTGTTGAGGTTTATTTTAAAGCTTGTGAAAATGGTAAATTAGGAATTACACAAACTATCGGACAAGGTTATAAGATTACTTCTAGAGTAAATTGGGTTTTCGGAAAACTAGCAGTTATTAAATCTCAAAATTTTAAACACGCAATAAAATCTAATATTAGTTTAGAAAAAGCTAGAAAATTAGCTTTTGCTCCTCATATCAATATTGGTGTTTTTTCATTAGAAAAAAATTCAATGTGTTGGAATTCATGGCAGGAAAACTTAAAACAAACACTAAAAGGTGGAGAAATATTTGGCTCTGAACAATTAGCGATGAATATGTCTGTGTATATTGATAATGTCGAAACTGAATTTCTTCCTTTAAACTGCAATTGGATCACTAGCAATCTTTTACCAAAATTTGATGAGGATAAAGATACATGGGTAGAGCCTTATTTGCCTAACTATAAAATTGGAATTATGCATTTAGCAGCTGGTATCTGGAAAGATAACGAAGATATGAGATTAAACAAGAATATTAAAATAGATATTCAAAGTCTTACAGGTAAAATTTTAAATAAAAGTTTAAGATTTAATAGTTAGTTGAAAAAAAATAAAATCTCAAAGAACTGGGTCAATAAACAGCGTAGAGATATTTATGTAAGAAAATCTAAAGTCGACGGGTATCGTGCTAGATCAGCATACAAATTAATTGAAATTGACGAAAAATTTAAAATTTTTAAAGGTGGATTGTCAGTAATTGATATTGGTGCAGCTCCAGGAAGCTGGTCACAATATGCTCTTAAAGCAGCTAAAAGTGGAAAATTGATATCTATAGATTTAAAAAAAATGGAGCCCATAGGTAATAGTATTCAAATCCAAGGAGATTTTACTGAAGAAAAAACTCAAGAAGAAATTAAAAAAAATATAAACGGTAAAGTTGATGTCGTAATGTCTGATATGGCCGTAGATACAACTGGTATTAAAAATATAGATTCAATACAAACTGGAGAACTGTGTAAAGAGGCAATGTTTTTTGCTAAAGATTTAATGAAAGAAAATGGATATTTTATTTCAAAAATTTTTATGGGAGGAACATTTAACGAAATCGTCGCAGAGGGAAAAAAATATTTTAAAGAAGTTAAGGTTTTTAAACCAAAATCTAGCAGAAAATATTCCAAAGAAAGTTTTATAATTTGTAGAAAAACCCGATAGAGACTTTTAATTTAAAAGGAATCGTATATAAAAGATTATGGTTCCCATAAAAGAAGCACTTACCTTTGATGATGTTACATTAGCTCCAAAGTATTCAGAAATATTACCTTCTGATGCAGACACTAGTGTATCTTTAACAAAGCATTTGAAACTTAAAATTCCACTTTTATCATCTGCAATGGATACTGTCACAGAGAGTAGAATGGCAATAGCTATAGCTAAGGCTGGTGGTATTGGAGTAATTCACAGAAACCTTGATATAAAAACACAATTATCAGAGATAAAAAAAGTAAAAAAACAAAAACTAATTGTTGGAGCAGCTGTAGGTGCAGCACCGAATGAATTTATTAGAGCTAAAGAAATAATTAAAGAAGGTGTAAATTTAATCGTAGTAGACACAGCACATGGCCATACAAAGAAAGTTGCTGAAATAATCAAATATATAAAAAAAATAAAAACTAACAAAATTGCTTTATGTGCGGGAAATATTGCTACATCTGAAGCTGCAAAATTCCTAATAAAATTAGGAGTAGATATAATTAAAATTGGTATAGGGCCAGGTTCTATTTGTACAACAAGACTGGTTGCTGGAATAGGAGTTCCTCAATTAAGTGCAATTTTAGCTGTAAGAAGTGGTTTAAAAAATAAAAATGTTAAAATAATTTCAGATGGTGGAATAAAATATTCTGGTGATTTAGCAAAAGCTTTTGCTGCAGGAGCTGATGCTGCAATGATCGGTTCGTTATTTGCAGGTACAAACGAAACTCCAGGGAAATTAATTAAAAAAAATGGACAGCTTTTCAAAAGTTTTAGAGGCATGGGTTCTGTTGGAGCTATGAACAAAGGGTCAGCTGATAGATACTTTCAAAAAAAACAAAAAGACTCCTCAAAATATGTACCTGAAGGTGTTGAAGGTTTTGTAAAATATAAAGGAGATGTTGGGAGTATTATTTATAAATTAATTGGTGGATTGAAATCTTCAATGGGTTATCTTGGATCAAAAACAATCATTAAATTAAGAAATAAACCACAATTTGTGAAAATTACAAAAGCTGGATTTTATGAAAGTATGGTTCATAATGTAGATGTGGTAAAAAACGACAGTAAATATTAATGAGCAAATTTTTCAAATTAATAGGATTAATACTTTTAACAGCTTCTTTTAACAGCACGTCTTTTAGTAAAGAAAATTTTTTTAATGAAGCTTTAGAATTGTTTAAAAAAGAAAAATATGAAGATGCGCGTTTTCTATTTGAGAGAAATATTGTTTTTAATCCAAAAGATGCAAACTCATATTTATATTTAGCAAAAATTTATAACCAAGAAGAAAATCAAAGAAAAGAAGAATACAATTTAGAAACGACACTTTTAATTGAGCCTGATAACGAAGAAGCTTTATTAATGTTAATGAAAATTGCTTTAGAAAAATCTAATTATGAAAAAGTCAAAGATCTTTCAGATAAGTTTTTAAAAGTTTGTAAAAATTTATGTGATGAAAACAAAGATATTCAAGAGTCATTAAAAAATATAGAACCTGAAAATAATGAGTCTTGATCAAAATCTTAACAAAATCTTAATAATAGATTTTGGTTCTCAATTTACTCAATTAATTGCAAGAAGAGTAAGAGAATTAGGTGTGTTTTCTGAAATAGTTAGTCACAAAAAAATAAAACTAAAAGACATAAATCATAGTATTAAAGGAATAGTATTATCTGGTGGTCCATTAAATGTTTATCAAATAAAAAAGTATTCATTTGATAAAAAAATTCTACAGCTTGATATACCAGTTCTTGGAATATGTTTTGGGCATCAAATATTATCAAAACTTAACGGTGGAAAAGTAAAACAATCAAAACATAGAGAATTTGGTTTAGCTAATGTTTATAAAAAAAAATAAGAGTCTTTTAACAACTAATTTTTTTGGAAATAAAAAATCTAAACAAGTTTGGATGAGCCATGCTGATCAAGTTTCAAAACTTCCCAAGAATTTTAAAGTTGTTGCCTCAAGTACAAATTCTAAATTTGCAATCGTTGAAAATAAAATAAAGAAATATTATGGAGTGCAATTTCATCCTGAAGTGACTCACACAGAGAATGGAAAGAAATTAATAAACAATTTTATTTTCTTAATTTGTAAAATTAAAAGAAATTGGTCTTCTAGGGATCAAAAAAATCAACTAATTAAGGATGTTAGAAAACAAGTTGGAATAAACAAAGTTATTTGTGCTTTATCAGGTGGGGTAGACAGCAGTGTAGTTGCCCAATTACTGAATAAAGCCATTGGTAAAAAACTTTATTGTATCTTTGTAAATACAGGTCTTTTAAGAAAAAATGAGGAGGTTCAAGTAGTAAAAACTTTTAAGAAGCGTTTAAAAATGAATTTAATTTATGTAAATGCTGAAAGGGAGTTCTTGAAAAAATTAAAAAATGTTACTGAACCAGAAAAAAAAAGAAAAATAATTGGTAATTTATTTATTAAAATCTTTGAGAGATACGCAAAAAAAATTAAAAATGTTAAATTTTTAGCTCAAGGAACTCTCTACCCAGATTTAATTGAGAGTAAATCTGTTACTGGAAGCCAAACATCAAAAATAAAATCTCATCATAATGTTGGTGGTTTACCAAAAAAAATGAATTTAAAATTAGTAGAGCCACTAAAATTCTTATTTAAAGACGAGGTAAGAAAATTAGGATTAGAGTTAAATTTAAATAAAGAAATTATTTCTAGGCACCCTTTTCCTGGACCAGGTTTAGCTATTCGAATGCCAGGTATAATAACTAATGAAAAAATCAAAATTTTAAAAGAAGCTGATTATTATTTTATTCAAGCTTTAAAAAACCATGGTCTTTATCACAAGATCTGGCAAGCTTATGCAGCCTTGCTGCCTGTAAAAACAGTTGGGGTAATGGGTGATAATCGTACTTATGAATATCTTTGCTTATTAAGAGCAATTACGTCTGAAGATGGAATGACAGCAGATTATTATGAATTTAAAAAGTCTTTTATGCAATCTATATCAAATAAAATAGTGAATAGTATTAGAGGTATCAATAGAGTTGTTTATGACGTTACATCAAAACCACCAAGCACTATTGAATTAGAGTAATTTTTAACTATAAATATTGATATGAAATATTTACATACCATGATTAGAATTAGCGATGTTGATGCATCTCTAAGATTTTTTTGTGAAGGTCTTGGACTTAAAGAAACAAGAAGAAAAGATAGTGAAAAAGGAAGATACACTTTAATCTTTCTTGCCCCACCAAATGACAAAAATGCAGAGATTGAATTAACATATAATTGGGATGGCGATGATTTAGGAGAGGGATCAAGAAATTTTGGTCATCTAGCTTACAGAGTAGATAATGTTTATGAGACATGCCAAAAACTTATGGACATGGGCTACACTATTAATAGACCACCAAGAGACGGCCATATGGCTTTTGTTAGATCACCGGATAAAATTTCAATAGAATTACTTCAAGAGGGATATTTAGATCCTCAAGAACCTTGGTCTTCAATGGAAAATACTGGCATTTGGTAATTTATACCAATGTGAATGAACAAAATTAAAAAAATAATTTCTAAAAAAAACAAAACTAAAATAGTTAGTCTAACTGCATATTCAAAAAATGTTGCATCTATTTTAGATAATTATTGCGATATTATACTTGTTGGAGATTCTCTTGGATCTGTTTTGTATAATTATAAATCTACTAAAGAAGTGACCTTGAATACTATGATTGAACATTCTAAAAGTGTCAGAATGGGTATAAAAAAAAGTTTAATGATCGTTGACATGCCACATAACACTTATCGAAACCCTAAAGAAGCATTGAAAAATGCAAAACTGATAATGAAAAAAACTAAATGCGATGGAGTAAAATTAGAAGGTGGAAAAAAAATTTATGAAACAGTCAAAACTTTAATTAAAAATAAAATTCCAGTTATGGGTCATTTAGGTTTACTTCCTCAGTCAGATAAAACTTTCAAATTTAAGGGCAAAAATGAAATAGAAAGAAATAATATTCTTAGGGACGCTCAATTATTAGAAAAAGCTGGAGTGTTTTCAATTGTTTTAGAATGTGTGGAAACTTCTTTGGCAAAGCTTGTGACTCAAAGTTTAAATATACTAACTATTGGTATTGGTGCTTCTAAATATTGTGATGGCCAAATATTAGTTTTTGATGACTTAATTGGATTAAATCCAATTAATTATAGATTTGTAAAAAAATATGCAAATATTAGAATTGAAATTTCTAAGGCTGTTTCAAATTATTCGAAAGAAGTTAGAAAAAATAAATTTCCAAATAAAAATAACTCTTATTAAAAGTATTTTTTAAATTCTTCATTAATATTTAATATTTCAAGATCAACAAGTCCACCAATTACCAGTTGAAGACCAACTATTAAGATAAATACCAAACCAACGTAAGCTATCCAAATATGTCTTTGTATGTAATTAGCCATATATGTGGCTAAAGCTCCAGTTAAAACAACCGACAACATAAGTCCAAAAATCATAAATCCAAAATATCCTTTTGCAGCTGCAACTACACCAATCACATTATCAAAACTAATCATGATATCCGCAAACAATACTTTTCCAATGCTACTTATATACGAAGGTTCTTTGCCTTTTTTTGTGGTAGGTTTAATTTTTTTAATATCTAATAAATCTTTTCTTAAATCATTTACAATCCAAATTAACAATAAACCACCCAAAATCTTTATAAAATAAAATTCAAATAAAAAAGTTGCAAATACAGCAAAAAAAATTTTAAAAACAAAGGCTCCAATTACACCCCAAAGAATTATTTGTTTTCTATTTTTTGGAACAAAATTAGAAGCTATAGATCCAACAATCACAGCATTATCAGCTGTTAATATAATTGTGATAAAAATTATATTGGTTAAAATTATGAGTTCTTCAATCAAGGTGGTTTAATATTATTTCAATTTGTGAATTTTTCAATAAATACTATTTTTAAGCTGGTGATTTTAACAAGAGCTTATTTTTATATTTAGTGTTTAAATTAATATTTAGATTTTTTAGTACCTTCAATAACTTCTTTTAACTGGGTATATTCTTTACAGTTACAGTTTTCTAATATTTTTAATCTTTCTTTTGCTAAGTTTAATCTATTTGTTACAACATATAGTTCACCCAAATATTCGTTTATACCTATATGATTAGGTTCAATTTCCAGACCTTGTAGATAATATTTTTCGCCGTTCTCATAATCACCAAGTTTTCGAGTAGTAAAACCTAAATAATTTAAAGTATCAGCTTTGTTAGGTTTTTCTGAGTTTGATTTTAAAAGTAGTTTTTGAGCTTTAGCATATCTTTTTTTTGCCTTTTCAAGTTTACCTTTTGACTCATATTTTTTTGCAAATTTAATTGACTCTACTGCTTTATCATAATTTGATTTTACTTTTGAAGAAGTGGAGTCTGAACCTGCAGAAAAAGAACTTGTTGTAAACAATGTTAAAATCAAAATTACAAATATTTTTTTAATCATTTATAAATTTCTCCATTTTATTTAAAGGTTTTAATTGTAATCCATTTTCTAACAGGTTATCTCTTATTGATTTTGCTGTAGATAACGAACTTTCGTTATCACCATGTATGCACACAGAATCAATTTCACAAGGTATCTGCTTTCCACTGTGACAATTAAGCGACTGATTTTTGACCATGTTTAACACATGTTTTTTGGCTTCTTCTGGATCAGTAATAAGAGCGTGTGGTTTTTTTCTAGAAACCAAATTGCCATCATCCTCATAATTTCTATCTGCAAAAATCTCACAAGCTATACGCATGTTCATTTTTTTTGCTGCTTGTTCCATTTTAGATCCCGTAGGAACCAAATAAATTAAATCTTTACTAATCTCATTTATTGTTTTTGCTAAAGTAGTAGCTAAATCAATATCTTCACAAGCCATATTATTTAAAGCGCCGTGTGGTTTAATATGAGTAACATTTTCTCCATGATCTTGAGCAATTTTTTGAAGAATTTCATATTGATCAATTATTAATTTTCTCACTTCGTTTGAAGGAAGATTCATTCTTTTTCTTCCAAAATTTTCTGGATCTTTAAAAGATGGATGCGCTCCAATACTGACACCATTTTTTTTTGAAATTTGAACTACTTGTTTCATAGAATCATCGTCACCTGCATGGTAACCACATGCTACATTAGCTGAATTTACTATTTCGAGTAAATTTGGATCATTCTTATTTGAATGATGTTTTGATTTTTCCCCTAAATCACAATTTATATTAATTTCCATAGACTATAATGTTGAGTATAACATGGCATGATAAAAAATATATCAAATCTTGGTGACGCAGCTGTATACTGTGATTTTGGTAATGAAGTAAATAAAACAATTAATTCAAAAGTAATAAAATATTTTAAAACTATAAAAAAAAATAATATTGAAGGAATTAATAATTTAACCCCTTCTTACAATAAATTAATTATTTCTTTCGATCTAAATAAAACAAGTTTTAAAGAGGTTAAAAATTATATAGAAAATATTGATCTTGAGGACTCCCAAAACATAAATTCTAAAAAATTAGAAATACCAGTTTGCTGTGATGAAAATTTCTCAATGGATATTAAAAGATTGGAAGAAATATTAAAATTAAGTAGAGAAAAAATTTTAGAGAAATTTTTAAATAAAGAGTATTTTTGTTATATGACAGGTTTCATTGCTGGAATGCCTTTTCTTGGTGACTTAGATGAAAATATGCAAGCTCAACGTTTAGAAACTCCAAGAGTTAAAGTTCCTAAAGGATCAGTTGCAATCACTGAGCAATTTGCAAATATTTATACATTTGAAAGTCCAGGTGGGTGGAATATTTTAGGAAATACACCTTTAGAGGTTTTTGATAGTTCAAAAGAAGATAAACCAAATCTAATTAACCCAGGAGATACAGTAATTTTTAAGGAAATTACCTTAGACCAATACAAAAATTTTAATGAGTAATAATCATATAAATATAATCAGATCTGGAATTAATACCACTTTTCAGGATAAAGGTAGGGATCATCTTTATCATATTGGCATACCATTTAGTGGTGCCATGGATAATAGAAATTTTCTTATAGCAAACAAGCTTGTTAACAATAATTTAGATTCAGCAGTGATTGAGTTCGCTTACCAAGGTCCTCATATTAAATATTCAGGAGAAAAAATTAATATTGCTATTACTGGAGATGTAATTTTTTCGATAAAAAAAAAAGATGCTGAAATTGAAGGTAATTGTTACAAAAGTTATCAAATTGAAAATGGAGATGAAATAAATATCATTTCTACAAATAAATCAGTCTATGGCTATTTAGCTTTAGGTGGTGAGTTTGATCTTAAACTTCAATGGAATAGTTGTTCTATAAATACGAAAGCAAATATTGGATCTAATGATGGAAAAAAATTAGAAACGGGTCAAAAAATTAATTTAATAAAAATAAATGCAAATAGAGATATTAAAAAAACTAATTACATTAATAGCAAAATAGAAAATATAAGAGTGATCAAAGGTACTAATTTTGAGTACTTTTCTGAGGAAGGTAAAAAAATATTTTATCATAAAGAATTCACAGTATCGAAACTTTCAGACAGAATGGGTATGAGATTAGAAGGACCTAAAATAGATAATATAGTGAATACTAATATTAAATCTGAGGGATTGATAAAGGGTGTAATCCAAGTCCCCCCAGATGGAAATCCAATCATAATGCTTTCAGATCACGGTACTATTGGTGGATATCCAAAAATAGGAGTAGTTGCTAGTGTAGATTATGACCGATTAGTACAGATGTCACCTGGTTCAAAAATAAAATTTAAAGAGATTAATTTATCTGAAGCAGAGACTTTGTTTAAGCTATATGAAATGGAAACTCAAAATTTACTTTCACAAATTTAATGAATTTTTTGTCAAAAATACCAGGGCCTTTTTTAGTTTTTTTGGGAGCATGTGCATTAAGTTTTGGTGGATTAATAGTAAAATCTTTTGAAGGATCAACTCTTTGGCAAATATTATTTTGGAGATCATTCTTTTTTATAGGAGTGATTACGATCTTTTTAACAATTAATTATAAAGGAAATATTTTTAGGGTTCTTTACAAATCTGGAATTCCAGGTTTATTTGGAGGTATAATTTTATCGATTGGATTTGCCAGCTATGTATTTGCTATGTACGAGACAACAGTAGCAAATGCAAACTTTATAATACAAACCCAGGCATTGTTTTTGGCAATTTTTGGTTATGTATTTTTAAAAGAAAAAATTTCTAAAATCACTTTACTTTGCATTGTTACGGCAGTGGTCGGAATTATTTTAATGTTAGGAAGTTCACTAACACCTGGACAAATGACTGGAAACTTAGTTGCATTTATTATGCCAATCTCATTTGCAATTTTAATTTTAATTGTGAGAAAATATCCAGAAGTTGATATGATCCCTTTACAATTAGTTGCTGGAATTTTTGCAACATTAATAGGTTTGTTTATGTCGCCAAGTATTTTTGTTTCAGCAAATGATATTTTTCTAGGTTTTATTGCAGGATTTTTTCAAGTTGGACTTGGCTTTATACTTATAACAATTGGAGCAAGATCAACTCCTTCAGCAATTGTTGGAATAATTATGTTAACCGAAGCTGTTCTAGGACCTTTTTGGGCGTGGATGTTTGTCAATGAAAACCCTCCACTTTCAGTATTAATCGGAGGTGCTGTAGTTATATCAGCTGTAGTGACGCAGTTTTTAACACCATTATTTGTTAAAAAGTTAGTTAAATAAATTTCACATTAAAAATTAAAATGTGTTATAAATACATATACGGGAGAGACTACTTTTGTAGCGCCGAAGGAGCAACCACCCCGGAAACTCTCAGGCAAAAGGACCGTACATATTAACTCTGGAAAGAGAATTATTCTCGCCGAAGGAGCAAATCTCTCAGGCACCAAGACAGAGGGGGCAAAGAAGAGTTAATATGGAAATAAAAAAGACATCACTAAATAAACTTCATCAAAGCAAACATGCTAAGTTTGTTGAATTCGCAGGCTACGAAATGCCCATTCAGTATAGTAAAGGTATTATTGAGGAGCATAAATTCACAAGATCTCACTCTGGAATATTTGATGTATCGCATATGGGTCAATTATTTATATATGGTGATGAAAGTTTGACAGAAGAATTGGAAAAAATTTTTCCATTAGATTTAAAAAATCTAAAACAAAACTGCTCAAAGTATAGTTTTTTAATGAATGAAGATGCTGGAATTTATGATGATTTAATTATTACTAAAATTGAGGAGGGGTATTTAATTATCTTAAATGCTGCATGCAAAGATAAAGATTTTGAAATTTTATCTAATTTACTAGGTTCAAAATTTAAAATGAATTTAGAAAACAATAGATCTTTGATAGCAATTCAAGGACCTAAGTCTGTTGAAATTTTAAGCTCAATTATAAATGGGGTTGATCAATTAAATTTTATGACAGGAAATTGGTTCGACTCTGATAATCAAAAATTATTTGTCACAAGATCAGGTTATACAGGGGAGGATGGATTTGAAATTTCAATTTCTAACGATAAAGTTGAAAAATTTGTTGAAAATTTAATAGAAAAGGGAGCACAACTTATAGGACTTGGGGCAAGAGATACCTTGAGATTAGAAGCCGGATTATGTTTATATGGTCACGAATTAAATATTAATAAAACACCAGTTGAGGCAAACCTTAGATGGGCAATCTCAAAATCTAGATTATCAAATGGAGGTTTTATTGGATCAAAAAAAATTATGGATCAAATACAAGATGGAGCAAATCAGATAAGAGTAGGGATTAAACCTGAAGGTAGATTGATTGCTAGAGAAAAAACTAAAATATTTGATGATACAGATAGACAAATCGGTGAGATAACTAGTGGCACGTTTGGACCGAGTGTAAACGGTCCTATAGCGATGGGATATGTTGATAGAGAATTTTCAAAAGTTGATACTAAGATTTTACTTGAAGTAAGAGGAAAAAAACATCCAGCAAATGTTTGTGCATTACCATTTTATAAAAAAAATTATGTGAAAGGAGTAAATTAATGAGTGAAGTAAAATTTTCGAAGGAACACGAGTGGATTACTTTAGAAGGAGATGTGGCCACAATAGGAATTACAAAACATGCAACAGAAATGCTTGGTGATATAGTTTTTGCAGAACTTCCAGAAAAAGGATCTAATGTTGAAAAGGATGGTACCGCAGGGGTTGTAGAGTCTACAAAAGCTGCAAGTGATGTTTATACTCCAGTTAGTGGTGAAGTGGTAGACACCAATCAATCTATTGTAGATGATCCTGCCAAAATTAATGAGGACCCTGAAGGTGGTGCATGGTTTTTTAAACTGAAAATTAAAGACTCTTCTGAGCTAGATACTTTAATGAATAAAGAAGAATACGATAAATTTGCAAAGGAGACATCAAGCTAATGTTACATAATTCACAAAAAGATTTTATTAGACGACACATAGGTCCATCAAAAAAGGACCAAGAAAAAATGCTTAAAGCTCTTAACTTTAAGTCATTAGATGAATTTATTAATAAGACCATACCAGAAAAAATTCAGTTTAAAGGCGAATTAAATATTGGTGAACCAAATTCAGAATATGAAGCTTTAAGAAAATTAAAAGCAATTTCAAAAAAAAACCAGATTTACTCAAATTTTATCGGCATGGGTTACTATGGAACCTACACACCATATGTAATTTTAAGAAATATATTAGAAAATCCGGGTTGGTATACATCGTATACACCTTATCAGCCTGAAGTAGCTCAAGGTAGATTAGAGATGCTATTAAACTTTCAACAAATGATTGTTGATTTTACAGGAATGGATATAGCAAATGCGTCTTTACTTGACGAAGGGACAGCAGCTGCTGAGGCTATGGGTTTAAGTCATAGACTTAATAAAAGTGATAGTAATTTAGTTTTTGTTTCAGAGAATTGTCATCCCCAAACAATTGATGTTATTCAAACTAGAGCAGAGCCGATGGGTCTTAAAGTCCTTGTTGGAAACGAGGACAAAGTTCTTGAGCAGTTAAAAGAAGATATTGTTTGTGGAGTTTTACAATATCCAGGAACTTTAGGTGATATTAAAGATCCTAGCGAGGCTATAAGTAAAATTCATAAAAAAAACGGAAAAGCAATTTTGGTTTGCGATCTCCTTGCACTATCTATGCTAAAAACACCTAGAGAGCTTGGAGCTGATATTGCAGTCGGTAGCTCCCAAAGGTTTGGTATTCCAATGGGTTATGGAGGCCCTCATGCAGCCTTTTTTGCAACAAAAGATGAATATAAAAGATCTATGCCAGGTAGGATTGTCGGCGTTTCAGTAGATAGACATGGAAACAAGGCTTATAGATTATCGTTACAAACTAGAGAGCAACACATAAGAAGAGACAAAGCCACAAGTAATATTTGTACTGCTCAAGCCTTACTGGCGATTGTTTCAGCAGCATATGCCATCTATCACGGTCCGGATGGAATCAAAAGTATATCTGAAAGAGTATCTCAACTAGCAAAAAATTTTGCTGATAAAATAAAGCAATCTGGATATGAATTATACTCAGACTATTTTTTTGATACAGTAACTATTATTACCAAAGAAAAGACTGATCAGATTTTCAAAAATGCTCTAGATCAAAAAGTAAATATTAGAAAAGTAAATTCAGAAATGCTGTCTGTTTCTTTCGACGAAAGAAAAAATGTTTATAGAGTAAATCAACTTTTAAAAATTTTTAATGCTGCAGAATCAATTAAAAAAGAAGATCCTACTGTAAGTTTACCAAATTTACCTAAAAATTTATTAAGAACCTCAAAATATTTAGAACATCCTGTTTTTAATTCATATCACTCAGAGACAGAGATGCTTAGATATCTTAAAAAGTTAGAAGATAAGGATATAGCCCTTAACAGAACAATGATCGCCTTGGGTTCATGCACTATGAAATTAAATGCTACTGCAGAAATGATACCTATTTCGTGGAGAGAGTTGGCTGAACCACATCCATTTGTACCAGTTGAACAGATGGAGGGATATAGAGAAATGTTCACAGATCTTAAAAATTGGTTAAGATCTATCACTGGTTTTTCTGGTGTTTCACTTCAGCCAAATGCGGGAGCTCAAGGTGAGTATGCAGGGTTAATGGTAATAAGAAAATATCATTTAGATAGAGGGGATGAAAATAGAAATATATGCTTAATACCAAGCTCAGCACATGGAACTAATCCTGCAAGTGCTCAGATGGTTGGAATGAAAGTTGTAGTTGTTGATTGCGATAAAGAGGGAAATGTTGATTTTGAAGATTTAAAGAATAAAGCAGAATTGCATTCAGAAAATCTTGGTGCATTAATGGTAACTTACCCATCAACACACGGTGTATTTGAAGAAAAAATTAAAGATATATGCGAAGTAATTCATGAACATGGTGGTCAAGTTTATATGGATGGAGCAAATTTAAATGCACTTGTTGGTGTAGCAAAACCAGGAAATTTTGGTCCTGATGTTTGTCATATAAACCTGCATAAAACATTTTGTATTCCACATGGTGGAGGAGGACCTGGAATGGGACCTATCGCGTGTAAAAGACATTTACAAGTTTATCTACCTAATCATCCAGTTGTAAAAGATTGTGGACCTGCAAGTGGAATAGGTGCTGTGTCAGCAGCCCCTTGGGGAAGTTCAAGTATTTTATCTATTTCTTGGATGTATATTAAGATGATGGGATCAGAGGGTGTAAAACATGCAACACAAATTGCAATATTGAATGCAAATTACATAGCAAATAGATTAAAAGACCACTATCCAATTCTTTACAAGGGTTCAAATGGTAATGTAGCACACGAATGCATTATTGATATTAGATCAATTAAAAGTGACACAGGTATTTCAGAAGAAGATATAGCAAAAAGACTAATAGATTATGGATTTCATGCACCAACAATGTCATGGCCAGTTGCTGGAACAATGATGATTGAACCAACGGAGAGTGAGAGTTTATCTGAACTAGATAGATTTTGTGATACTTTGATTAGCATTAAAGCGGAAATAGATATGGTCAAGTCAGGCAAGTTTGACAAAGTTGACAACCCTATTAAAAATGCACCTCATACTGATATTGAATTAGCTTCAGATGAATGGAGTCATAAATATTCAAGAGAGCAAGCTGCATATCCAGCAAAATTCTTAAAAGCAAATAAATTTTGGCCTCCAGTTGCAAGAGTTGACAATGTATATGGAGATAAAAATATTTTTTGCACTTGTCCAAGTATGGATGAGTTTAAAGAAGATGCAGCATAATAATTAATGAAAATTGCTGTTGTTGGGTCAGGTATTTCTGGACTAAGTGCTGCTTATTACTTATCTAAAAAACATTATGTAGATCTTTTTGAAAGAGAAGATCATTTTGGTGGACATTCTCATACCATAGACTTGTTTTTTGATGAAAAAAAAGTTTCAGTTGATATTGGTTTTATTGTTTTTAATTTTCAAACTTATCCAAATTTAATTAATTTTTTTAAAGAAAATGATATTCAAATTGAAAAAAGTAATATGTCTTTTTCAGTTTCAGTAGACAATTCAAATTTTGAATATTGTGGTAAAGGATTAAGTGGAATTTTCTCTAATAAATCAAATTTATTTAATATTAAATTTTTGAAAATGTTTTTTGATATAATAAAATTTTATAAAAAAAGTGATAAAGTCAGAATAGCCAATGAAAAAATAACCTTAGGTGAATATTTAAAAATAAATAAATTATCTAAAACTTTTATCGATTATCATATAATACCAATGGTATCTGCAATTTGGTCTATGCCTCCTTATGAAGCAAGTAAGATGCCAATAAATTTCTTTTTAAAATTTTTTCAAAATCATGGTTTATTTAAATTAAAAAATAGACCACAGTGGTACACAGTGACCAATAGAAGTAGGACCTATGTTAGTAAAATAATTTCACAAATAAGCGGAGAACATTATAAAAATTATAAAGTCACAAAAATTAAAAGAAAATCAGCAGGACTAGATTTATACTATGGTGGAGAAAGTGAATTTTTTGATTACGACAAGGTTATTTTAGCAACACATGCAGATGAAGCTCTTAAATTAATCGAAAATCCTACCAATGATGAGAAAAATGTTCTTTCAAATTTTAATTATAAAGAAAATATAGCTTATATTCATACAGATAAGCGAGCCATGCCAAAAAACAAAAAAGCTTGGTCTTCTTGGAACTCTTCAATAGATGTTAATAATATAGAGAAAAATTCTATTACGTATTGGTTAAATTTATTACAAAACCTAAAGTGTGATAAAAATATTTTCTTAACATTAAATCCTTACTTTAAGATTGATGAAGATAAAATATTGAGAAAAGTAAAGTTTACACATCCATATTATGATCAAAAAGCATTAGATGCTCAATCAGAGCTTGTTAAGATACAAAATCAAAAAGATTTACTTTTTTGTGGCAGTTATTTTGGTTACGGATTTCATGAAGATGGAATAAAATCATCTATTGAAATGCTGAAAAACCTTAATGATTAATTCTAGTATATATAATGGGAGTGTAGTCCATAAAAGATTTAAGCCAAAGAAACATTTCTTCAAATATAAAGTTTTTTCATTATTTTTAGATCTATCCGAGCTCAAAGAACTAAATAATAACCTTAATTTCTTCTCCTTAAACAAATTTAATTTAATAAGTTTCTATGAGAAAGACCACGGTGAACGTGACGGTTCATCTCTTCTTGATTGGGTAAAAAATAACTTAAGAAGCAATAGCATCAGCACAGATAATATAAAAGTAAAACTCTTATGTTACCCGAGAATATTAGGTTATGTTTTTAATCCATTAAGCATTTTTTTTGTATATGACAATGATGAAAATTTAATTTCTATATTATATGAGGTTAAAAATACATTTGGTGAACAACATACTTATGTATTTAAAATAGATGGAGAAAATAAATTAATTCAAAATAATTGTTCAAAAAAATTCCACGTTTCTCCATTTATTGAAATGGATTGTAATTATTTTTTTAAGATATTAAATCCTGGAGATAAGTTATCTGTAATAATAGATCAATACGACCAGGAGGGAAAAATCCTATTTGCCTCTCAAGATGGTATAAGATCTGATTTAACTAATAAAAATTTAATGAATTCCTATTTAAAACACCCTTTGATGACATTCAAAATAATTTCAGCGATACATTTTGAAGCGTTTAAATTGTGGGTTAAAGGAATTAAATTTGTAAAAAAAAAATTAAAAATTAAAAACAATATTACAGTAGAAAATTGATGTTATTAAATAATGTAGCAGATAAATTAGTTTTTAAATTTCTAAGCAGGATCGATTATGGCTATCTTGAACTTACAACATTTGATAGGGAAGTTCTAAAGTTTGGAAACCCAAATGATAAATTACATGCAAATATATTAATTAAAGAAGCAAATTTTAATTATAATTTAATTCGAAATGGAAGCATTGGTTTCGCTGAAAGTTATATGAGAGGTGAGTTTGAAACTGATAACTTATCAAATTTAATTGAATTAACAGCTAGAAATATACAAATTATACATAAATTTTCAGGTCTGCTTGATTTTCCAATAATTAATTATGTTAAAAATAAGATAATTAAAAATACAAAAAGTAGAAGTAAAGAAAATATTGCTAAACATTATGATTTAGGTAATGATTTTTTTTCTCTTTGGTTAGATGAGACGCTTACTTACTCTAGTGCTATTTTTAAAGATGATTCAAAAAACTTATCTGAAGCACAAAATAATAAATATCAAAAATTAATTGATTTAATAAAACCGAATAATGGAGATAAAGTTTTAGAAATAGGATGTGGTTGGGGTGGTTTTGCTGAATACTTAGGTAAAAAATATGATGTGAAACTTGACTGTATCACAATATCTAAAAAACAGTTTGATTTTGCGAAAGAAAGAATTTTCAAATGTGGTTTAAATGAAAAAGTTAATATTGAAATCAAAGATTATAGGGATTTAAACGATAAATATAACTCAATTGCTTCAATAGAAATGATAGAAGCTGTTGGCCAAAATTATTTAGAAGGTTATTTTAAAACCATTAAAACTAACTTATCTGATGGTGGAAAAGCAGCTATTCAAGCAATTACTATTGATGATAAGTTATTTGATAGATACAAAAACAAACAAGATTTTATTCAAAAATATATTTTCCCTGGGGGTTTCTTACCAAATAAAAATAGTATTAACCGATATGTCTCTGATAATGGATTAGCTATAAATTCATATATCTCTTATGCTGACCATTATGCAAATACATTAGCTATATGGAGAAATGAGTTTTTAAAAAAATGGGATTTAATTAAAAATCAGGGATTTGACTTTAAATTTAAAAGAATGTGGGAGTTTTATCTTTCTTATTGTGAGGCAGGATTTAAATCCAAAAATATAGACCTGATTCAGTTTTCAATGCAAAATAAATAAAATAATGGAGATATTTATGCGACAATTAAAAATTATTAAGCCAATTTCGTTGATAATTTTATTATTCTTAATTACAAATTGCTCAAATAATAGCGCCATGAAACCAGAAGATTTTAAAAATAAAGAACCAAGATTAATCATTGAGGAATATTTATCTGGAAATGTAAAGGCTTGGGGTGTTTTACAAAATAGGTCAGGAAAAGTTACAAGACAATTTTCTGCAGATTTAAATGGAACCTGGGATGGAAAGCAGTTGGTTCTTAAAGAAAAATTTAATTGGGATGATGGGGAAGTTCAAGACCGAGAATGGACAATAAACAAAATTGATAAACACAATTATGAAGGTACAGCAGGTGATGTTGTTGGCAAAGCAAAAGGTTATTCTTATGGACCAGCCTTTAAATTTGAATATGTTTTATTAGTTCCGGTAAAAGGAAAAGAATTAAAAATAACTTTTGACGATTGGATTTTTAAACAAGATGATAGAGTTGCAATTAACAGAGCAACAATGACTAAATTTGGTTTTAGAGTAGCTGAATTGACAGTTGTGTTTGTAAAAGATTAACTATTTTTTTTGATATTTCGTTAGTTTTCCAACTAAACCAAAATAAATTTTACTCGGTAAAAAACTCAATAGTTTTAATGTAATTGTAAGCGATTTTGGAAAATGTATTTCAAATATATTTTTGTTAACTAAACCTTCATAAATTTGATCTGCAGCATACTCAGGAGTTTTTAAAAAAGGCATTTTAAAATCATTTTTATCTGTCATTGGTGTTTTAATAAATCCAGGAGATACTAAACAAACACGTACGTTGTACCTTTTAAAATCAAAGTACAAACTTTCAGCTAAGTTATTTAATGCAGATTTAGATGGTCCATATCCAGTTGAATTAGGTAACCCCCTATATCCTGCAATTGAAGAAACAATAGTAATTATACCGTTTTTTTTATCTCTAAAGTATTTTTCAACTGCTTTGATGCTATTTACAGTTCCAAAAAAATTTACTTTAAAGACATCTTCCATTTGTTCGACATCTATATCTTTTTCTTTTTTGGGATCCCATGTTCCAGTTGAAAAAAAACAAATATCAATATTTTCATATTTGTTTTTAATTTCATTAAACACTTCTTTGCATTTTTCCTTATCTGTTACATCTAAAGCAAAACCTGAAATATTTTCATAAGAATTTGAAAGCTCATTTAGTAATTCAGCTCTTCTTGCAGATATAGCAACGTTCCATCCCTTACTTGCAAATTTAATTGCTAAAGCTTTTCCAATACCAGTACTACCGCCAGTAATCCAAATAGTTTTTTTACTCATTTTTTGTTATGTATATATTTAGCATGTTTAAAAATAAATTTTTAACATTTATATTGTTTCTTACTATTACATTCTTTGCTTCATTGATTGGTGGTTTAGCGACCATTACATTTAAAGAGCCATGGTACTCATTACTAAATAAACCATCATTTAATCCACCAGATTGGATATTCGGACCTGTTTGGACCACCTTGTATACATTAATGACAATTTCAATATGGCTTTATTGGCATACAAAAAATAGAGATATGAATACTGTTTACATTTATTTTATTCATTTAGTATTCAATACAACTTGGAGTGTAGTTTTTTTTGTTTTTCATAATATGGTCTTGGCCCTTTTAGTATTAATAATATTAATAGCATTGATAATTAATCTTATTTTGAGGTTTAAACGCGTCAAGATGTTGAGTGCCTACTTAATGATTCCATATTTACTTTGGTGCAGCTTTGCACTAATTCTGAATACAAGCTTAATTATGTTAAATTAGATATGGATGATGTTGTAGTAGTTGGTGGTGGAATAATAGGGGCGGCAACCGCTTATTTTTTATCCAAAGAAGGCAGAAAAGTAAAAGTTATTGAAAGAGATCCTACTTATAAAACAGCTTCATTCCCATTATCTCTGGGTGGTTTTAGAAGACAATTTTTTCAAAAAGAAAATATTTTATTAGGAAAATTTGCAAGAGAATTTATTTTTAAAATACCAGAATTATTAAAAACAGAAAAAAATCCTAATCCAACAGCGAGCATGGTAACTAATGGATATCTTTTAATGTTTGGCCCTGAACATGCTGAAGAACAATACAGAGCATTAGAAAATCATAAAGAATGTGATGCAGGAACAAAAAATATTAAAGGATCGGAATTATCAAAAGTATTCCCTTATGTTAATAGTGAAGGTATAGAGACTGCAACTTATACGGACAATCATAGTGAAGGATGGATTGATCCATTTATGTTTCACAGCGCTCTTAAAAGTAAAGCAATAGAGCTTGGGGCAGAATTTATTAAAGGTGAAGTAAAAAGTATTTCTGAAATAAATGCTAAAACAATTGTTTCTGCAGCTGGTTGCTGGACAAAAGAATTGCTAGAAGATATTCCTGTTGTTCCTCAAAAGCATACCGTTTTTAGAGTTAAATGCCCAACATATATTAAAGAGATGCCACTAAGTGGAGACTTAACAACGGGTGTTTATTGGAGACCAGAGGGTGGGGAATATTTAGCAGGATCACCTATTTCTGTATTTGATGCAGATGATTTGGAACCAGCCTGGAATGATTTTGAGGAATTAGTTTGGCCAGCTCTTGCTAAAAGAATACCTGCTTTTGAAGAACTCAAGTTAACTGGTGGATGGGCAGGTTACTATGATTGCAATAGATTAGATAACAATGCAGTCGTTGGTAAGCATCCAAAATATGAAAATGTTTACATGGCTTCTGGATTTACAGGCCGAGGATTAATGCAGGCGCCTGGTATTGGTAGAGCCTTAACTGAATTAATTACAACAGGATCATACCAAACAATTGATATAAGTGATTTTGCAGTTGAGAGAGTTTTAGGTAAAACTGCTAGGCCAGAGCCCTACGTTCTATAATTTAAGTTCCACAAAAAGTTTGATATTTTTCATTGCTTGATGGAGCAGGTAATTGATATTCCTCAATATTATTCTGATTGTCATAAGGATTTTTTAAAATAGCTAATAATTTTTTCATTTTATCTAAACTTCCTTTATATCCTTCAGCTAAAGCTTCCTCTACTTTATGATTTCTAGGAATTACAATTGGATTATTTGATTTCATAAGTTTGTTTTGTTTTCCCTTAGTTGAATTATTTAACTCAGATCTTTTTTTCCATTCATTTTTCCAATTGATAAAATCATCATTTTTGTAAATTTCATAAGAATTGATATCCATTAGATTACAAAAAGTATTTGTGTAATCTGCTTTATTTTTTTCCATCCAATTAAACAAATCATTAATTAATTTTTTATCATCTTTATCCTCACCAAATAGACCAAGCTTATCTCTCATCATATTTAACCATTTATCTTCATAAATATTTTGGAAATTATCTATTAAATCTGTTGCTAATTTAATTGCGGTATTCTCATCTTTATCAATTAGAGGGATCAAACATTCAGCAAATCTTGCTAAATTCCACTTTGTAATTGGTGGTTGATTAGAAAAGGCATATCTTCCAAATTTATCGATTGAGCTAAATACAGTTTTTGGATCATAATGATCCATAAATGCACAAGGACCATAATCGATGGTTTCCCCTGAGATTGCCATGTTATCAGTATTCATAACCCCATGAATAAATCCAACACGCATCCAGTTAATTACTAGTTGGCATTGCTTTTCCATTACGAGATTTAACAAGTCTAATGCTTTTGAGTTTGATGTTTTAATTTCTGGATAATGCCTGTTAACTGTGTAGTCGACTAAAGTATTTAAATTTTCAGTGTTTTGAGTTGCAGCAATATACTGAAATGTTCCAACTCGAAGATGACTTGATGCAACTCTTGTTAATATAGCACCCTGTAAAAGATTTTCTCTTACAACTTTTTCTCCTGTTTTAACTACAGCAAGACTTCTAGTAGTTGGAATATTTAATGAATGTATTGCTTCACTTATAATATATTCTCTGAGCATAGGTCCAAGTGCAGCTCTTCCATCACCACCTCTAGAAAAAGAAGTTCTTCCTGAACCTTTAAACTGAATGTCAAAACGACTATCATTGTTAACTAAATGCTCACCCAATAAAACTGCTCTACCATCTCCTAACATAGTAAAGTGTCCAAATTGATGACCCGCATATGCTTGAGCAATAGTATTAGTTTTCTCTGGTATAGAATTTCCTGAGAATATTTCTGCTAATTTTTTTTTGTCTGTTTTTGAAAAATCTAAATTTAAAGTAGACGCTAGTTCCTCATTTAAAATTACTAATTCAGGATCATGAACAGGAGTTGGTTTAATATTTTCTTTAAAAGTATTTGATAACTTTGAATATGTATTATCAAAATGCCAACCAATGGTCATTTTAATTAATTAACTTCAGCTTGATTTTCTTTTGGTTTGACTTCTGTTTTAAATTGATTTGAGATTTTTTGTACTTCAACAGAAGATACCTTGTATTCTGCACACATTGTTTCTTCATCTTTACCATGACCTGTAACCATATTAACCATATGTTCTGGAAAATGGAATGTAGTAAACACTATTCCTTCTTTAACTTTATCTGTCACCTCTACTTTTAAAGCAACTTCACCTCTACCTGAATAAAGTCTTCCAATATCACCAGTATTTAGATCTCTGTACTCAGCATCTTTAGGATGAATTAATAAAACATCTTCATCAACAATATTTATATTTTTTGTTCTTCTAGTCATTGTTGCTGCGTTGTAATGTTGCAAAACTCTACTTGTTGTTAAAATTAAAGGATAATTTTTTTTGTTAGCTTCAATTTCTGATGACTCTTTCCAATCAAAGTTTTTAAGTCTACCTTTGCCTAATTTAAAAGTTTCAGTATGTAAAATTTTAGTATCAGTTCCATCTTCTTGAACTGGCCATTGTAATCCAAACTTTCCAAGTCTTTCTCTTGTAACCCCTTTAAAGAAAGGAACTATATCAGCAATTTCTTCTAGAACTTGATCAGCGTCATAAGTTGGTTGATCAAAACCTAATTTCTGCATCATCTCAGTTACAATTAATCCATCAGGTTTAGTGCCTGGTAGAGGAGGCACAGCTCTGTTTACTCTTTGAATTCTTCTCTCAGTATTTGTAAAAGTTCCATCCTTTTCCAGGAAAGTTGTGCCTGGTAGAACAACAGTCGCTAATTTTGCCGTTTCACTCATAAATATTTCTTGAACAACTAGAAGCTCTAATGAGTTCATAGCCTCTATAACATGAGCGCTATTAGGGTCAGTTTGAACTATATCTTCTCCGATAATCCATAAACCTTTTAGCTCTTTATCTATTGCAGCTTCAAACATTTGAGGAATTTTTAATCCTGGCTTAGTTGGATGAGTTACTCCATATTTTTCTGTATAGAATTCTTGATGCTTTTCATCAGCCACAGGAAAATATCCAGCACCTTGGTGTGGTTGACATCCCATATCTGCTGCACCTTGAACATTGTTTTGACCTCTCAAAGGATTAACTCCAACACCTTTTCGTCCAATGTTTCCGGTAATCATTGCTAGATCTGCAATTAACATTACAGTTTTAGATCCTTGTTCGTGTTCGGTAACTCCTAAACCATGGAACTCCATTGAATTTCTTGCAGTTGCATAAGCAATGGCAGCTTCTTTGACTAATTGTTTATCTACGCCAGCAACTTTTGCTAGTTGGTCTACATCTTGTCTTTCAATTTCTTTTAAGAAATTATCAAATCCTTCAGTTCTATCTCTAATAAAATCTGCATTATGAAGTTTTGATTTAATAATAAAATGTAACATCATATTTAGAACTGCAACGTTAGTTCCAGGTCTTAGTTTAATGTGGTAATCAGCAAGTTTTGCTAGTTCAGTTGTGACTGGATCAAGCACAATTAATTTTTTACCTTTCATGACTTGTTGTTTTATTTTTGCACCAGTAACAGGATGAGCATTAGTTGGATTAGCTCCAATAACTAAAAATAAGTCGGCATGATAAATATCTTCTGTAGAGTTAGTTGCTGCTCCTGTTCCAAAAGTTTGTTGCATTCCCCACGCTGTTGGTGAATGACAAATTCTTGCACAACAATCTACGCTGTTAGTTCCCACTGCAGCTCTAATCATTTTTTGGAAGACATAATTTTCTTCATTTGTACATCTTGCTGAGGAAATTCCAGCAAAAGCATCTGGACCATTTTCTTTTGTAATTCTATTCATTTCCTTTTTGATAAAATCATAAGCTTCGTCCCAAGAAGCTTCCTCAAATTTTCCATTTCTTTTTATTAATGGTGTTTTTAATCTGTCTGGATGATCATAAAAACTAAATGCATATCTTCCTTTAATACATGTATGTCCAGCATTAACTTCTGTTTGTTTAGGTGTATCAATAGCCAAAACCTTATCATCTTTAATTGAAGCCTCTAAATTACAACCAACACCACAGTACGAACATGTTGTTCTAACTTTTTTGTCTACTGCAGCAGACTTTGATTGAAAAACATCAGAAATAGCATCTGTTGGACAAGTATGAGCACAAGCTCCACAAGAAACACACGAACTATCTCCAAACATCATATCGTTATCAGTTGTTATTCTTGACTCAAATCCTCTTCCGCTCATTGTTAAAACGAATGAACCCTGAATTTCATCACAAGCTCTGACACATCTTCCACAATTAATACAATTATCTAAATTCATTCTCATATAATCATGAGATATATCTCTTGGAATTCCTTTATGTTGTTTTGGATTATTGTATCTGTGATCAGAAACACCTAAGTCATTAGCAACGGTTTGAAGTTCACAATTATTGTTTACTTCGCAAGTATCACATTCCATTGGATGATCTGTTAATACTAATTCAACAATATTTTTTCTTAAATCTTTTAAGGATTCATTTGATGTAAATATATGTTGATTTTCTGCAACTGGAGTATGGCAAGATGCAACTACTCTTGTAGGACCATCTTTTTCTAAAGCAACTTCTACGGAACAAACTCTACAAGCTCCGTAAGGCGCTAAATTTGGATCATCACATAAAGTAGGAACTTTTTTTTCACCTACATAGCTTTTTACAAATTTTAAAATAGACGAGTGATTTGGTCCGATTTCATACGGTTTTCCATCAATATAAGCAATTTTTCTTTTCTCAGAACTCATTAATTATCTTTAACCATATCATTTTTCATTTCATCCCCAAAGTACTTTAGGATGTTTTGAATAGGAGTGGGAATAGCTCCGCATAAAGCACATAAACAACCTTTTTTCATTGTAACAAGCAATTCTTCAAGCAATTTCAAAGGTATTTTAGCAGTTTTCTTTTTAGCTTGGTCAAACATTTCTTTACCTCTGTAAGATCCCAATCTTCCAGGGAAACATTTTCCACATGATTCTTCTGCAGAGAACTCAAACAGATGATGAATGTATTCGGCCATAGAAAAATCCTTAGGAATACTCACCACACTAGCATGACCTAGCATAAATCCTTTTGCAGTAAACTCTTGGAAATCTAAATTCAAATTTTCTATTTCACTTAATGGAACCACACCACCGAGTGGTCCTCCAATTTGAAAAGCTTTTAATGGTTCTTTATATCCTCCACCAATTTCATTAAATATTTTTTTCATTGGTGTCCCCATATCAATTTCATAAACACCTGGGTTATTAAAGAAACTATCCAGACAAACTAATTTTGTGCCTGCAGATTTTTTATTTCCTATAGATGAAAATTTTTCAGAACCATTTATTAAAATTCCTGTAGCAGCCGCTAAAGTTTCAACATTGTTTACAACAGTTGGTTTTTTATATAATCCCTCTGTAACAGGAAAGGGTGGTCTAACATCAACTTCTGCTCGTCTTCCTTCAATAGAAGCAATTAAAGCTGTTTCTTCTCCACAAATATATGCACCTTGTCCAATGCAAATTCCTAGATCGAATGAAAAATCAGTTCCTAAAATATTTTCACCCAGAAGACCTAACTTTTTAAGTTCATTTATACTTCCATTGATGGCTTCAATAGATTTTGGATATTCGCCTCGAATATATAAAACTCCCTCATCGCTTCCAATTACAAAGCCACACATTACCATTCCAAAAATAACTTTTAGAGGCTGATCTTCTAATAAATATCTATCTGAAAAAGCACCAGAGTCACCTTCATCTGCATTACAGATTACATATTTTTTATCCCCCTTTGCTTTACTACAAAAATCCCATTTCATTCCTGTTGGAAATCCTGCACCACCTCTACCTGTTAAATTAGAATCTAAAAGTGATTTAATAATTTCTTTTTTATCAGATTTTAAAAATTTATTTAATTGATCTTTAAACTGGTTAGTTGATGAGAGTTTATCATCCATTAAGAAACTTGTTGTAGCAAAACTTTTTGAGAAAAATTTTTCTTGCTTAATTTCCTCACCTTTAATTATTTGATCAATTTTTTCTATATCCTTACCAGCATAATTCTCTCCATCATAATGAAATGCATGGTTTTCATAACAATGTCCTAAGCAAAACATTTCTCCAACTTTATCCTCACCAAGTTTTTCTTTTAAAGTATCTTTTAATTTTTCTTGTGTTCCAGCACACATGCATGCACTACCGTTACAAACAAAAGCTTTCTTTTCTCTATGAGATGGTCTTAAAAATTCATAAAAAGACTCAGCTCCATGAAGTGTTGAAACTCCAAGGTTATGTTTTCTAGCAATTTCTTTAATATCCTGCGGTTTTTCGCTTAGTGTATTTTCTGAAATTTGCTTAAATAAATTATCTTTTAAGCCAATTCTTCCAGATAAATTACTTATGTTTTTTGACACAAATACCCTTTTCTCTCTATTATTCAGTCCACAATAACTTTTTTGTTATTTGTGTAAATATTAAAACTATCTTTCTTTACGAAACCTATAAGGGTTATGTCAAATTTATTCGCTAAATCTATGGCAAGACTTGTTGGCGCACCAACACCAATCATTATACCAATATCTGTCATTAAAACCTTTTGAACCAACTCAAAATTAAGTCTTCCAGAGCATGTAATAAATTGAGTTTTTGGATCTAGCTTACCATTTTTTAGAGTGCAACCAATAAGTTTGTCTAAAGCATTGTGTCTTCCAACATCTTCTCTTAAATCTATCAATTCTCCGTTAGTATTAAAGAGACCACTTGCGTGTATACCACCTGTTTTGCTAAACTCTGATTGAGCTTCTCGTAAAGTATCAGGAGACTGAACTATAATATCTTTTGAAACTTTTGGTTCAGAAGCATGAGTTTTATCTTTTTTTATAATTTCAAGTGCATCTAATGAAGATTTTCCACATACACCGCAGGAGGAATTAGTTAAAAAATCTCTTTTTATTTTCGTTATATTAACATTTTCTGAATTTACTAAAGTCGCTAAGATTTTATTTTGAATGTTGTACTGGCCAACTTTTTCACCATAACTTTCAACAGAAGCAATATCATCTAAAGATATAATAATTTGTTCATTAAACAAAAAGCCTGTTACCAAGTCTTCATCATGACCCGGTGTTCTCATTGTGATAGATAAATTTTGATTAATCCATTTATCTTCTAATTTATATTTTAAAGAAATTTCAAGAGGCTCTTCAATAGATATCAAATCTTCAGTATCATTAAAATTTTTTGAAGAAAATTTTGTAACTTTATATTTTGAATTCATTAAATTATTTTAAAGGATAATTTTTCTTCAAAAGATATTTGTTAACAATAATTGCCAATAGTAGAATAATAATGCATCCAAAAACTATTGGATTAATTAGATAATCATAAGAGGCACTACCTATAATTACCATTATAGGATTTCCACCAGCTGGTGGATGGACAACATTCAATAATATCATTAAAAACACCCCAATACCAACTGCAGCTGCAATATTAATATAAATAGGTAGTGGAATAAAATGAACGAAAATCACACCAACTAAAGCTGTTACCAGATGTCCAAAAAAAACATTTTTTGGTTGAGCGAATGGACTTTCAGGAAAACCAAATAATAAAACCATAGAAGAGCCAAAAGACCCTGCTATAAAATAGCCAAGAGTACTTTTGTAAGTTAGAACTGTAAGTACACCAATTGTAAATGCTGAAAAAAATCCAGCAATTAATGCTTTCTGCAAAATAGGTTTTGAAATGTTAATCATTTAAATTTTTAAAGCTTTTGCAATTGTTCTTAAAGGTAATAGCAAACATTCTTTTCTAGAAAGATTTTTTTTATCAAAAATTTCAATAAAATCCTTCCAATGTTTTTCTAAATTTATTTTAACGTCATCAAACAATTTCTCTCCAATTACAATAAATCCTTTAATTTCCTCTATTTTTTTTTCTTTTATTTTTCTTGATAGTAAACTAACTGAAGCCTGACAATAAACACATGATTTACACTGATAAGCCATATCTTTTATGACTTCATCTTTAACAATTAAGCTTATTTCCATTTCATCTCCACATAATGGATTTTTATGTTTAGTTTTATGAGTGTAATTTTCAAGGACTTTGTTGTTTTCTGTATGTGAGGCTATTTCTAAAATTCTTAAGTCCATTTAATTTCTTTAATTAAAGTTTGAATGTTTTATATTTTAATCAATGCATCATAACAATATTTTAGGAACAGTGCTAGCAGGCGGAAAGTCACAAAGATTTGGTGAAGATAAATCACAAGTAACTTTAGCTAACAAGCTATTAATAGATTACATATTGTCAGAGATAATTGATCAATTTAATGAGGTTTTGATTGTCTCAAATAATTCAATAAATTTTAGAAATTCAGAAAAAATTACTAAAATCGAAGACTATAAAAAAGGACTTGGACCTTTGTGTGGAGTTTTATCTGCTATGAAATGGATCAAAGCAAATAAAAGAGATTACCAGTGGATAGCAACCTTTCCTGTAGATACTCCTTTTTTTAAGAAACAAATACTCAAAGATTTCATTAAAAATATTAATTTCAATGAAAGTGATTTATTTTTTATTAAGTCGAATAGTACAAGACATAATATTTTTGGCTTATGGTCAATAAATTTAATAGAAAGGTTAGAAAAGGACTTAAATGATGGAGAAAGAAAAGTAGAGTTGTGGGCAAATAATGTTGGAGTTAAAATAATTAATATGGAGTTTCCAAATAATGATCCTTTCTTTAATATAAACACAAAAGAAGATTTAGAAAAAGCTAAAGAAATATTAAAATGATTAGTTACGAACAATCCAAAAAAATATTAAAAAAAGCAAAAATTAAAATTAAAGATGAGATAATTAATAGTGTTCATTCTTTAAATAGGCTTGTTTCTAGTAATGTTTATTCAAGCATAAATTATCCAACTGGTGATAATGCTGCATTTGATGGATATGCAATTAATTCAAAAGATACAAATCAAATTAAAAAAAATTCCCAAAAAAAATTCAAGATAATTGGCTCAATTGCTGCTGGTTCTAAACCATTAAAGAAAAAAATTAAAAAGTTTGATACTATAGAGATAATGACAGGGGGAATACTTCCAAAAGGTTTTGATACGATTATTCCTATTGAGCAAATAAATTTTTATCCAAATAAAACTAATAAAAAATATATTTTAATAAATAAAAAAATTAAGAAACATAACCATATTAGGTTTGCTGGTTCTGATTTTAAAAAAGGTGAAATTATTCTTAAAAAAAACAATATAGTTCAGCAAAATCATATTTTAGCATTTAAAACTTTGGGAATAAAGAAAATTAAAGTTAAAAAAAAAATCAATATTCAATTTTTTTCTACTGGTAATGAAATTACTGATAAAGACAATGTTCCAAGCTGGAAGGTTAGAAATTCAAATAGTCACTATATCAAAAATTTAAATGAAAATTTTTTATTTAATTTTGAAAATGGAGGTATATTGAAAGATAATCATCAAAGTATTTTTAAAAGAAAAATAAAAAAAATGCTAAATAATAAAAGTGATATTATTATCACATCAGGTGCAGTTTCTGCTGGAAAATACGATTATGTACCAAGCGTCGTAAAAACTTTTAAATTATCTGACTATTTTAAAAGTGTTGCAATTAGACCAGGAAAACCAATTTTATTTGCAAAAATTAAATCTAAACATAAAGTAATTTTTGGTCTTCCAGGAAATCCAATGTCTTCAGTGGCATGTTTTAGGTTTTTTGTAATTCCCTATATAGAAAATATATTAGGTTTAAGCAGCGAGAAACCTGTTCGTTGTATTTTAAAAAATAGTTTTATGAAAAAAAAGGAATTCACTCGATTTGCAAAATGTAAATTAACTACAACTAAAGATGGAAAAATAGAAGTTGAAATTTTGAAGGGACAAGAGTCTTTTAGAGTTAAATCTTTTATAAAATCAAATATTTGGGCTTTGTTGCCTGATGGCAAATCACAATTTAAAAAAGGGGAAATAGTAGATTGTTTTTTCCCCAACCACTTCAATCAAACTTTAATTTAGAAACGTATTTTTGTTGTAGAAAAATCTTTTTACAATTAGATTTCTGATTATGTTAAAGCTAAGAAATCCAAGAATTGCTATTCCCGTTGTTCTTTTTGCAGGACTTTTATGGTCATTTGGTCCTTTAGTTGTGCGTTACATGGACAATCCTCAATTTGCACCTTGGCAGTATATTTTTGGCAGAGGTTTAACAATTTTTATTTTATTAAATCTTTATTTATTTTTTGAGGAAGGAAAAAATTTTTATAAAAACTATTATAAAGTTGGTTTATCTGGAGTAATCGGTGGATCTGGATTGGGAATCGCTATGATTACATTTATTTATTCAATTACAAATACTAGTGCTGCAGTTACTTTGCTTTGTTTAGCAGCAATGCCTTTTTTTACAGCATTATTGGCATTTTTATTTTTAAGAGAAAAAATTTCTCTCAATGTGTGGATATCAATAATAATTGCAACAGTTGGTATCATTATTATGGCACTTGGAAACACTGGTGAAAAATCATTAATTGGTTTTGTATTTGGTTTAACTTCTTCAATTGGTTTCTCAGTTTTTTCTGTAACTCTAAGATGGAGAAAAGAAACACCAAAATTCACAACTGTAGCTTTTGCAGGTTTCTTTTGTTTTGTGTTTGCAACTATTATGATTTTATCAAACAACTTGGTTTTCTTTTCATCTAGCTATAATGGAGCTTTATTTTCTTTGCACGGGACATTAGTTTGTTTTGGTTTAATTTTATATTCAATAGGATCTAAAGCGATACCAGCAGCAGAATTGACTTTATTATCTTTAACTGAAGTTGTAGGTGGAATTTTTTGGGTTTGGTTGCCATTATTTGGCATTAATGAAGTGCCATCCACAAATACTATAATTGGTGGTTTTTTTCTTTTTGTATCAATATTTTATTACAGTTTAATAATGAGATGGAACAAAAGATATATAGCATTAAATTAATATGGAACGACCAGATTTCTTTGAACTTAAAAATGGTGAAAAAGTAAAATTACCATTTACAGATGAAGAATATAACAATCGAGTAATCAACCTTAGATCATTAATGGATAAAAATAATCTTGATATGATTATTTTAACATCTATGCATAACGTTGCATACTACACTGGTTTTATATATTGCTCTTTTGGTAGACCATACGGATGTATCATCACTCAAAATAAAATTTCAACAATTTCAGCAAATATTGATGCAGGTCAACCATGGCGTAGATCCCACTGTAATAACGTTATTTATACTGATTGGAAAAGAGATAACTTTTTAAGAGCAATTGTATCAATTATTGGAAGAGACGAACCTCCAAAAACTATTGGTATTGAAAATGATCATGTAACCTTAGAAATGAGAGAAAAAATAGGATCACTTTTTACTTTATCTATTTTCAGCGATATTTCAAAAGATTTAATGAAACTAAGAATGATTAAATCAAATGAGGAGATTGAAATTATTAAAAATGGAGCAAGGATTGCAGATATTGGGGGACAGGAAATAATAAATAATATTAGAGAAGGCAATACAGAGGTTGAAGTAGCAATTGCTGGAAGAGATAAAATGGAGAGAGAGATTGTTAAAAATTATCCAGATGCAGAGTACATGGATACTTGGGTGTGGTTTCAATCAGGTATCAATACTGATGGCGCTCACAATCCAAAGACTAATAGAAAACTAGTTAAAGGAGATATTTTATCTTTAAATGCTTTTCCAATGATCTCAGGATATTACACTGCACTTGAGCGGACTTTATTTTTAAATCATGCTGATGATGCGTCTCTTAAAGCTTGGGAGGCAAATGTTAAAGTTCATAAAAGAGGGTTAGAATTAATTAAACCAGGCGTTAAGTGTTCTGACATTTGTCATGAGCTTAACGAGCTTTTTGCTGAGCTTGGTTATCTTCAGTATCGAACTTTTGGTTATGGACATTCATTTGGTATGCTTTCACATTTTTATGGAAGAGAGTCTGGATTAGAATTAAGAGAAGATATTGATACAGTATTAGAGGAAAACATGGTCGTTTCAATGGAGCCAATGATAATGATACCAGAGGGTAATTCTGGAGCTGGAGGATATAGAGAACATGACATTTTAGTTATTGGTAAAGATCGAGCAGAAAATATTACAAAATTTCCTTTCGGCCCAGAGCATAATATTATAAAAAACTAATCTTTATGAGCGAGAATAAAACTATTGTTAATAGTTGGAACGAATGGGATCCATTAAAACATGTAATTGTCGGTAGAGCGGATGGCACTTGTATTCCATCACCTGAACCAGCATTAGATGCAAAAGTTCCAGAAGACAGTGACATGCGAGGTCAGTTTGGACCAAGAACAAAAGATACTGTTGATAAAGCAAATCAACTTTTAGATGATTTTTCAAATATGCTTCAAAAAAGAGGAATTAAAGTTGATCGACCAACACCAATAGATTTTAGTCAAAAAACATCTACGCCCGATTGGGAAGCTGAAACTATGTTTGGTTGCATGCCCCCAAGAGATGTTTTGTTAACAGTTGGTAACGAGATTTTAGAAGCTACTATGAGTTATCGTTGTCGTTGGTTTGAATATTTATGTTACAGACCACTTTTAAAAGATTACTATAACCAAGATCCTAACATGAGACATGAGTCTGCTCCAAAGCCACGACTAACTGATGCAGATTATAGAAAAGATTATTTATCAGATAAAATAGGTGTCCAAAAAAGATTAGAGTGGACTGAAAAAAAATATTTTGTGACCACTGAGGAAGAACCATTATTTGATGCAGCAGATGTATTGAGATTTGGTAAAGATTTAGTAGTTCAACACGGATTTACAACAAATCTAAAAGGAATTGATTGGCTAAAAAGACATTATAAAGATCATAGAGTTCATGCAGTTAACTTCCCAGGTGATCCCTATCCAATTCATATTGATGCAACTTTTACACCAATAAAAGAGGGTTTAATTATCAATAACCCACAAAGAAGACTTCCTAAAGAGCAAAGAAAATTATTTGAAGATAATGGTTGGGAAATCATAGACAGCGCACAACCAGCACATAACGAACCACCACCATTATGTTATTCATCAACTTGGCTTTCAATGAATGTCCTAGTTTTAGACCCTAAAACTGTATGTGTAGAAAAAAGTGAAACTTATCAAGCTGAACAATTAGATAAATTAGGAATGGAAGTTTTGCCAGTGGAACTTAGAGATGCCTACGCTTTTGGCGGAGGTTTACATTGTTGTACTGCTGATGTTTACCGAGAAGGTGAACTCCAAGATTATTTTCCAAAACAATAATTAATTTGGATTTTGTTTTAAAAATTCAATGTATTTAATTACATCGTCATATTTTTCATCTGGAATATCTTTGTAGCTTGCATTAAATTTACTTTTCACACAAATAGCAACATGAGCATAGGGGTTTCTTCCTTTAGGGTGATTTGGGTGATCAGGTAATTGACCCACCAAATAATCGCCAGCTTCCTGAATAATTTTCCAGAGTTTACTTGCATTTTCTTTATTCATATTGATGAATGTTATCTAAAAAATAAACTTTTTCTAATATCTATAACTTCTCTGATCTGTTTTTCTTTAATAGCATTCCAAGAAACAAATAAAGTACATAATTGATATAAGGCAAATATCTCATTTTTTTGATTTTGAGACAAAACACTATCTGCCTCTACATAGTTTTCAAAATAAGAAATATTATTTCTTGCACAGTTTAAATAATGTTTACAAGCATCAGTTACTTTAGCGGTTGACCACCAGTTAGAATCTGTGAAAAGGTTAGATATTTCTTGATAGAAAGAATTTGTTTCAGAAATAGCTAAATCCTTTTGAACATTTTCTGAAAATTGATCTAATTCAAATTGAATTAGAGCTAATATCTTTTTTTCGCTACTTCTCTTCACAAGTAGTTCAATGACATTTTTATATGACATTGATTGGATTTTATTCCAATTATCAAAAAAATCGTTTGGTGCTTTATTTGTATCTCCCATGTTTAATTATTTAAAGGTAACCAAGAATTATATAAAGGATTATCTTTATTGATTGGAAGTTTAATATTCTTATTTTGTCTATAAGAATCATACACAGCTGTTACAAATTCTAGAGATTTTCTTGCATCTAATAAAGTTACTTCATCACTAGGAGATCCATCTAGTTTGTTTGCAATTTCTTCAAACATACCTGCATACCATGATTTTGGTTCTTTTACTTTTGATAGTACTTCATCTATTTGAGCTTGAGTTATAGGAGTTCTTGGTAAAAAGTCCCACTTATCATCAGCTGGACTATATGGTTTATCTGGTGATGCACCAGACTCAGCTGTTAATCCCTCAAAACAAAATCGAAGTCTACTGGTATCATTTGCGGCTCCAAGTGTGATTGAGCTTGTCACCAGAGTTCCATTTTCCATTTCAATAGAAAGGGCAGCACAATCCTCAACCTCAATATCATTTACTCTAGTTGTTAATTTTGCAAATACATTTGAAACAGGCCCCAGGATCATACTAACTAAATCATGAATATGAATAGAGTGACTTAATATTGCACCACCTTGTTCACCTTCCCACGTTCCTCTCCAAGGTTTTGAATAATAATCTTTACCTCTATTCCAATGAGTTTCTAAAGAAGCAACTAAAGGGTTTCCTGCCAAACCAGATTTGATTAATACTTTTAACTTTGAAAATCCAAGACCATATCGATATTGAAATACTGGGAAAATAATTTTGCCAGTTTCTTTACTGATCTTTTCTAACTCATCTACTTCTTTAAGACTTGAAACTAATGGTTTTTCACAAATCACATGCTTTCCAGCTTCCATAGCTTTTTTACAAGCAGAAAAATGTAAATGGGGTGGAAGACAAATATCAATGATATCAATTTCTTTAACTTTTAATACATCATCAAAATTTAGAGAAATTTTTGTCTCAGTATTTGAATGTAGTATTTTATCAATAGCTTCCCTGGTTAAACCACATAATGTGTGAACACTAAATCTGTTAGATACTTTTTGAAAATCTTCAAAATGTTTTGCTCCTATATTGGTTCCAATTATTGCTACTTGATATTTTTTCATTTTTTTTCAGCCTGCTCTTGAGCTTTAATAGCAAGTTCCATTGAAAGATAAGTAAGATCTTGAGGACATGCAGTTTCTGTTCTGTTTAAAACATCATTAATTAAATTTCTAAAGTAGGGTAGTTTAATATTAGAGCAATCGATGTATTTAACTTCTTCATTATTAGCTAAATATAAATGATTACCTTTTTTTGATTTTGCTAAGTCTGTATATTTTCTTATTTCAATAAAACCTTTGTCTCCAAGGATTAACAATCTTCCATCTCCCCAGGTTGGAAGCGCATCTGGAGTAAACCAATCCAGACGAATATAGCCATGCCCACCATTACCAGTAAGGTTCACTTCACCAAAATCTTGAAAACCAGGCGTATCTTTCTTTGTCGTATTTTCTACTAATGAATGGTTGATTTTTGCCTGATTTGAATTCGTAAAAACCAAAAATTGATGAATTTGGTGAGAACCAATATCGGTAATGATTCCTCCATAACTTTGACGATCATAAAACCAATCAGGTCTTTCATAGTTTCCTTGCCTATGTGGACCTGTGCCAATAGTTTGTTTTACTTTTCCTATTTTATTCTCATTTACTAATTCTTCAGCTTTAGCAACTGCAGCAACGTGAAATCTCTCTGAAAAATTTACTGACCATATTTTTCCAGTTTCTTTTACTGTTTTTTTGATCTGATTTAATTGATCAAGGGTAGTGCAACCCGGTTTATCTACCATAACATCTTTACCAGCTTTTAAAGCATCTATTGAATGACCAGCTCTATCTACAGGAATTGAAGATATTAAAATCATATCAATTGATGAGTCATTTAATATCTCTTTTTTATTTTCTTTTCTTTTAATATTTGGATATTTAGAATTAAATTCTTTTAGAGTTAATGGATTACCCTCAGTCCAAAAATATTCACACGTACATCCTTCTTTTAACATCTCACCCAACATGTCAAAGATATGACCATGATCGATACCTATTACCCCAAGATTAATAGTTTTTTTCATCTAGTTAATAAGTTCCTTTTCTATCTGAACCTTTGTAAAATATTTCTTGCAAATATTTATTTTCTCTTATTCTCAAGGATTTACCTGCTTCACTCATAAACGAATTAGTACGACCAATTACCTCGTGATAATGAAGCTCATCTTTTCCTCTAGCAATTTGAACACTGTTTTTTCCTAAGGTTTGTTTTACATTCGTACCTATATAGCTTTGGATAACAAAACCAATTCTTCTATCATTACTTTTGTTTATACCTGAGCCGTGAACTATTCTTGGATGGTGTAAAGACATTTGACCTGCTTTAAGTTCTATAGATTTAATTTCATTTTCTGGAACTCCTTCTACTGTTTGGCCACGTGTTAATAGATTTCCTTCGTTAAATTTTTGGTTATGATCTCTTAGTTCTCTATGAGATTTCGGCCACATTCTCATACAACCATTTTTATTATTGGAATCTGTGATTGCTATCCATGCAGTAACCCAATTGTGAGGTTCCAATCCGATATATTTTGCATCTTGGTGATAGCTTACAAATTCCTCTTGTTTAGGATTTTTTATAAATAAAGTAGTACTGCAAACTAAAATATTTTTTCCAATAATACTTTCAACAGCATCAAGAATTTTTGAATTATGAACAATTGCATCAAGTTTAGGAGAGATTAAATGAACATTATATCTACCAGATTTATCAATTTCATTAGGTATTTCTTTTTCTATCAATTCTATTTCATTTTTTGCTGCTAAAGCTTCTTCTTTAGTCAAAACATCTAAAGGAGCAACATATCCCTCTTCATTGTACTGTTTAAGTTGATTTGAGTTAAGATAAGTCATATTATTTTTTAAAGATTATATGAGTGCAATTATTACTTCAATATATAACTGTCCTGTCAAATCTATTTCATTTCAAAATATTGATAAGTGTAAAATTAACAAAAATATTGGAATAGAAGGGGATAGAGTTTTTGCTTTTTCTCAAAATCTTGATTTGGATCAATCTAAAGAATTTGAAAAAAATCCCGAAGCAAGAAAAGGAAAATGGAATAAAATTGTAACACTTAAAAATACTCCTGTATTTAATAAGTATAATTTTTCAAATGAGGATAATAAGTTAACTTTAACACTAAAAGATAAAGAAATTATTTCTATTAATATTAATAACTTTGATGAAAGAGATGACCTTGCAAAAAAATTAATTGAATTAGAGAGTTCTTTAAAAAATGATATTAGACTTATGAGAAATGATGAGTACCCTTTTTATGATACTTCAATATCTAATAAATCAATGTTTAACAATTCAATTTCTCTTATAAATATTAATAGTATTAGAGATTTTGAAAACAAAATTGATAGAAAAATTGAAATGTCAACATTTAGAGGGAATTTGTATTTTGATGGGATGGAGGCCTGGGAAGAAAGAAATTGGATTGGTAAAACTCTAAAAATTAATAATGTCTTGTTTAAAGTAGAAAAAAATATTCCAAGATGTGTTGCTATTAACTTAAAACCTAAAACAGATGATAATTCTTTTAATTTACTTAAAATTTTAAAACAAACTTACGATCATTATGAGATGGGTGTTTATTTGACACCCGAAAATGACGGTGAAATAAATTTATCAGAAAAAATCCTTATAAAATAAATATTAAACAACTTAAGATTGAAATTTTTTTTCAGTCTGGCTGTACACTCGTAATTTTATCTGTTTAAATTTATTTAAACATAACTAGGGGGATATCATGAGAAAAATATATAAAACATTGACTGTTTTATTTGTTCTTCTGTTTAGTATTTCGACTGTTAATGCAAAGACGTTAACTGAAAGACTTGCAGATGGACACAAATTAAGATTAGGTTTTGGTACTGCTGTGCCATGGGCATATGCCGGAGATAATGGTGAAGCATTAGGATTCGTGAACATGATTGCATTAACTGTTTTAGAAGAAATGGGTATTACTGAGCATGAAACTAAGGTATTTGAATGGTCAGGTCTTATCCCAGGAATAAACGCTGATAGATCAGATATGATTACTGGAGGTATGTACATTCTAAAAAGCAGATGTGCCAATATTGATTTTTCTGATCCAATTGGAGTATTTGGTGATGCGATGTTAGTTCCAAAAGGTAATCCTAAAGGAATTAATAATTATGCAGATGTAATAAGAACAGGAGCTAAACTTGTAACAGGAACTGGTTTTAATACTGTAGAGGCAGCAAAAAAAGCTGGTGTTCCAGATAGTCAAATGCTTTTAGTAGAGGGTGAGGTTGGTATTTTAGCAGCGATGAAAGCTGGAAGAGCAGATGCTGCTGTACAAACTTTCTTTGGTGCAAAAGAGCATGAAGAAAAAACTGGTGGAGCTTTTGAAGTAACTGATCCTAAATTAATGCCTAAAGAGACTGTAAATGTTGTTGGTATTGGTTTTAGAAAAAGTGATAGTAAGTTCAGAGAAGCTTTCAACGTAGCTTTAGCTAAAGTTTTAGCTAACCCTGGAAAAATGTTAGAGAGAGCTGGTAAGTATGGCTATGATAAAGCTCAACTACCACCACCTGACATGACTACCGAGTGGGCTTGCTCAACTAAATAATTTACATAATTAAAAAATTAAACCAGGCAACTTAATTGTTGCCTGGTTTTTAAAATCTAAAGGAAATATTTTGACATATTTTGAATTTTTGAACGAGCATGGTGTTACCCTTTTATTGGGAACAGTAACTACAATAAAAGTTCTTGTTTGTTCTATGATTCTATATGTGATTATTTCCATGATTTTTGGTTTGATGAGACTTTCTAAAAATCTAGCTATACAAGGGATTGCTACAGTTTATATAGAATTTTTTAGAGGAACCTCTTTATTAGTTCAATTATTTTGGGCCTATTATGTATTACCTTTTTTTGGAATATCACTAGAAGCATTTACAGCTGGAGTAGTAGCTCTAGGTTTGAATTTTGGTGCATATGGTGCAGAAATTGTAAGGGCAGGAATTCTTGCGGTACCTAAGGGGCAATGGGAGGCAGCACATGCTTTAAATTTTAATCCAGCAAAAAGAATTAAAAGGATTATTATTCCACAAATATTTCCAATAATTTTACCACCAGCTGCAAATTTAACTGTAGAATTATTAAAAGCTACGGCATTGGTTGCATTAGTAACAGTTGTGGATTTAACTTTTGAAGCAAAACAAATTAACTCTATTACCTGGTTATCAGCACAGTGTTTTGGAACAGCATTACTAATTTACTATATTATTGCTAGGTTTGCATTAGTGCCATTTTTAAGATGGCTAGAAGTATTAGCGGCTAGAAAAGTTGGAAAGGAGAGAATTTAATTTATGGAAATGGGTTGGAGATGGGATTTTACAATAGAAATATTGCCACAAATGGCAATTGCAACCTTAAACACAATACTTGCCGCTGGTGTAGGTTATGCAATTGCCTTAGTCGTTGGATTATTTTTTTTGCTTGGACAAAGAACTCCATTTAGAATTATAAACTGGATAAATAGAGAAATAGTCGAATTTATAAGATCCACACCTCTTTTAATTCAATTATTTTTTGTTTATTTCGTATTACCACAATTTGGCATTACATTATCAGCGTGGATATGTGGAATGATTACAATCGGTCTTCATTTTGGAACTTATTTATCTGAAGTTTACAGAGGGGCGTTAGAAGGAGTTTCAAAAACACAATGGGAAGCCTGTAGAGCTCTTAATTTTTCTACACTTTATACATATAGAAGAATTGTCTTACCACAGGCATTTCCAATAGCTATACCGGGAATGGGGAATTACTTGGTTGGAATTTTTAAAGATACCCCATTACTATCTACCATTGGAGTTGCAGAATTATTTCATGCAGCAACAGCTGTAGGGGGATATAATTATAGATACTTAGAACCTTATACCTTAGTAGGAATTATATTTTTAACATTATCTATTCCCGCTGCAATGTGGGTTAGAAAATTAGAAAATGATGTTAATAAAGCACAAGGTAAAATAAAAAAATAAATTATGAAAAATGCATCAGATGAAATAATTGTTAAATTTGATCAAGTGACAAAACAATATGGTGATTTAGTAGTTTTAGATAAATTAAATTTAGATATTAAAAAAAATGAAATGGTTTCAATCATAGGACCATCTGGATCTGGTAAAACTACAGTTCTCAGGGTTTTGATGACTTTGGAAAAAATAAATGGAGGAGTGATCAATTTAGATGGTGAGCCATTAACTCATATGAATGAAAATGGCAATCTCATTGAGGCAAGTGAAAAATATCTTAGGGAAAGACGTTCTAAAATTGGAATGGTTTTTCAGCAATTTAATTTATTTCCTCATATGACTGCTTTACAAAATTGTATAGAAGCTCCAATTGAGGTTTTGGGTCTTAAAAAAGAGGAAGCTGAGCAAAGAGCTCTTGATTTACTAGAGCTAGTGGGACTGACTGATAAAAAGGATCAACACCCAAGTAGACTTTCAGGGGGGCAACAGCAAAGAGTAGCTATAGCAAGGGCACTTGCTATGAGACCTAAAGTTATGCTTTTAGATGAAATAACTTCCGCACTTGATCCTGAGGTTGTTGGAGAGGTGTTAAATGTTATACGTTCTCTAAATAAAGAACATAATTTAACTATGATAATGGTAACTCACCAAATGGGATTTGCTCGTGAAATATCAGATAGAGTTTGTTTTTTTAATGAAGGTAAAATATTTGAAGAAGGTCCGCCAGAAAAATTGTTTGGTGATCCACAAAATGAAAGAACTAAACAATTCCTTCATGCAGTTTTGGACTCGCATTAGTAATAAAATTAAATTGATTGTTTTGAATCAAATTCAATTGTTTTAGAATTTTCCTCTAATGTAGCAGGAGTATCTGGATCTAATTCTAATCCAGCTGGTGTAATAGTTGCTGGAACTGGGGTAAAAGTTGAGTCTGGGTTTTCAACAGTATTTCTAACTTTCATCCTGTATAATCCAAATCCTCCGATTATTGCATGAGCAATAATTAAAAACACAAATAAACCATTTAAACCAAACCACTCCATAAATATTGAACATAAAATAGGACCGCTAATTGCACCTATACCAAAGATAAACTGTAAACCACCTCCTGCTGCTACAAATTTTGATTTAGGAACAAAGTCATTTGTATGAGCGAGGTTTAGTGAAAACAAAGGAAGACATAAACTTGAATACAGGCCTACAGCAATGAAGAATATTATTTTTCTAAAAGCAAACTCATCCATGTAATAAATATTTTGAATAGGATCGTTTGAAGTTAGAATTGAAACAAAAGCTAAAAAAGAACTGCCAAAAGTTGTTATTACAATTACTTTTCTTCTATCAAATGTATCTGATAAATAACCTATTGGCCCTTGACCAATCACTCCTGCAATTGTTGCAACAAATAAAAGTATCGATGTTTCAACTAAAGTAAATTTTGCAAGTGTTGCATAAACAGATATTAAAGAAAAGAATGCTGCATGAATAATACCAGTAAAAAATGAACTTAATGAACCAAGTGGGGAAATTTTATATAATTCTTTAATACTTATTGTCTCTATTTTTTTAAATTTAGGAGCAGGTCTTTTTGTCAACAAAATAGGAACAAGTGCAACAGAAAGTAAAATGGAAACTAAAATAAATGGTTCATAATTATTAGGTTTACTAACGTTAAGGAGTAACATTCCTATTGCTAGTCCAAAGTAAATTACCATCATATAAGCAGATAGTAGTTGTCCTCTGTTTTTATTTGTAGCTCTATCATTTAACCAACTTTCCGTAACTACATAACAACTAACTAAACTTATACCTGTTATAAATCTACTAATTGTCCACATAAATGGATTTACATAAACAACTGCAATTAAAGCACTTAAGGATGCAAGCGAAGCGAATGCAGCAAATACTCTTATGTGACCAACCTTTGAAACAAAATTTGGTGTAGTTCTTGAGCCTACAAAATAACCAACAAAGTATCCTGACATGAAAATACCAGTTGTAAAAACACTAAAATCTTCAAGCACTGATCTAATACCCATAACTTGCATTTGCAATCCATGAGCAATCATCATTACCCCTATCCCTATAAATAGAGCCCAAGACTTTTTTACTTCTTTTTGCATTTATACATTCTAAGTTTTAATAATTTTTGGCTAAGTAGTTTTGGTTTGTGTTTTTTTTATGGCCAGAAAAGAATGAACTGCTATCGTGATAATGATAACGATACCTCCATAGATAGTCTCGTTAGAGGGTTGTTCCCTAATAACCATCCAAACCCAGATTGGTCCAAGGATAGTCTCTAGTAGGAAAAATAGATTAACTTCAGCCGCTGTTATAAATCTTGGCGCTATAGTGACTAAAACAAATGGTATGGCTACACACATCACACACATTAAAGGTATATAAAAAAGATCATTTCCAACTAAAGCAAAGTCTTTAACAAAGAAAAAAGCAAATATTGCAACACAAGATTTTCCAATTACAGCAGCAGGTACTAAATCGGTAGATTTTGCGTATCTTGCAATGTTTGCGTTACAAGCTAATCCAAAAGAAGTTATTAAACCAAATAAATCTCCATAAAAATTACCAAGACTTAAAGAGTCGTAAAAAATATAAACACAAGCAATAAAGGTAATTATTATAGCAATCCAAGTCCTATTATCCGGTTTTTCTTTTAAGAAAATAGCTCCTAAGATTGCTGATAGCATTGGTGCAAGAGCTACCATTAATAAAGTATTTGCTACATTGGTGTTTTGTATTGAGATAATAAAAGTAATATTGCAAATAGAAAAACTAATTACATAAAAAATACCTGGATAACCAATTTTAAACAAAGCTTTTAAGAAATTATTTTTATAAAATAAAAGAAGACCAATTAAAACTACCACAAATGGTATTGCTCCTCTGTAAAAAAGCATCCCCCAAGTATCAATATTTGATAATCTAATTAGTAAAGAGTCAGGTGTTATAAACATAACTCCTATAAAGGCCATTAACGAACCCTTTTGTTGATTAGTTAAATTATTCACGCTTTAAGTTCTTTCCAAAAAGTTTTAGCTAAATTTATTCCCGAAAGATCATAAAGTGTTTTAAGTCCAGTTGGAGATGTAACATTTATATCTCCGTTGAGTTTTTGATCTATAAAATCAATTCCAGCAAAAAAAATATTTTCTTTTTTTAAATCTTTTGCAATTAGTTTTGAAATTTTAATTTCTTTACTTGTTAATTTTATATTAGTTGGTTTTGCTCCTTTACTCATATTACTTAAAATTGAACCTTTCTTTGGAACCCTTGAAATTGCACCACATACTTTTCCATTAATAATAAAAACTCTTTTGTCTCCCTTACTTATTTTAGGAAGAAATTTTTGGCACATGATATGATCATGTTTTTTTATAAATTTATTTACTAATTTTGAATTAAATTTATTTAGTAAATGAATATCATTTCCACTGAAACTGTGGATTGGTTTTAAAATGACTTTTTTGTTTTTTTTGAAAAATTTTTTAATTTCATCCATATTTTGTGTAAAAATAGTAGCTGGCATGTATTTTTGGTATTTAGATGAATACAATTTTTCAGAAATATTCCTTACAGAGGTAGGGTTGTTAATTACTTTAACTTTAGTCTTAATTGTATCCAAAATGTATGTTGTTGAAATATACTCAAGATTAAAAGGTGGATCTTGGCGAATAAGAATAAATTTACATTTATTTAATTCTAGATTTTGTTTTTTTGTGATTTTATAGAATTTTTTATTGCTATAGTTAAATTTAATAAAAAAACCTTTAGCTGTAACTTTCGAATTAACAACTGATAAATCTTTTGGATCGTAATAGAAAATTTTATATTTTTTGTTCTGAATTTCGTTTGCTAAAAAAACACTTGTATCCGTTAAAGGATTTAGTTTAGAAGGATGGTTTCCTTGTACAGCAACAATTTTATTTATCATACAATTCGTCTAAATTTTCGTTTTTTGAAAATTTACTAATCATATGATCTGCGTTTGTTGTTTTATTATCAATTACTTTTTGTAGATGTTTTAGGAATATAGTCTCATTATTACCTTTTTTACTTAAAACATCTCTATTCTCTAACCCTTTTCTTGAAAGATCTAAAAGTGTAGATGACCAATAAAGAAGATCTTTACCCATTAATTGAGTATTAAATCCCTTTTGTGGCGCTTCTAGATAAGCGTTAATTATTTTATCGATGTCCCATTTTGAAATTAGTTCATAAACTTCATCTAAATTTCCGTAAAGCATACCTATATTGAAGGCTGGTCCTGCACATAAACAATCCCAACCACATGTATCCATTGATCTTAATTCAATATATTTTTTTACTCTATTTTCAGTAAATATTGTGCTTAAGTGAGTTGTTAAGTCTGCTTCAGTTGGAAGTCTATTTCCAATTTCTTGGATTTTTCCTTCCATAAAATCCTTAAAAATATATTTCCTACCTGAAATACAATGATCTTTATTTTGTACAAACAATATAGAAAAATTAATTACAAAATCTGCATATTTTTCAAAATTCATGTTTTCGAAAAATAATTTTGGCAATCCACCTCTAGAAGTACTTTGCCATACTTTAGATCTATAAGATAAATAGTTGCTATTTTTTTTCTCTACGATTGATGAATTAGCAAATAAAGCAATAGCAATAGGTACAATAGAATTTGCTACTCTGAACTTTTTAATAAAATCTTCTTCTGAACTAAAATCTATATTTAATTGTGTGCCACATGTTCGATACATCATGTCCAAACTAAGCTCGCCACCTAGAGGCATATCCTTTGTCATCAGTTCATATCGTTGTTTAGGATTGTTTGGTATTTCACTTAATTTAGATATTGGATCAAATCCTGCACTAACAATTTTAATATCTAATTTTTTTGTAACTTGTTTTAATTCAAACAAATAGTCTTGTGACTCTGCACAAGCTTCGTGCATATGATTTAATTTATCTCCTGATAATTCTATTTGATTGCCTGGTTCAAGAGTTATATTTTTACCACCTTTATTAAGTGCAATAATATTTTCTTTTTCAAAAACTGGATTCCAGCCAAATTCAAGCAGGGCTGTAAACATTTCTTTTATTTTTGAATAATTAATCCTTTTATTGTCCGAATTATTAAATAAAAACTTTTCATGCTCGATCCCAATTTTGAAATTTTTGGCTTCCTTAATTCCTGATTTAAAATAATTTATAATTTTTTCTTTTGAATCGATCATGTGCTGTAACTAGTGATTTATACCTAAATTTAAAGATAATAATAAGGCTCTTTTGCGAATATTTTTTTAACTAGTGGCTTAAAATCATTCAAAGTCATACTTTTGTAATCAGGGTCAAAAGAGCATTGGTCATATTTTTCACAAAAATCTATAGTGTCTTGATAATACTTGTGTTCTTTAAATTTATCTCTTGCATTTCTGTCACCACCTAAATGATGAGCACTGTAGTAAGTTTGAAAAAGACCATGGTGTAGAACAATCCAATAAGTTCTTTCTGAAACATAAGGTCTTAGTATAGATGCAGCATATTGAGAATGATTCATTGGTGCTAAATCATCTCCAATATCATGTAGTAAAGTTGCAACAACCATTTCATCACTTTCTTTATTTTTAAATGCTCTTGTTGCTGCTTGTAAGGAGTGTTCTAGTCTAGTGATTTTATAACCTTCTAAAGTTGTAGTTTGTTTAGATAAATAATTTAAAACTCTCTCAGCTGTTTGTCTTTCAAAGTTTTTCTCAAATTTTTCAAGAAGCTCATAATCTTCCTTAGTTCCATTTTTCATTTCAGTAAAATTAACTGTTTTCATAACTTAATTATTTGATCCAGCGCTTAATAAAGATAACTGAGTTATTTTATTATCTCCTAATTCATCAACTAATTTAACAGGATATTCACCCGTGAAATAATGATCTGTTAATTGTGGATATGTTTCGTTTCTTTTTTCAAAACCAATAGCCTTATACAAACCTTCTACTGATAAAAATCTTAAAGATTTAGCTCCAATATATTCACAAATTTCATCATTTGATTTATTTGCTGCTAACAATTCTTTTTTTGTAGGTGTATCTACACCATAGAAATCTGGATATCTTATTTCAGGGCATGCAATTTTAACATGAACTTCTTTCGCACCAGCATCATAAAGCATTTTAACTATTTTATACGATGTGGTTCCTCGAACAAGAGAGTCATCTATTAGAATTATTTTTTTATTTTTAATTGTAGTTTGATTAGCATTTAATTTTAATTTAACACCCAAGCTTCTAATTTTCTGGCTTGGTTCAATGAAAGTTCTTCCAACATAATGATTTCTAATTAGACCATGTTCAAAATTCATTTTTAGTTCTTGAGCAAAACCCATAGCAGCAGCATTTCCAGAGTCTGGGACTGGAACCACTATATCGGCATCAGTATCATTTTCTTTTGCAAGCTCTCTACCGATGTTTTTTCTATGCTCATATGCTGTTTTTCCTCCTATTAGACTGTCTGGTCTTGAAAAATAAATATACTCAAAAACACAAGGCCTAACTTTTTTAGCGGGGAAGGGCTTAATACTTTTCAGCTCATTGTTTTCAATTAAAACTATCTCACCATTTTCAACTTCTCTTACAAATTTTGCACCAATTATATCAAAGGCACAAGTTTCAGATGATAAGACATAACTATTGCCAAGCTTACCAATTACTAGTGGTCTAATTCCGTAAGGATCTCTAACTCCAATTAAAGAGTTTTGAGTTAACATCACTAATGCATAACCACCTTGAATTTGAAAAATTGCATCAATTACTTTATCAATTGTTTTTGGTCTCTTTGATTTAGCAATTAATTGAACAATCGTTTCAGTATCTGAGGTAGTGTAAAATATAGCTCCATCTTCAACTAGTTTATTTCTTAAAGCTATTGAATTAGTAAGATTTCCATTATGTGCTACTCCAATTCCACCTGCATTGGTGTCAGCAAAAAAAGGCTGTATATTTCTTAATATATTGTTTCCAGTTGTACTGTATCTGTTATGGCCAATCGAATAATTTCCCTTAAGATTATTAAGTACTTTTTCTTTATTGAAATTATCACCAACCAAACCAAATCTTTTTTCAGAATAATATTTTTCTCCATCAAAAGTAACTATTCCACAACCTTCTTGACCCCTGTGTTGTAGAGCGTGTAGTCCAAGTGCTGTTAGAGCTGAAGCATCCTTTGCATTGCTGATTCCAAAAACCCCGCATTCTTCATTTAATCTTGGATTATAAATCTTTAATTTTTTCTTTAGAATCTTGATATGTTTTTTCATTAGGAAATTCTTTTATCAGATAACTACTACCTTTTTCTAAATATGGAAAGACGTATGATTTGTCAAAATTTATTGGCCATTTATCATAATTATAAACGATATGAACACCTGAAAAAATACAAACAGATATAATGTAAGCTCTTATAAAGCCAAAAAAGAATCCAAATGTTGTATCTAAGCCACCGATTCCTGTATATTTGACTGCTTTACCGATTCCTTTATTTACCAATAAAACTAAAAAGATAACAAACACAAATATTATTATTCCCAAACCAACATCTAGCACATACTCATTGTCAATTATGTCTTTTACATAAGGTTTAATTTTCGGAAATAAAATTAATGTTATTATGTATGCCAGCAACCATTTGGCCATTGAGAGAAGGCTTAAAATGAAGCCCTTTTTATAACAATTTATCAAAGAAAGGATTGTTAAAATTAAATAGATTAAATCAATTATTGAGATTGCTTTATAAAAATCATTTATGATTTCCAACATTATTATGGTTTGCCAAACGGTTTAATAATTAGGATTAATGCAGGAAGCAAAGTTAAGACTGATATCATAGCTAATAACATAGCTAGACCAGTAAATACTCCAAAATAAATTGTCGGAATAAACTTAGATAAAACCAAAATTGAAAATCCAAAAACAATCGTAATTGAAGTATTTAGTATTGCAACACCAACAGTTGAATGACAAGTTTTTAATGTCTTATTATAATCTTTTATTTTATTAAACTCTTCTTTAAATCTGTAAATATAATGAATACTGTTATCTACTGCAATTCCAATTGTAATTGCTGCAATAGTTATTGTCATCATGTCCAAAGGTATTCCTAGCAAACCTATAATTCCTAGTATAAAAAAAGCAGCAATAAAATTTGGAACAACACCAATCAATGAAAGCTTAATATTTCTAAATAATATTATGAACATTGAAAATATTCCAATCATAACCAATCCTAATGTTAAAATTTGAGATTTAAACAAGCTTTGTAATAAATTATTAAATAAAATTAAAACACCGGCTAATTTATAATCATTTTCTTCTAAACCAAATTTATCCCTCAAATCAAAATTGATTTTGTTAATTAAATCATTTCTTCTTAAATTTTCCTGTGAGTCTATAATTCTTAAATTAATACGAGCTTCGTTATCTTTAATTGATAGATAGGGATCAATAATTTCAGTTTTAATACTCTCAGGAATTTTAGTGTAAAGCACTCCCATTTCTAAAGTACCTAAAGGCTTATTATTGTTTAATTGTGTAGCAACTTCAATAATAGATGAAAAAGAGATAACTTTACCAATTTCAGGCAAACTATCTAAGTAATTATGGACAGATGTAATTAAATCAATTTTATCTTTGGTAAACCAATATTTTTCATCATTAGTATCTTCTTCATCACTCCAATCCTCAAATTCATCACCTTCTTTAGATTTTTCTAAATTTTCTATCTTTGGAAACTTTATAATAACTTCCATAGGTGTGGTTCCACCTAGCTCTTCATCTATAAGTTTCATACCCTTATAAATTTCAGTATTCTTATCAAAGTAATTAATAAAACTATTTTCAACCTCTAACTTACTTATTCCAACAACACTTAAAATTACAATTAGTCCGGTTACTAAGAAGATTGAGTTTTTATTATTAAGAGAAATAAGACCAAATAAATTTGTGATTTTAGATTTTTGTTCTTTCTTGACTGAAATATTATTTGTAGGTGCAAAGTTTAAAAGGGTGGGTAGTAAAGTAAATGTAATAATGAATGATGTAATTAACCCAAAAGTCATCATCCAGCCAAAATCAATAATAGGTTTTATTTCACTAAAGATTAAAGATAAGAATGCAAAAATTGTTGTAAGAACAGTATAAAGAATTGGCCAAAACATTTTTGAAGTAGTTAAGGAAATAATTTCAAAATTATTTTTTGATGGAAAATCTTTTTTAAGTTGTAGAAATCTAGTACTCATATGAATATTCATTGCCATTGTTAAAATCAACATGAGCGCAATAAAATTTGATGAGATTACTGTAACTTTCCATCCTAGAAGTCCAAGCAATCCCATCATAATTATCACAGAAAAAAGACAACTACTTATAGGAACAACAATCCAAAGAAAATTTCTAAAAACAAACCATAAAGTAATAATTATAAACAATAGAACACCCAAACCAAAAACAATAATATCGCTTTTAATAAAAGTCATCATGTCATCAGCAATCATTGGTATTCCACCAAGATAAATTTTTCCAACATCTTCATAACTTTGAATAACTTGTCTAATTTCTAAAATATTCTGGTGGTTTTGTTTTTTGATTTGATCTTTAATTAGCTCAAGTTTTTCTTTTGATTTATTATCTATATTTTTTAGTGCCTCGGACTGTTTAATGTTAACAATAATTCCACTAGTTTTACCATCTTCACTTATTACAAAATTCCTAAAAACAGGACTATTTAAAATTTCTTTAAAGCCTCGATTTCTATCAACATCTTCATCTTTTAAGGTTTTGAAACTTTCTAGTCTTTCTTGAAGAGGAGCATCCGAATTATTTAAAAGAGGAATGTCTAACAAGGTAATTACACTATGTACCCAGTTGAGGCTCTGAATTTTATATTTTAAACTTAATAAATTATTAATGGAAGAGTCAGTTACCATTCCCTCATTTGGTGTATAGGTAAGAATTAAAAATTCTTTAGATCCATATCTTTCAGATACTTCTTTCAGATATGCTAAATCTGGATCACCCTCTATTAATAGAGTTTCTGATGAAGCATCTAGTCTAAAATTTTTTGAGTAGTAACCAAAACTTAAAATGGCAATAAGCAACAACACAAATATTACTTTGGGTTTTTTAAGGATAACGTTTTGATAAAAATGAGCTACCATTCAAGCTCTTTATATTGGAATTTAACTTAATTGAGTATCCTTAAATTTTGTAAATCTTTCCTCAAATTCAAGCGTTACATTGCCGATAGGACCATGTCTTTGTTTACCAATTATAATTTGAGCTAAATGTGCAACTTCATTCATTTTTGCTTGCCACTCTGCATGCTCAACAGTTGCTTCTCTTGGCTCTTTTCTTTGTAAATAATATCCTTCTCTATAAACAAACATTACAACATCTGCATCCTGCTCAATAGAGCCAGACTCTCTTAGATCTGCCAATTGAGGCTTATGATCATCTCTCTGTTCTACTTGTCGAGATAGTTGTGAAAGAGCAACGACAGGAACAGAAAGTTCTTTGGCTATTGCTTTAAGTCCCTGGGTAATTTGTGATATTTCTTGAACTCTTCCATCTTTATTAAATGTAGTTCCTCTCATTAATTGAATGTAGTCAACTACAACCATATCAAGGCCAAAAAGTCTTTTGATACGTCTTGCTCTATTGCTCAGTGCTGCGATACTTATGGCTGGAGTTTCATCGATATAAAGAGGCAGTTCTGAAATATTTTTTGATGTTTCTAAAAACTTGTCAAACTGGTCATCAGATATTCTTCCTCTTCTAATATCATTAGAGCTAATTCTTGCTTGTTCGGAAATTATTCTGGTAGATAATTGTTCTGATGACATTTCAAGTGAAAAGAAAGCTATAGATGATTTTTTACCACTCTCCTGTAATTTTTGTGCAGCATTGAATGCAATATTTGTTGCAAGGGAAGTCTTACCCATCGACGGTCGACCAGCAATAATAATTAAATCTGATTGGTGTAATCCCCCAAGTTTATCATCTAAATCTCTTAAACCAGTAGGCACACCGACTATACCCTCCTCATTTTTATAAGCAGCTGATGCCATTTCAATTGTTTGCTTCATCGCTTCATCAAATTTTACTAATGAAGAATTAAAAGAACCTTTTTCAGCTAAATCAAATAATAATCTTTCAGAATTTTCAATAATAGATTGCCCATTAGTATCCAACTCATTTAGTTTTGCACTATCAATAGTTTGTTCAGAAATTTTGATTAATTCTCTCCTTACAAACATATCATAAATTATTTTTGAATATTCTATTGCTTGACGAACCGATGTGGAAAATTTCGTTATTTTAATCAAATATTCGGGGATATTTAGATCATCTTTTTCATTCTCAAAATAATTTTTAAGAGTAATTGGGTTGGCCAACATTCCTTTATAGATTAGACTTTCAACAGCTTCAAAAATTTTTTGATGCATTGGATCATAAAAGTTAATACTTGAAATTATCGTATTGATTTCATCAAAAATATCATTGCTTACAAGAATAGATCCTATCACCGCTTGTTCTGCTTCAATATTGTTCGGTAATTCTTTAAATGTATCCTTAACCAATGTTAAGCTATTATCCATAAAAATAATTTTATATTAAAAAAGATTAAATAAAATTAAAAATTAATGCTGGGGAAAAAAATGTATAATTATTGAATTGTATCAGCTGATGAAACGCTAATTGTAATTTCAGCATCAACTTCAGAGTGTAAAGATATTTTAACTTTAAATTTTCCTAAAGCCTTTATTTCCTCGACTGGTTGTATCATTGACGGCTTGATCTCAATTTTATTTGTTTCAAAAATAAGTTTTGAGATTTCTGTTGGTTTGACAGAACCATACAATTCATTATTTTCTGTACTTAGTTTTTTTACAGAGTAGTCTTTTCCATTAATTTGTTCAGCAATTAAAGAGGCCTCTTTTTTCTTTTCATTATCTTTTTTTGATAAATCAGCTTTTATTTTTTCAACTTGTTTTATATTTTCTTTTGATGCGTATAGTGCTTTTTTATTAGCAATTAAAAAGTTTCTGGCAAAACCTCTTTTTACATCTATTACCTCACCAATAGATCCAATTCTTTTAACATTTTCTAATAAAATAACTTTCATTTTAAATTAATGCTAAATTTCTAGCTCGTTTGACTGAAAGGGATAATTCTCTTTGTTTTTTTTGAGAAACATTTGTTATTCTTGAGGGTAAAATTTTACCATTCTCAGATACATATTTTTTTAATAATTTTATATTTTTATAATCAACTTTAGGAGCACCTTTAGCTGAAAGTGGACAAGTTTTTTTAAATTTATACTTATTTGGTTGGAAAATACTTAGTTTCGCAAAATTACTTTGTTTACCTTTTTTATTTCCACTTTGCCTTTTTGCCATTAGTTTTTATTACTTTCTTTTTTTTCACTATCTTCGTTCTTACCAAAATAATTTGTTTCTAAATCAAATTTTTTTACTTTCACTGTTAAGTATCTTAATAATTTTTTATCAATTGCCTCGTTTTTTTCTAATTCATTTATTACATTTCCTTTACCTTTAATTTTAAAGTGGATGTAGCTCCCTTTTCTATTTTTTTTGATTAGATATGATAAATTAATTAGTCCCCAGTTTTCAGTTTTAACAACCTCTCCCTCATTTTTTTCTACAATTTTAGAATATTTTTCTGTTAATTGCTTCAACTCACTGGGTGAAGTATCTTGCCTAGCTATGATTGTATGTTCGTATAAATTCATTTAAGTTCTTTAATAAAAAATGAGGATATACTATTATAAAAGTTCAATTACAATAGTTAAAAAGGCAAAATAATTAGTTTTTTTTATATGTTTTCAGTAATTTTTCCAGGTCAAGGATCACAAATGGTCGGTATGGGAAAAGACCTATATGATAAATTTGATATTGTTAAAAATCTTTTTCAAGAGGCTGATGACACATTAAATTTTTCTATTTCTAAGTTAATATTAGAAGGTCCAAAAGAGGACTTAGATTTAACAATTAATACACAGCCTGCAATATTTTTAATTAGTTATTCAATATTCAAAGTAATTAAAGACGAGTTTAACATAGATTTAAATAAAGCAAAATATTTTGCAGGACATTCTCTTGGAGAATATTCAGCGTTATCGTGCGCTGGATATTTAAGTTTTTCAGAAACTTTGAAGATATTAAGAGTCAGAGGAGATGCTATGCAAAATTCAGTGCCTAAAGGACAGGGAGGAATGCTTGCAGTCCTAGGTTCAACAGTTGAAATTATTGAAAAAATTTTGACAGATAATATTAAAATTTTTAAAGCTCAAATTGCAAATGATAATTCAGAAGGTCAAATTGTTTTAAGTGGAAAAATAGAAGATTTAGAAAAGTTAATTCAAATGTTAAAACAAAAATCAATTAAAAACATTAAACTTCCAGTTAGTGCTCCTTTTCATTGTAATTTGATGAGTAATGCTACAAAAATTATGACTGAAGAGCTAAATAAACTTAATTTTAATAATGGAGAAAATCTATTAATTTCAAATGTGACTGCGAGTGAAATTAAAGATCGTGATGAGCTCAAAAGTCTCTTAATTAAACAAATTGAGAATCGAGTTAGATGGAGAGAAAGTGTGATTAATATGATAGAAAATAATGTAAGACATTTTATAGAAATTGGACCTGGGAAAGTCCTTTCAGGTTTGGTAAAAAGAATAAATAAAGATGTTAAAATTGAGTCAATTAATAATCAAAGTGATATTGAGAGTTTAAAAATATGACAGATTTAAATGGTAAAAATATTATTGTTACAGGTGCTACAGGTGGAATTGGAAATTCAATAATTGAAAAATTATATAAAGCTGGTGCAAATATTTTGGCCACAGGTACAAAAATAGAAAAACTCGATGCGTTAAAAAGAAAGTATGGAAATATTAAAACATTGAAATTTAATATTTCTGAAATTGATAAAATTGAAGAATTTATAGAAAATGCAACCAAGGAACTTGGTGGTAACTTAGATGGAATAGTTAACAATGCAGGAGTAACTCAAGACAATCTAGCTATAAGGATGAGTTTAGAAGAGTGGCAAAAAGTAATTAATATTAATTTAACAGGAAGTTTTTTAATGTGCAAATCTGCTATTAAAAAAATGATTAAAAATAAATCTGGCAAGATTATTAATATTACATCAGTTGTTGGTCATACTGGAAATTTAGGTCAAGCTAATTATACAGCATCCAAGGCTGGTATCATTGCTATGTCAAAGAGTTTGGCGATTGAATATTCAAAAAAAAATATAAATATAAATTGTATTTCACCTGGTTTTATAAAAACAGAAATGACAGATAAATTGGATGATAAATTTAAAGAGACAATTATATCTAAAATCCCATCCGCACGTCTAGGAGAACCTGATGATATAGCAAATGCTGTGCTTTTTTTGTGTTCCAACCAATCCAGTTATATAAATGGTGAAACCTTACATGTTAATGGAGGCATGTATATGGCTTGACAAAATAGGTTTTTAAACTATTAAGAATTTATAACAAAAAGGATCAATATGTCAGAAGACGTTTCAAGCAAAGTTAAAAAAATTGTAGCAGATCACTTAGGTATTGATGAAGCCAAAGTTACAGAAGAGTCTAGTTTTATAGATGATTTAGGAGCTGATAGCTTAGATACAGTTGAATTAGTGATGGCTTTTGAAGAAGAATTTGGATCTGAAATTTCAGACAGTGAAGCTGAGAAAATTTTGACTGTGGGTGATGCAGTTAAATTTATCGAAGGAAAAGCAAACTAGAAATTTTAATGCCATCAGAAAAAGATGGGGTAATGATAATATTATCTTCTCCTTCAGGAGCAGGTAAAACTACTCTTGTAAAAAAGTTATCAGAAAAAGATAATTTTGAAATCTCAATATCACATACAACAAGACAGCCTAGACCAAACGAAAATCAAAATGAAGATTATTTTTTTGTGGACGAAGTAAAGTTTAAAAGATTAATTAAAAACGAAGAGTTTTTAGAATATGCAAAAGTTTTTAATAATTTTTATGGCACAACAAGAACACCAGTAATAGATAAATTAAATAAAGGTAAAAACGTACTTTTTGACATCGATTGGCAGGGAGCTGATCAAATAAAGAATAAAAAATTAGATTATAAATTAATTACTTTTTTTATACTTCCTCCTAGCAAAGAAGTTTTATTCGAAAGGTTATCTAAAAGACACGCAAATGACAATTTAACAGCCACAGAAAGAATGAACCAATTTGAAAGGGATGTGTTGCATTGGATAAATTATGATTATGTAGTAATAAATAATGATTTAAAAGAATGTTATAATAAAATCACAAATTTAATTAATGCTGTATTAAACAATGGTTCTAAAGATTATGATTTAGATTATATTAGAAATCATGTAGATAAACTAACTTCTTAATTTTTCATACTCACAAACAAGATTGTAATAAGTCTCTAAATTTATATTTTGAGGTCTCAATGTTAAATCAATTTTAAGTTTATTTAAAACTTTTTGATCTCCATTAAAAAGTTGATTAAAAGGTTTTTTTAACATTTTTCTTCTTTGATTAAAAAAAATCCTAGTAACTTTTTCTAAATTATATGGATTATCGATTTTAATAAAATTTTTCTTCGGATAAAAAATAAGCACAGAGCTTATTACTTTAGGCTTTGGGGAAAATGCTTCTGGTTTTATATCAAATACTTTTTTAATTTTAAGTTTCCAATTAGAAATAATTGATAATCTACCATAATTTGAAGTGTTGAATTCAGCAATTATTCTATCAGCAACTTCTTTCTGAAACATCAAGATCAGACATTCAAACCAAAAATTATCTTTTAAATTTATTATCCACTTACTTAAAATTTCAGTAGAAATATTATAAGGTAAATTTCCAAAAACTGTGACTTTATCTTTGAAAAGGTTAGTTTCATCTATTTTCAAAACATCTTCATTGATAATTGTTATTTCATTATTGAATTTTTTTTGAAGATTTATTGTAAGTTCATTATCTTTTTCAATAACATATATTTTTTTTGGTTTTTTTTTAAGGATATAAGAAGTCAGATTTCCAGTACCAGGCCCGATTTCAAGGATCGTATTATTTTCAATTTTAGCAATGTTTGTAATTTTTTCTAAAATATTTTTATCAATTAAAAAATTTTGACCTAAACTTTTTTTTGCTTTAATCAACTTTTATCCAAAAATTTTAAAGCTTTAATAAGACTTAAAGGACTAGATAAATTTTTTCCCAGCATTTTTTCGTTAGGCCCATGATCAGGTGAAATTCTAATAAATGGTAATCCAAGGGTAATATTAATAGCATCATACTCAAAAAGTGTTTTTGCAGGTGTAAGAACTTGATCATGAAACATACCCACTATCACATCAAATTTGTCTCTATTATTTTTTAAAAAAAGAGTGTCAGCCGCATAAGGTCCTCTTACATTTATATCTTTCTTTTTAAGCATTTTTACAGATGGTTTAATTATAATTTCATCCTCATTAAATTTTAATTTACTTTCACAATGTGGATTTAGTCCAGTTACACCTATTCTAGGCTTAAATTTAAATCTTTTTTTATAAAAGTCATTTATGATTAAAATTTTTTCAATAATCCTTTTTTTTAAAATTTGTTTACTAACTAATTTAATTGGTATGTGGGTTGTTAATGGTGTTACTGATAGTTGTTTGTTAAAAATTAACATTGCATATGATTTTGTAGATGTTCTTCTAGCTAAATATTCAGTTATTCCAAAATCCTTTTTTCCTAAAAAAAATTTTTTTGAGATCGGACCATTAATAAGACAATCTGAAACATTTTTATTTAATAGCTCTAAAGATATATTAAAACAGTCTTCAATATATTTTTTTGATTTATACGAAATTTTTTCAAATGGTTTTTTTTGTTTATATTTAACATCAATTAAATTTATTTTTCTATTATTTAATTTTTGTTTAAAAATATTTTTTTGATCTAGAATATTTATTTTATAATTGTAATTTAATTTATTCATCTGAGAATTTAATATATATTTTGAACAAATTAATACTAAAGGGCGTTTATATTTTTTTTGTTTTATAGATTTAAAAAAGATCTCTAAAAAAACACTGTTTGGTTCTCCAGATACAATTAAAATTGGCTTAAATTTCATTTATTTTAATATTCTTTCGTATTTTTTTAAAATATATGTTTGAAAATTGATTTAATTGACTATTTTTTTCTTTTCTAATTAATATATCTAATTCTTTATCAACATCTTTTTTAGTTTTTTCGTACTTTATATCTTCTAGTAATAATATTAAAAAACCACCAGGGGTTACAACAGGTTTAGTAATCTCTCCAATATTAATTTTATTTATATTTTCTCTGATTTTAGCATTTAAAAAATTTTCCTCTATCCATCCTAATCTTCCTCCAAATTTTGAGCTATCTGCTTTACTATAATTAAGAGCAGTATTTTCAAATCCAATACTTATTATACTTTCTTTTATTTCATCAAATTTAGATTTCAGCTGTGTATTACTTGTAACATCAAAGAGTATTTCTGATAACAAGTAGATCTTTCTATCTTTATTATTTTCTTCAATTATTTTTTTTTTTAATCTTTCTTTATCTATTTTCAATTTGTTTGAATATTTTGCCATAATTAGTTCATTCCAGGAAGCTTCGATAGTTATTTTCTTTTTTATTTGTTCAAAATTTAAATTGTAATCTTTAATATAGTTAATAAATTCACTTTTAGAACTTAATCCTAATCTCATGTAAGCTGATTTTATAAGTTCTTCTAAGTAATTTTCGTTAATAGATAATTTTTTTACATATTTTAATATTTCTAATTCTTTAATTTTTTCTTTAGTAATTGAGTTTTTACCAATTTTATAGAGAGTTTTTTGATCTAGGTTTTTGATTTTAGGATTTAATGCTTTAAGATAATTTATTTCATTACTAATATCTAAACTTGTAATAATTTCATTTTCAATTTTAAGTACTATTTTATTTTCGACGCTGTGAGAAATTTCTGTAACAAAAAATAAAATAAAAAAATAAATTAATATAGATTTTTTATTTCCATATGAGGTCATTGTTATCATCTCTATATAATTTTTTGTCTATTTTTTGATCTAAGGTTGTTAGTGGAAATAATGTCAATGTAATAAAAAAATCCTCTTTTGGCACTAAATCCCTGTCACTATAATAAGTTTTTCTATATTTTAATGCTGCTGTTAAGCAATCATTTTGATATTCGTAAACAAAATCATAATATTCTGTAAGACTTATTTTTCTATTTCTTCTTGTTTGAAATATTAAGCTATTATTTTTGTCAAAATTTATTGTTGTTTTATTTTGTAAATAATTAGAGTCTCCAACTTCACCATTAGCCTCGCTAAATCTAAATTCAGTCACAAAATTATTAACGGTTAACTCTGTTGAAAAACTATTGTACTCGAATGTTGAAAAATCATTATCAATTTGAAAATCATAATCAAATGTTAAATTTTTTGATAATTGATTTTCTACAGATCCAAATAAATTTGACATTTTTCCTTGCGCAGAGTTAATCCTTGGGATTTTATATTCAGGAGTATCTCTCAGAATAGTTGCAAATTTTACCTCTAAATATTGATCAATATCATCTTTATTTTCTTTTCTATAATCCAAACCTAAAGTTAAACTTTTTCCTGACTCAAAAGAGTCGCTTAACCCAAGTCTATTAATACTAAAAGCATTATCTGTAGTAATTAGCCCTCCACTTGTTGAATGATTTTTCATGTCACTAGGATTTATTCTAAAAGATAATTTAGGTGTTAAATAGTTTATATTCTTATTCATTTCTTTGATAAGAGGAAATTTTGTATTTATCTCATAGATATTTAAAATTTCTGATTGAACACTAGATTTATATTTTTGATCATTTTTTCCAACTGAATTAAGATTTTTTAAAAAAATTCCATAGTTATGAACATATCCATTTTTAGAATAAATATTGTTTGAAGAATAGTTAAGGTTATTTGAAACTATGGTTTTTAAATTATTTGTATTGCTTAGCCTATTATTTCCACTTGAAGAAAAAGCTAAAGTTCCTCTAAAATCAGAAATTAGATCTTTTGAAAAACTGTAATAAGGAAATACATATTGAAAACGGTCACTATTTTTTGAAGTATTTAAACTTTCATAGGCCGTCATACCTGTTGTTAAATTATATTCTTCATGATCTAAAGCTAATTTAAATCCTGAAGTTAAAGTATTGGCATCTTTGATATCTTCTTGAAGACTTTTATCTGTAATTAAAACATCTTGAAAAATTTTTAAGTAAGTGTCCATACTTACTTTTTCTAAAAAAATATCTAATTTACTATTAATAAAATTATCATAATCTAAATCAATGTTGAGTTTAGAAAATAGATGACTCATACTATTTCTATTATCTGAATCTTTAGACTTGTATCCCTTAGTATAAGCAAAGTCTGCTATAAATTTTGAATTTTTATTTTGTTGTCGATATTCATTTTGAAACATATAAATTCTATCATCAAAAATTGTAGGCTTAAATGTGTAATCCCTGTCCTCCGAAATTGCATAAAAATAAGGTAGATTAAAAGATGTACCAACTATATTTGAATTATTTAGTCTTGGTTGCAAAAAACCAGAACGCCTCTCTACTGTTGGATCTGGATGAAAAAATTTAGGAAAATAAAAAACAGGTATATCGAATAAATTAATTATTGCATGATCATAAATAATATTTTTTTTTATTTTATCGTGAGTTAAAGTTTTTGCTTTCATGCTCCAAGGCGGGCAACTATCGTTAATTTTACAACTTGTAAAAATACCTTTATTTACTATTGTTTTAGTTTCATTTCCATTGGATGAAACACCATAGATTCTTGGATTATTTTGGCCCTTAAATTTTTCTGCTTTAATTTTTTCTTCTTCTGTTAAATCACTTGCAGAAATTCTTTCTTTATCAAATAATTCGTTATGAAAATATATTTTTGTATTTTTAGCGTTAAAAATTTTTTTATTAAAATCAAAAATACCATTCTTAAAAAATGCGGTATCACTTTTAGGTTCTGAGTAGTTTGTAATTACTTGTACATTCTGTCCTTTTAAAATTTTATCATTGATAAAGTACTTAAATCTTTCAGTTCGATAGAATGTGGAGTCCTTATCATCTATAATAGAGCTCTTTTGATTTGAACTAAGCTCCATTTCATTTCGTAGAAGTGTAACATCTTTAGATTTAAAATTATAATTTGTATTTAATTTTGCTTCTGTATAACCTTTGGTTTTTAATATTTCTTTATTTTTAAAGTATGTTATTTCTTCTGTTAAAATTGTGTAATCATTTAAAGTATCTTTATAGATAACATTGCCAACAATATTTAATTCATTAGATATTTTGTTATATTCAAATTCATTTCCCTCTATAATTGAAACAGTGTCAGTTGCTTTTGATCTTGTTTTAGAAAAAATTAATTCTTCGTTTTTTAAATATGTTATTTCTTCTGTAAATATAATTGTGTCGTTGTCTTTATCATTAATTACAACTTTACCATCAGCATATAATATATTCAAAATTTTATCATATTTAAAGTTATCAGCAGTAATACGAATATTGTTTTCTGATGAGGCAGTTCCTCTTTTTTTTCCAATAAAAGTATTCCCATTATTTAATATTTCTATTTCAGTAATATCAAAATTAAATACATCTTGAGCATTAACTGAAGTAGAAAATAAAAAAGATAATAAAAAAAATTTTGTTATAAAAAAAAAGATATATTTATTTTTCATTTAACTTAAAGGCTATAACTGAATTTGAAATTATTAATATTGTTAATGGCACCCAAATAGAAATTAAAACTGGAATTTTTTCACTTTTACCCATAACCATAAAAAAATTGTTCATGTAATAAATTATTACCGATAAAAACAAACCGATTGATATCTTTAAAGTATTACTTCTAAAATTTTTTGTATTAAACATTATAATCGAAGATAAAATTGTCATTAAAAGCAAATATACTGGATAAGATAAAATTTTATGAATTTGAAGATTAACCTCAGTAGTGGAATAATTCAATAACTGATAGTTTTTTTGAAGGTCAAAAAGTTCCATAATGGACAGTGAGGATAAATTTGAAAATAGACTTAGAATTTTTGAATAATTAAAATTCGAGTAAATATTGAAAATTTCAACTTTATTACTGGCATTATCTTCATAAATTTTAGCGTCATAAATCTCCCAATTGTTTTTTTCTATATTTATTTTATCACTATGAATATGTCTTATTACTTCAAACTCTTTATTATATTGACTTATAAAAGTATCAATTAACAAATTTTTATCCATTTTAGATGCATGAATTATATTTATGTTATTTTCATTCGAGTCTTTTATCCATAATCCATTATTTGTGATAACAGCTAAATATTTACCATCAGTTGTGTATGTATTTTTGATTTCCAAATAAATATTTTTAAGATTTGAAGAAAAACTATAAAATAGAGTTATTATAATTATACCCATGAAAAATGTGGTTAGACTAACAATAAGCAAAATTTTTGTATTTTTTAAACCAGAATATTTAAATATTTGAATTTGGTTTTGATTAAAAAAATTTATAAAGAAAACTTGAGTTGAAACTAAAAAAATAAAAGGAAACATTTCAAATAACAGTGCTGGAGAATTTAATAGTGATACATATAATGGAAAGTAGGATTTAACCTCAATATTTTTAAAGAATTCAATTTCTGTTAATATATTAAGAATGAGTACCAAGCTTAGGAATACTACAGAAACAAATAAAAAAGATTTTAAAAAAGTAATGATTAAAAATTTTATATAAATCTTCATGATAAATGTTGTTTTTTAATTTTGAAAATTAATTTAGACCTAAATAAAAAGTAAACATAAAAAATAATAAGTAGAGGTATAATTAAAATAATAATATTTTCATAAAAATTATTTTTAACAAATTTAAGAGAACTTTCTGATGAAATAATTGTTAACAATCCTATTAAAAAGATTGTGGTTTTAAATTTTCCATACGAAGAATTTTCTTTTGATTTTAAAATTAAAAATAGAGATATCAAAATTAATATAGGTAAATAAAAAGGTATTATAAACCTCTTATAAAGTTCTTGGAAAATATTATCTAAGTTTTGCAAACTACAATTTTCAGCAAATTCAACTGGAGGGTTTTTAATAAGTTTAAAATTATTATCAAAATATTTTTGCAAACATTCAAAAAGTTTTATTGTTGAGGTTTCTTGAATTTTATTTTGTACTATAACATCAGAGTCCAATGAAGAAAGAGTAAAATCAGACTTACTAAATTTAAAATTAGTTACTTTTTTATCAATAACATTTAATGTTTGACCATCATACAAAACTAATATTTTTGCTTTACCAATAGTTCTGAATTCTCCTCTTTTAGCAACTGTAATTTGATATTTTTTTTTGCCACTATCTTTTTTAAGGTATATATTTTTTAAATTTCCTTTTTCATCTTTGCTATCAGCATAGATTGTTAAACCTTTAATATTATCATTAAATTTTTTTGGTTTAACAAAACTTTCAAAAAAATCTACACTTGAGTTTTTTATTAATGATCTTGATTTACTTTGTGTGAATGGTACCAGAATTGTAGTAATAATGATCTGTAAAATCATTAAGATTATCGAAAATTTAAAAAAGAAATTTACTAACTCAATTTTATTAATTCCAAAATTCCAAAAAATAATTAATTCATTATTTATTTCATATCTGTTGATTACATAATAAAAACTAAAAAAAGCTGCAAAAGGAATAATTTTACTTATAATTTTGGGGAAGTTTAGTAAAGTATAGTTTAAGTAAACAAAAAAATCCCTTCCATCTTCAACAATGATATCTAAAAAATTTACTGCCTGAAAAACCCATATAATTATACTAGCGCTAACTAAGGAAATAAAAAAGAATAGTAAGCAATCTACCAGAATTTTTCGAAACAATATTTTTTTCATTGAAAATTTTCTATTTTATTCATATATAGCATCCATCTCAATTAGAGTGTATTAAAAATTATGTTTATCTCAATTAACTACAAAAATGGATCAATAAAAAATACTTTAACAAGTCTTATTTTATTCGTTAACGAAAAATTTGATATATCAAAAATCAAAAGGTATTTTTCAAGCTCAGATTATTCAATGGTATCTGATCTTTTGAAAGTCAGAGACTTAAAGAAAAAAATTTTATGTTTTGAAGTGAGTTCTAAAAGAAAGATATTGCTGGTTTCAATTAATAAAAATACTACTAGTTCTGACATTGAAAATTTAGGAGCTAAATTTCATGACCTGTGTAAAGACTTTAAACGTAATGATTACTTTTTAATCTCTGATACTTTATCTGTTCAACAAAAAAATTTAGTTGGAAATTTTTTACATGGCTTAAAACTAAAATCATACAAATTTGAAAAATATAAAACTAATAAAAATAAAAAAACCATTTCAATAAATGTTATTGGTAAAAACAAACCATCTAACAATGATCAATTAAAATTTAAAGCTATAGAAGAAGGAACTTTTTATACTAGGGATCTTGTATCCGAGCCTGGAAATATTCTTCATCCAGATGAATATGCAAAAAGATTAAAATCATTAAAAAAGTTTGGTTTGAAAATTAATGTTTATGATCAAAAAAAATTAAAAAAACTTGGTATGAATACTTTATTAGGTGTTGGACAAGGAAGTATTCGAGGTTCTTACCTAGTTACTTTGGAATGGAGTGGGTTGAAAGATAAGTCTAAACCTTTGGCTTTTGTTGGTAAAGGAGTTTGCTTTGATACGGGAGGAATTTCATTAAAGCCAGCAAAATTCATGGAAGATATGACCTACGATATGGCAGGTTCAGCTGTGGTTGTTGGATTAATGAAAAGCTTGGCAATTAGAAAAGCAAAAATTAATGCAGTAGGAGTAGTTGGTCTTGTTGAAAATATGCCTGGAGGAAATGCACAAAGACCTGGAGATATAGTTAAGTCTTATAGTGGAAAAACTGTCGAAATTTTAAACACTGATGCTGAAGGACGTTTAGTACTTGCAGACGCATTAACATATACTGAGGAAAAATTTAAACCAAAATTTATAGTTGACTTAGCAACCCTTACAGGTGCAATCATTGTTTCTCTAGGTTCAGAATATGCTGGTCTGTTCTCAAATAATGATAAGCTATCAAAACAATTAATTAACGCAGGTGAACATGTTGAGGAAAAAGTGTGGAGAATGCCTTTAAATAAAAATTTTGATAAATTAATTGATTCAAAAAACGCAGATATGCAAAATATTAATTATGTGGGTGGAGCTGGATCTACAACTGCAGCCCAATTTTTACAAAGATTCATTTTAAACAAAACGCCTTGGGCACATTTAGATATAGCTGGTATGGCATTTTCAAAATATGGTGGAGCATTGAATTCAGGTGGTGCTACAGGTTATGGAGTTAGATTATTAAATAAACTAATAGAGGAAAATTATGAGTAATGTAGAACAAACTTTATCAATTATTAAACCAGATGCTGTAGAGAGAAATCTTGAAAACAATATAAAAGAAATGTTTAAAAATAATGGTTTTTCCATTTTAAAGGAAAAAAAAATTCAAATTGAGAAATCGGAGGCAGAAAAATTTTATAAAGTTCATGAAACAAAGCCATTTTACAACGATTTATGCGCTTATCTTTCCTCAGGACCTATAATTGTTATGGTTCTTGAAAAATCTAATGCAGTTTTAGCTAATAGAGAATTAATGGGTGCTACAAATCCAATAGATGCTGAAGAGGGAACAATAAGAAAAAAATATGGAATTTCAATTGATAAAAATTCTGTGCATGGATCTGATAGCATAGAAAATGCTAAAATTGAAATTAACTTTTTCTTTGAAGATTAAATATTTTTAATATTGCCTTTGGATAAAGTTTGTGCTCTTGACTCAAAACTTTTTTTGCTAGAGAGTTTTCTGTTTCATTTTTTTTAATTTTTATTTTTTTTTGTAAAATTATTTTTCCAGAGTCTAACTTAAAGTTAACAAAGTGAACAGTACATCCTGAGTATTTTTCCTTGTTTTTCAATGCTCTTTTGTGTGTATTTAACCCTTTGTATTTAGGGAGTAATGAAGGATGTATATTTAAAATTTTACCTTTAAATTTTCTAATAAAATTTTTTGATATAATTTTCATAAATCCAGCAAGGCAAATCAATTTTATATTATTTTTTTTTAATATATAAAGGACTTTACTTTCACTTAATTTTTGATCTTTGAAACTAAATACCTTTTTTTTTATTTTAAATATATTGCTATAAATTAAGCCTTTAGCTTTAGAATTATTTGAAATAATAAAATCTATAGATATAGGCGAGTTTTTTGTAAGTGAAAATTTAATTAAGGATTTTAAATTACTTCCTTTTCCAGAAATAAATACTGCTGTTTTGACTTTATTTGAGCCAGTTAATTGAGCCATTTAATTTTACTTTATCTTTTCCTGAAGAAATTTTTCCTATTACATAAGGTCTGTATTCTTTTGAAAAATATTTATTTATCTTATTGAGTTTCTTGTAATCAACAATTAAACAGAACCCAACTCCACAATTAAATGTTTTAAGCATTTCTTTTTCAGATATACCTTTTTTTTTAAACCATTTGAAAATTTTAGAGGTTTTAATATTATTTAAGTTTATATTTGCTGACAGTCTATTTGGTATAATTCTTTTTATATTATCAGCCAGACCGCCGCCAGTAATATTAGCACAACCATTAATTAGATCTTTATTAATCAATTTCAAAACTTCTTTTGCATAAATCTTAGTTGGTTTCAAAAGCTGAGATTTTAAAAATTTATTTTTTTTTATATCTATTTTATTTTGTTTTATAAAATATCTTACAAGTGAATATCCGTTTGAATGCAATCCACTAGATGGAATTGCTAATATAAAATCATTTTTTTTAATTTTATTTTTATTTAAAATTTTATTTTGTTCAACAATACCAACTGCAAAACCAGCAATATCAAATTTTCCTTTCTCATATGTCCCAGGCATTTCGGCTGTTTCTCCACCAACCAGTTCACAGTCTGATTGTTTGCAGCCGTTAATAATACCTTTAATAATTGATTTAAGTTTTTTAATATTTATCTTATTTATAGATATATAATCTAAGAAAATTAATGGCTTTGCACCTTGAACAATTAAGTCATTCACACTCATTGCCACTAAGTCAATACCAATAGTGTCGAATTTATTTAAAGTATTAGCGATTTCAATTTTAGTTCCAACACCATCTGTGCAAGCTACAATTTTAGGCTGCTTGATGTTGCTTGGTATATTTGTAATTGAGCCAAAACCACCAATATTGGAAAACTTCTTTTTGCCTCTTTTTTTTGTAGAAACTGAAGAAATGAAATTAACAAATTTATCAGCAGCTTTAATATTAACACCACTTTTTTTATAGGTATATTTTTTTTTATTCATTAATATGATTTATGAAATTTATTTTTCAATTTATTAAATTAAAGACTTTATATATTTTTTTTTTATTTCTGGCTTTAATAAATATTTTTTTTTCCACAGAAAATAGTTATGCAAAGACATTTTCTGTTAATGAAATTCAAATATCAACTCCTTTTGAAATTAATTTTAATAAAAATGAAATTATTGATGAAGGTTTTATTATGGCTTTCAATGAGTTAATTTTATCAATTGTACAAAGTAAAGATCACTCAAAATTAAAAAATACATCAATTAATATCATTAAGGCTATGATTGAAACTTTTTCAATTAAAGAGGAAAAATTTGTAAATGAAATATATTATTTAACTCTTAATGTATCTTTTAATAAAAAAAATGTATTTGATTTATTGGAATCAAAAAATATTTTCCCATCTTTGCCGATAAAAAAAAATTTTTTATTTATTCCAGTTTTGGTGGATCAAAATAAAAATCAAGTTTCAATTTTTTCTGAAAATAAATTTTTTAAAGCTTGGAATTCAAATAATAAAAAATATGATTTATTAAACTATATCCTTCCAACTCAAGATCTTGATGATTTTAATTTAATTAAAAGTAATTTTCAAAACTTAGAAAGTTATGATTTTAGACAGATAATAGATAAGTACAACATTGATGATTATATAATTATGATTGTTTTCAAAAATAATCAAAAAATTAAAGTATTTAACAGAATATTTTTTAATAAAAAAAATAATTTAAAGAATTTTATTTTTAATGATGTTGACCTTAATAATGACGAAGAGGTAAATAATTTAATAAGTAATTTAAAATTAGTCTACGAAGATTTTTGGAAATCTCATAATGAAATTAATACATCAGTAAAGTTGCCTTTAAATATTTCTATAAATAATTTAAATAATATTAAAATTAAAAAATTTGAAAAAACTCTTTCCGATATGGATTTGATATATAATTTTTATATTTATAAATTTGATAATAAAAATAATTTTTATAAAGTTATTTTTAATGGAACACCTGACAAATTTTTAGAAGTTATGAATTTGAAAAATTATGATTTTGAAATAAAAAATAAAATTTGGGTTTTAAATGAAAAATCTTAATCAGCAAATTCTAAGATTTGACTATGAGCAAAATTTCAAAGATCAAGATTTTTATGTTTCAAAGAGTAATCAACATTCTTTTGACCTTTTAAATAGTTGGCCCAAATGGGAAAGAAATTTTATAAATTTAATCGGAGATAGGTTTTCAGGGAAATCTCATTTAACAAATATTTTTTTAGAAAAGTTTAGGGGAATTAGAATTAATGCAGATAATCTAAGTAATGATTTTCTAAAAAATATGAAAATGTATGAAAACATCATTATTGAAGATTTAGCCGATCAAGTTAACGAAAATCTACTATTTACAATAATTAATATAGTAGATCAGGATAATAAGTATTTAATAATTACTTCAAGAGTACCTATAGTTAACTATGAATTTAAATTAAATGATTTAAATTCAAGGTCAAATAATTTTATTTTATCTCAGATAGATAAACCTGGTGATGATTTAATGTTCGCTTTAATATTAAAAAATCTCTCAGATCGTCAAATTTTTATAGATAAAAAACTTATTGAATTCATTATTAAGAGAATTGATAGATCTTATGGCAAAATATCTGATTTTATATATAAGATCGACGAAATTAGTTTAAAAAGAAAAAAACCAATTGATTTTAAAATAATTAAAGAAGCACTAGGAGATTAATTGAATAAGTATAGAACACACAATTGTAATGAATTAAGAAAAGAGGATGTTGACAAATCAATTACTCTTTCAGGCTGGGTAAATAAAAAAAGAGACCATGGTAACTTATTATTTATTGACTTAAGAGACAATTATGGAATCACTCAATGTATAATTGATAGAGATAGTAAATATTTTTCTGATTTAGAAAAAATGCAATTAGAAACAGTAATCAAAGTACAAGGAAATGTAGTAAATAGATCTAAGGAAACAATTAATAATGAACTTGATACAGGTGAAATAGAGGTAGCTATTGAGAAATATGAAGTTTTAGGTTCCTGCAAAGAATTGCCAATGCCAGTATTCAGTAATCAAGAATATGCAGAAGAAATTAGATTAAAATATAGATTTTTAGATTTAAGAAGAAAAAAAATTCATGAAAACATTATTTTGAGATCAAAAGTAATTTCATTCATTCGCGATGAAATGACAAAATTAGGTTTTTTAGAATTTCAAACACCAATTTTGACTTCTTCAAGCCCAGAGGGTGCAAGAGATTTTTTAGTACCAAGTCGTCTAAATCCAGGAAAATTTTATGCTTTACCACAAGCCCCGCAACAATTTAAACAATTAATAATGGTTTCAGGATTCGATAGATATTTTCAAATAGCCCCTTGCTTTAGAGATGAAGATGCAAGAGCGGATAGAAGTCCTGGAGAATTTTACCAATTAGATTTAGAAATGTCTTTTGTTGAGCAAGAAGATGTATTTGATGTGGTTGAAAAGTTAATGGTCAATACATTTAAAAATTTTTCTTCTAAAAAATTAATGTTTGATAAATTTCCTAAAATAAAATACGCAGAAGCTATGTTAAAATATGGTTCCGATAAACCAGATTTAAGAAATCCACTTATAATCACAGATATTACTGAAATTTTTACAAGAGAAGATGTTTCATTTGAAATATTTAAAAAATTAGTAAAATCAGGATCTAAAGTAAGATGCATTGTTACAAAAAATACTAAAGATAAGCCAAGAAGTTTTTTTGATAATATTGACAAATGGGCAAAAGAAGAAGGTGCGTCTGGTTTAGCATATTTTACAATTGAAAAAAATAAAGATATTTCAGCAAAAGGACCTATAGGAAAATTCTTTTCTCAAGATTCATTAATAGAAATAATGAAAAAATGTAATTGTGAAATAGGGGACAGTATTTTTATGGCATGCGAAAAACAAGAACAATTAGAAAAAATTACTTCTTTAGCAAGAGATAAAATTGCAAAAGATCTTGATCTAATTGATGAAAATATTTTTGCATTTTGTTGGATTGTAGATTACCCGATGTTTGAAAAAGATGAAATAACTAACAATATTAAGTTCAGCCATAATCCATTTTCTATGCCGCAAGGTGATTTGAGTGAAAAAGAATTTGAAAATCCTTTAGATATAGTCGCTTATCAATATGACATAGTTTGTAACGGGATTGAATTATCTTCTGGAGCAATTAGAAATCATAAACCAGAACTTATGTATAAACTCTTCTCAATAGCAGGATATGACAAAAAAAAAGTAGACGAAAAATTCAGTGGAATGATTAATGCTCTAAGTTATGGTGCACCACCGCACGGAGGAATAGCGCCTGGTATTGACAGAATAGTAATGTTGCTAGCTAATGAAAAAAATATCAGAGAGGTTACAATGTTCCCCATGAATCAAAATGCACAAGATTTGTTAATGAATGCACCCTCTGAGGTAAATCCAAATCAATTAAAAGAATTGAACCTTAGTTTAAATAATAAAAAATAAAATTATTTTTTACCTTTTAAACTTATTTTTACATCAGAAAGATCAACTAGATTTTTTTTATAATTGTTTCTTACAAAACCTTTACTAGTAATATCTTTCACAATTTTTAATAATTGATTTTGATCTTCTAGGTTTTGGTTTTCATTATCGACTTGGTCATTTACTCCAATTGCAGGCGTGTGAGCTAAATCTTCTCTATTTTGATATGAAATTGCCAATTCTCTAAATATGTAATCTAAAATTGAACTAGCACTTAAAATTCTGTCATTTCCTTGCACTTTTCCAGATGGTTCAAATTTTGTTCCAACAAATGCACTTATAAATTCATCTAATGGTACGCCATATTGAAGTCCTAAAGAAATTGCGATTGCAAAGTTGTTCATTAAAGCTTTTACAAGCTCACCTTCTTTACTTGTATCAATAAAGATTTCTCCAATTTTGCCATCCTCATACTCTCCAGTATGAAGATAAACTTTGTGATCACCAATTGTAGCTTTTTGAATATAACCTTTTCTTCTATCTGGCATACCAAATCTTTTGCCCGAAGTATCATGGACTTTATTTATGTTTGTTATTACATTTTCTTTAGTGACAGTTTGTGGATTAGGTTCTGTAATTATATCAACCTTCTTACTCTCTATAATTTTGTTATTTTTAGGATCTAGACTTTTTGTTTTTCTATTATCCAGTTTAACATCTAAAATTTCAAATTTTCCGTCATCTCTTTTTTCGAGGTTTTTTAATTCTGTCTCATCTACTTTATCCAGATAATGGTTTACTTTAAACGTGCAGGTATAATAAGTTTCAACTAGGTATTTTGCCATTTGTCCTCTTTATAAATTTTAATTTGAATATTGAGTTGATTTATTTATATACAAATTCATATTTTAGTCTAATTTAAATTTTACAATTTTTAATTGAATAAATAAAAAAAAATTATGTTGACACTTTTAAAAAAAATTTTCACTTGGTGGAATCAAGATACATTTGGCACAAGATTAAAAACTATTTTTTTTGGAAAACTTGTTGGTAGTGACGAATTTGGTAATAAATATTATGAAAGTAAAAATGGAAAAAGATGGGTAATTTATTCAGATACAATTGATGCATCAAAAATTCCAGTTGAGTGGTATTCATGGATTCATTTTACTCCTAACAAAATAGAAAAAAAACATAACCTTCAAAAATATGCTTGGCAAAAACCGCATCAAAAAAATTTGACTGGGACTGATGAAGCATATTATCCAAATAAAAACAAAGATGGTGTTAAAAAGAAATACTCTGCTTGGAAAGAATAATCTTAAATTATTATCTCTAGTTTTTTTACTTTATTTTTTTTTATTATTTGAATCTGATTCAAAAAATAAATTAGAGGGCGATTTTATTGATATAAAAATTTTAGATAAGATTAGCTCTAAAAATACTTTACTACAGTTAAAAAATGGAGAATTAAAGAAATTTAAAGATTTAGAAATAAAAAGTCTTAAATGTAAAAATTCTGAGTTTGATGATAATCCAGAAGTAACTGCTTATATACAGGTTAGAGATTTAACAAATAAAAACAATGATGAAGTTTTTGTTTTTAATGGCTGGATGTTTTCGTCTAGCCCATCCATAGCACCTTTTGATCATCCTGTTTACGATGTATGGTTAGTAGGCTGTTATTAAACAATTGTATCTTTATCGAGCCAACTTACGTTAAAATCTGAATTTATAAATTTTTTATGATTAAGTAATTTTTTATGCAGAGGTATTGTTGTTGTAATACCTTCTATTACAAACTCATCTAAAGATCTATTCATTCTTTGAATAGCCTCAGTTCTGTTTCTTCCATGACAAATTAGTTTACAAACCATACTGTCATAATAGGGGGTTACCTTATAACCTTGGAATATTGCCCCATCCACTCTAGTACGAAAACCTGAGGGTTGATGGCACATTGTAATTATTCCAGGAGATGGCTGAAAGTTTTTACTTGCATCTTCAGCATTTATTCTGCACTCAATTGCATGTCCTCTGGGATTTATATCACTTTGTTTTAAGGCTGTTTCGTCTGAAAAAGCAATCCAAATCTGTTCTTTAATTATATCTATTCCGGTAACCATTTCTGTTACAGGATGCTCTACCTGAACTCTTGTGTTCATTTCAAGAAAATAAAATTTTCCATCTTCATATATAAATTCAACCGTGCCTGCACCCATATAACCAATTTTAGTGACCATATTTACTGTTTTTTCAAAAAGATCTTTTCTAATTTCAGCATTTAAAACTGGACTAGGTGTTTCCTCTATCAATTTTTGATGTCTTCTTTGTACAGAGCAATCTCTTTCATGAAGATGAACTGCTCTATTTTTTCCAGCCAATATTTGAACTTCAATATGTCTTGGATTTTGGAAAAATTTTTCAATATAAAGTTCGTCATTTCCAAAGTATTTCTTTGCTTCAGATTTTGCAGTTGAAAATAATTTTTCAAATTCATCCTCTTTGTAAACTATTTTCATACCTTTGCCACCACCACCTCCTGAAGCTTTAATTAAAACTGGAAAACCAATTTTTTTAGAAAGTTCTTTTGCTTCAGAAACGTCTTTAACACCTCCTTCAGATCCTTCAATTATCGGAAGTCCATTGTCTTTTGCAATTTTTTTTGCTTGGATTTTATCTCCCATCATTTCAATATGTTTGGAGGAAGCTCCAATAAAATTAATTTTGTTTTCTTCTAAAATTCTCGCAAAATTTGCATTTTCAGAAAGAAAACCATATCCAGGGTGCACGGCATCTGCATTTGTAAGTTCTATTGCTGACATTAGCGCTGGTATATTTAAATAACTATTTGCAGGTTGATGGGAACCTATACATACACTTTCATCTGCCATCCTTACATGCATGCTTTCTCTATCTACGTCAGAGTGAACTGCTACAGTATTTATTCCCCATTCTTTGCATGCTCTAATAATTCTAACCGCAATTTCCCCACGGTTTGCAATTAAAATTTTTTTAAACATTATTTATTCAAGGATAATAATAGTTTGACCAAATTCAACGGGCTGCCCATCTTCAACACAAATTTCTTTTACAGTACCATCAGCTGTTGACGGTACATGGTTCATTGTTTTCATTGCTTCAACAATCATTACAGTATCACCTTTTTTAATTTTTTTTCCTATTTCAATAAATTTTTTAGCGCCAGGTTCTGGAGCATGGTATGCTGTTCCTATTATAGGTGATGTAATTTCAGTTCCAGATTTTACATTTTGCAATGGAGCGGTATCTACATTTGCAGAAGTTGAAGTAGATGAAACTACCTGAGGCTGAGTATTTATTGAAACGTTATTTTTTGATACTTTAATTTTAGTATCTTTTTCTGTAATCTCAATTTCAGTTAGATTAAATTCCTTTAAATAATCACTTAATTCTTTAATTATTTTTTTATCAATTTTCATTTTGCAGAGTCTTTTGTAATGAAATTATGGCCAAAATATATCCTTCAACTCCTAATCCAAAAATTCCTCCACTCACAACATTGCTTATAAGTGATTTATGTCTAAATTCCTCTCTTTTATAAATATTTGATATATGAAGTTCAATCACAGGTTTTTTAAAAAGATCAAGAGCATCTCTTATAGCAACAGATGTATGCGTAAAACCAGCAGCATTTATAATAATACCATCATATGTTTTTCTAGCATCTTGTATAATATTTACTAATTCTCCCTCAATGTTTGATTGCGCAAACTCTACTTCAAGTCCTATTTCTTGTCCTTTTTTTAAACAATTTTCTTTAAGTTGATCAAATGTAGTTGATCCATATTGTGATTGTTCTCTTTCACCTAATAGATTAAGATTTGGGCCATTAATAATAATTATTTTATTATTCATTCAGCATTTATATACGATGAAAAATATAAAAAAAATAAAAATTAAAATAAATGGTAAAAGCAAATCTATAATTCATAACACTAAACTCTCATATTTGTTAAAAGATCTAAAAATACCATTAAATAAAGTAGCTATTGAGCTTAACGAAGAAATAATAGATAAAAAAAAAGCAAGTAGAATTAAATTAATAAAAAATGATAAAATTGAAATAGTTCATTTCATAGGAGGTGGTTAAGTTGAAAAAAGATAATTTAATTATTGCAAATAGAAAATTTAATTCAAGATTAATAGTAGGAACTGGAAAATATAAAAGTATGCCAGAGTGTGCTAAAGCAATCGAGCTATCAGGGGCACAAATTGTAACAGTTGCAGTTAGAAGAGTAAATATTGCTGATAAAAATAAACCATTATTAATGGATTATATTGATCCAAAGAAAATTACATATTTACCAAATACTGCTGGATGTTTTAATTCAAAGGAAGCTTTAAGAACTCTTAGACTTGCTCGAGAGATAGGTGGCTGGAAGTTAGTTAAACTTGAAGTTTTAGGGGATAAAAAAAATTTATTTCCCGATATGATTGAAACTTTGAAATCTACTGAAGTTCTTACAAAAGAAGGTTTCAAGGTTATGGTTTACTGTAATGATGATCCTTTAATGGCAAAACGTTTAGAAAATGTAGGGGCAGAAGCAATTATGCCATTAGCAGCGCCTATAGGATCCGGTTTAGGGATATTAAATAAAATTAATATACAGATAATTAGAAAACAAACCAATCTACCACTCATTATTGATGCAGGTTTAGGGCAAGCATCAGACGCAACTATAGCAATGGAATTGGGATGTGATGGTGTTCTAGTGAATACTGCTATTGCAAAGGCAAAAAAACCATTTGATATGGCTCTTGCATTTAAACATGCAGTCATAGCTGGAAGACAATCTTATAAGTCTGGTAGAATAGATAAAATTTTGATGGGAAATCCCTCTTCCCCAACAAAAGGAATTATTTAGTTTTTTTGTAATATCTTTTTTTATTAGTTTTTTTTATAATTTTTTTTTCTTTTTTTTCTATAAATTTATTATTTTTAGTTTTCAGTTGTAAGTTTTTTAATTTTTCATAATATTCTATTAGCTCAATTGTTTTTTTTGATTTATTTTGAATATTTATTATGTATTCAGGAATATTTAAAGAATTGTCACTTATGATATCAATTACCATTTTATTTTTTTTTTCAAAATAAGTTAAATCATTTACAAAGTTTTCTTTTAAAAAGTCTGAAATTTTTTCACAAACTTTTAACTCAACAAATTTAGCTTTATTTATTACAGCTTTCAGCTCTACTATTTTTAAGAGTTTTTGTGCAAAAGATTCATCTGTTAATGTTACTTTCCATTTAATTGCACTTTCTCTTAATCTTTGTCTAGACATTTCTAGAAGACCGAAGTTACTTATTCTTCCAATTTGAATTCTTGCCCTATCACTTCTACATTTTTCTTTAAGTTTTCGTTCAACTAATCTTCTATTTCCATAGCCAAGCATATCAATGAAATCAATGATAATTAATCCTGATAAATCTCTTATTTTAATTTGTCTTGCAATTTCTTCTGCAGCTTCGATATTTGTATCTAAGGCAGTACTTTCTACATTTTTACCTTTAATTGAACTTCCTGAGTTAATATCAATAGAGACTAAAGCCTCGGTTGGGTTAATAACTATATAACCACCTGATTTAAGTTTGATTTCTGAGTCAAAAATTTGATTTAATTTTTGTTCTATGTTTTCTTGAATAAATAAAGGAATTTTACCTCTATATTTTTTTACTTTTTTTACACTAGAAGGCATCATATTTTTCATAAATATTTGAGCTTTTTTATAGCCCTCATTTCCTTCAACTATTATATTTTTAGTATTTTCATCAAACATATCTCTTAAAGTTCTTTTAATAATTTCACTTTCTTGATGTATTAATGAAGGCGCAATAGCATTAATAGCATTTTCTTTTATTTGACCCCAACTATTTATTAAAGTTGTTAAATCGTTATTGATTTCATTCTTAGTTTTATTACTTCCTGCAGTTCTAACAATTAAACCCATTTCTCTTGGTATCTCAATTTCATTTAAAATTGATCTAATTTTTTTTCTATCTGCCGGATTAAATATTTTTCTAGAAATACCACCTCCTTTAGGGGTATTTGGCATCAAGACTATATATTTTCCTGCAATAGAAATAAAAGTACTTAACGCGGCACCTTTTTGCCCCCTTTCATCTTTAATAACTTGTACAAGAATAACTTGATTTGGTTTTATAACTTCCTGAATTTTATATCTTTTATGCTTAAATTTGTACTCTTTCTTTTTTTCTTTATCTTCTACTAAATTTTCTTTACTCACAGTACTCTCTTTATCAATAGAGTTTTCATCTAATTGTACATTGATTTCCTGTTCTGCAGGATCATCTATTTCTAGTTTTCCTTCTGCTATATTTTCTTCCTCTTTCTCTTGAACTTTTTTTGATAGTTCTTCTCTAGCTTTTTCCTCCTCCTCCTTAATTTTTTCTAAATCTGCTTTTGGAATTTGATAATAATCAGATTGAATATCATTGAATGAAAGGAAACCATGTCTCTCTCTTCCAAAGTCGATAAAAGCGGCTTGAAGTGAAGGCTCTATTCTACTTACTTTACCTAGATATATGTTATTTTTAATTAAGTTATTTTTTAAACCTTCGTACTCGTAATCTTCAATATTTTCGCCTGATTTAAGAACAACTCTAGTTTCGTTAGGATGCGAAGCATCAATATATAAATTTTTATCCATAATTTTGTGGTTGTTATTTTCATTAATTATTAATTTTTATAAATTTTGTAAAATTCTATTGCCATATCTTTAACAAATTCCAGGATATAATGAAATTAAAATGAATAAATTTTTAAAAAAAATCTTAATTTTATCAGTATCTTTTATTCTTTTGTCTAGTATTTTTATATTTAGTATATTGTGGACTTATTCTAATGATCTTCCTGATTATAAATTTCTAAAAAATTATAAACCACCCGTATCTAGCAAGGTCTATTCTGGTAATGGGGAATTGGTAGCAGATTTCTCAAAAGAAAAGAGAGTTTTTGTTCCTTTTAGCTCTATTCCTAAAAATGTAATAAATGCTTTTTTGTCTGCAGAGGATAAAAATTTTTTTAAACATCCTGGGGTTGACGCAAAAGGAGTCCTAAGGGCAACATTTAATAATATTTCAAACATCCTATCTTCCAAAAGATTAGAGGGAGCATCTACTATAACTCAACAAGTAGCAAAAAATTTTCTTCTTACAAATGAAGTGAGCCTAAACAGAAAAATAAAGGAAGCAATTTTAGCATTTAGAATTGAGAGAGCTTTATCAAAAGAAAGAATTTTAGAACTTTATCTCAATCAGATATATTTAGGTAGTGGAGCATATGGTGTTGCTGCTGCAAGTTTAGAATATTTTGATAAATCTATTAGAGATTTAAATTATTCCGAGGCAGCATTGCTAGCTGCTTTACCTAAGGCTCCTAGCAAATATAATCCTTATAGAAACCCTGAAGTAGCAAAGTTTAGAAGAAATTTGGTATTAAAAAATCTAGTAGATAATAATTATTTGACTTTAGGGTGGTATGAAAAACTTAAAAATAAAGAAATAAAATTAAAAAAAAATAAAAAAATTTATCTAGAAGATTCCCAATATTATATTGAAGATGTTAGAAAGAAAGTAATTGAAATTTTGAGTTATGATAAAGTTTATAAGCAAGGTTTTAATATTAATACTCCAATTGATTTAAACTTACAAAAAATAGCAACAAATTCTTTGAGGAATGGACTAATTATGTATGACCGAAGAAAGGGATGGAGAGGACCTTTGGCAAATAAAAAATATAATTCTGATTGGGCAAAAGGTTTAAAAAAATTTAAATTAGAAGATTCAACCAAATGGAATTTGGCAATAATTAAAAAATTAAATAAATTTTCTGCAGAAATAGAAACAGATGATAATGTTAGTGGTTTAATAAAGTATAAAGATATTTCTTGGACAAAAAAAGAATTTAAAGAATTATTTAAACTTGGGGATATAATTTATGTTAAAAATATTAAAAATAATATTTTTAGTCTTCAACAATTACCAAAAGTAAATGGTGGGATTATTGCAATGGATCCATATACAGGTAGAGTTTTAGCTTTAAGCGGTGGATTTAGTTTTAAAGAAAGTGAATTTAATAGAGCTACTCAAGCAAAGAGACAACCAGGATCAGCATTTAAACCTTTTGTTTATGCTTTGGCATTAGAAAATAATTTTACCCCTGCATCTTTAATATTGGATGCTCCATTAGTTTTAGATCAGGGAGATGATTTAAAAATGTGGAAACCAGAAAATTATGGAAAAAAATTTTATGGTCCATCTACTTTGAGGATAGGTTTAGAAAAATCAAGAAATTTAATGACAGTTAGAATTGCTCAAAGCTTAGGTTTAGAAAAAATTATAGACTTTTCGAAAAAACTTAAAATTTATGAAAATCCTGAAGAATTACTATCCATATCACTAGGATCTGCAGAAACAACATTGTTAAAATTAACTTCAGCATATTCTGTTTTTGTAAATGGAGGAAAGATTGTTGACCCAATTATAATTGATAGAATTCAAGATAGTGAAGGAAATACAATATATAACAATGATAAAAGAAAATGTATTAATTGTAATCAAATTTCATACATGAGTTCAGATTATCCTGAAATTGAAAATAGTTATAAAAAAATATTTTCACCAGAAACTGCGTTTCAAATGACATCTATATTAGAAGGAGTAGTTCAAAGGGGTACAGCAAAAAAATTAAGAGATTTAAATTTAAATATAGCTGGAAAAACTGGAACTACTAATAAAAACACTGATACTTGGTTTATTGGTTACACTTCTAATTTACTCGTTGGAGTTTATGTCGGCTCTGATAATCCAGTGCCTTTAGGAAAATATGAAACAGGCTCAAAAACTGCATTACCAATTTTTAAAAACTTTATAAAAGATTCGGTAAATAAATCAGATGCGAGACCATTTAAAGCAGCTAAAGATACAGTTATGATGGTTATAGATCCTTTAACAGGTCAAAAAGCAAAATTTAATTCAAAAAATACTATTATAGAGGTATTTAAAAAAGAAAATGTGATTAATGGAAAGGTTCTATATTCAAATTCAGATAGATTAGACTCAAATAATATATTAAAGTTTTATTAATGGATAATAATTATCAAAATTTTAAAGACGAAGTAGTAAAAATAAATCAAAGAATACAGGAGTATCTTTGAAAAAAATGGAATCCAATCAAAACTGCAATCTTTAAATTCACAAATATCTAAAGCTAATTTTTGGCAGGATAAAATTAATTCCCAAAAAGTTATTAAAGAAAAAAAATTTTACGAGGATTTGACCAATTCATTTAATAGCTCTGTTATAAAGTTAAAGGATTTAGATGATTTGATAAATTTAGCTTTAGAGGAAGAAAATGTGATAGTTCAAGAAGAAGTTTTGCAAAATATAAAAGAATTAAGAAATGAAGTAAAAAAAAATGAAATTAAGTGTTTTCTATCTGAGGAAGCCGACTCTCTAGATTGTTATATAGAAATACACGCTGGTGCTGGAGGAACTGAGAGTCAGGATTGGGCAGACATGCTAAGAAGAATGTATTTAAAATGGTCAGATAAAAAGAATTTCAAATCAAGTTTAATTAGTGAACATAGAGGGGACGAAGCTGGTGTAAAATCTGCCACAATCAGAATTGATGGAGATTATGTTTTTGGATGGTTAAAAAAAGAATCTGGAATTCACAGGTTGGTAAGAATATCTCCATTTGACTCTGGAGCAAGAAGACATACAAGTTTCGCAAGTGTTTGGATTTATCCTGTGGTAGATGAAAATATTAATATTGAGATTTTAGAAAAAGATTTACGGATAGATACTTACCGTTCTAGTGGTGCAGGAGGACAACATGTGAATACCACAGATAGCGCTGTTAGAATAACACACATCCCCTCAAAAATTGTTGTTCAGTGTCAAAATGAAAGGTCTCAGCATAAAAATAAAGAAACATGTATGAATATGCTTAAAGCAAGATTATATGATTATGAAATTAAAAAGAGAGAAAAAAAAAATCAAAGTGTAGAAAGTTCTAAATCAGAAATTGGATGGGGCCATCAAATAAGATCATATGTTTTACAACCTTATAGACTTGTTAAAGACAATAGGACACATTTTGAAAGCACAAATCCAGATAAAGTACTTGAAGGAGATATTGATGAATTTTTGGAACAATCTCTTTATAAATTAAATGAAAAATAATATTTTAAAATACTTTATCTTACTTCTATCATTGTTAGTTATTTTGACAGTTTACCTTAGCACTGTAGGCATAGAGACAAATAAATTTAACGATCAAATTAAAAAAAGAATTTCACTAATAAATAAAAAGATAGATATAGATTTAAAAAAAATTAAATTAACTCTAGATCCTTTTAAACTAAAAATTTATGCAAAAACAATTGGTACCACAGTATATTTTTCAAAAAGACCTTTAGCATTAGAAAGCATAAAAACTCAAGTATCACTTGGTTCTTTAATTAAAAAAAAGATTTCATCTTCAAATATAGAGGTAAAAACTAAGTCTATATTATTAAATGATTTAATTAAATTTATTAGGACCACAAATAATAAACCAGAATTATTTATATTAGAAAAAATTGTAAAAAAAGGTCATGTAATTATAGATCTGAGTTTGAACATCGATGAAAATGGTAAACTTAAAAATGATTATATCATTGAAGGTTTGATAAAAGATGGAAGTATTAATTTTTTAGACAGGGCTAATTTTAAAAATATAAATTTTAATTTCAATATTCAAAAAGATAATTATTATTTTGATGAAATAAATTTTAAAACAGAAGAAGTAAATTTTATTTCAAAAAAACTTAACGTAAAAAAGAAAAAAAATAGCTTTTTAGTTGATGCTATTTTTGAAAACGATCAATCAAGTTTAAATTCAAATATATTAAATTTATTAAATTTAAGTTTTAAAAATATAATTGTTGATGATGCTAAATTTAAAACAAATAATGAATTTTCTTTGGAAATAGATGAAAAATTCAAAGTTAAAAATATTATTTTAAATTCTGATATAAATATTACTCAGCTAAAATATAAAAATTTAAAAATAATTAATAAATATTTTTCAGAAGTTGATGATCTAATTTTACTAGATAATCATAAATTAAATTTAAATTATAAGGACAGCAAATTAAC
>CACJPL010000003.1 GCA_902595285.1 uncultured Pelagibacteraceae bacterium | reverse complement strand
ACCATAGTTATTTTCATAACTATAAAAATCTTTAGTCAAATTTTTATTTGAAATGCCAAAGTTAAAAATTTTGATATTTTTATTCTTTTCAGTGTTAATGCTAAGTAATTTATATGACAATGAATTAGGTTCAAAACTAATCACATTTTTAAAATAATTTGAAAAAAAAATTGAATGGTTTCCTATATAAGCTCCAATATCTATAGCTAGTTTTAATTTTTTTTTTTTCTTTAACCATTCACAAAGAATTTTTAATTCTTTACCTTCGTAGTATTCATCAATCAAAATTTCGTTAGATACATGGTCATTCTTAATTAAAACTAAATGTGATGTATTTTTAGATTTATTTATTTTTGACAATTTATTTATAAAAATTCTAGAAAAATATTTTAATATAAAATGATCAGATTTATAAAAATTATGAGAAAATTTCATAACTAATTTACTTAATCTCTTTTCTCAATTGCTCGATTTTAATTTTTTTTTGTAGGCTTCTATTTTTGTCGTATAGAAGATTAAATTTAATTACATTATTTGTTTTAATATAAATTTCTTTTGCATTTCTAAACTCTAAATTATCAGCAACTGCACTTATTGGTCTTTTAGTTGGATTTAAATTTATGATTTTAATTTTAGATCTATCGCTAACTACTCTACCCTTCCACCTTCTTGGTCTAAAGGGGCTTATTGGAGCAACAGATAGTTTTTTAGAATTTAGACTTAATATTGGTCCATGGACAGATAAATTATAAGCTGTGCTACCCGCTGGCGTTGACACTAAAACTCCATCTGAAATCAACTTTTTTATTATTTGCTTTGATCCATTTTTAATGGATATTGATGCAGCCTGTCTACTTTGTCTTAAAATTGAAACTTCATTAATAGCTAAAGATTTTTTGGTTTGATTAAATTTATTTTTTACTATCATTTCAAGTGGAGATATTGAAATCATTTTTGCTTTATTTAAATTGTTAATTATATTTTTAGATGAAAATTTATTCATTAAAAACCCATAATTTCCAGAATTAATTCCGTAAAAATATTTAGTTGAATTTTTATTTTTCTTTAATGTTTGAAGCATAAATCCATCACCACCAATAACAATTACAAGATTGTTTCTTTTAAATTTTTGAATTCTTATTTTTTTTAATAAAATTGAATAAATTTTTTTAGATTTTTTATTATTATCACAAATAATATTAATATTACTCATTTAATGGTGCCCTCGGCCAGACTCGAACTGGCACTCCGCAAGCGGCAAGGATTTTAAGTCCTTTGTGTCTACCAATTTCACCACGAGGGCATTAATGAATTTCATGAGTATTTATGCTAATATTTATAATTGAACAAGGTTAATAAGTAAAATTTTTTTATTTTATCTCTCTATGTGCTGGTCTTGTGCTGGTTGTCCCATATTATCCTATATCTAAAATGTTCTATTAGGGTGAAAGCTTTATTGCCAGTGATATACTTTTTTCTCATAAATTTTATTTGAACCTTGACTGTCTCCTAAATTACCACAAATTCTAAAATATTTTTTACCATTACTCTCAGTTCCCCACATGAAATGAATATAACCTTGGCTTGGATTACAGTTTTGGCTTGTGCTAACAGCAAGCACTTTTGAGTCATAAGCATTTTGTTGATTCCAAGTCCACATTATATGATTATAAAAACCATGCATCTTTTGCTCAACTGAAGAATTGTTACAATGACCAGGATTGTACAATGTTTGACCCCATCCTGCTGGAGCATGTAAACCTAAGCTACCTCCATCTATTTCACACATAGCCATTTTGGTTGCCATAAATTTTTCAATATCATCAACTTGTCTTTTAACAACATTAACTTTTGCACTCGAAGTATACCCATTATAAGCAACTACTCCTACAGCAGCTAAGATACCAATGATGGCTACAACGACTAAGAGTTCTATAAGTGTAAATCCTTTTTGTTTCATTTAATTTTAAGACACTGGAAATTGTATACTAGACTCAATACACTTAGAATCCCCAGTGTTTGACCATATTATAAATTGTCCTTTATTATTTCCATAAAAGCTCGTTTTGCCTTTAGTGGCAGAACAACCATTATTCCACTCTGGATTAGTGTTTGGATTATTTTGATCAAAAGGATTTTTAAAATTTTTGTCATAACCATATTCAGCCATAAAATGATATCTCATATGATTGTAACCTAAATCCATCACTAAACTCCAGCCGTTGTTATAGCTACAACCTTTTTCTTCAGTTGATCCTCTGTTTCTCCAACTTTTATAAGTAATCTTTCCATCAATTTCACACTCAGTTGCTTTAAGCACGAACCATTTTTCAATATTTTTATGATTTTGTTTAACAACATTTTTTTTCGCAGAGTTTGTATACCCATTATAGGCAACCACTCCTACTGCAGCTAGAATACCGATGATTGCTACTACGACTAGGAGTTCAATTAGTGTGAAGGCTTTACGGTTCATTATTTCCAATTAGCTCGATGATAATCGTAATCTGAAATAGTTTTAAAATATACTGTCATTGTATCACTGTTTCCAGTTCCATACCTTGCATCACATCCACCAATATTATTTTTCATAAAATTATCCCATGTTCCATTAGCATCTGCAGCATCCCAGTTACAATGAATTCTTCCTGCTTCATTAACTTTTGGCATACCTTGACCAGATTTATTCCATCTTTGATGAACCATTAATTCATTATTGTTAAATGGGTTATTTGTATTTTTAAAATGAATTTCAGTTATAGCGTTTAAAGCATTTCTGAATGCAAATTCAGTTCCGTTTGATGATATGTAAGAACATGATTTTGCACCACTTACTCCTTTTTCATACGCTTCCATTTCTATACCAGTAATACATTTCATCATTTCATTATTAATATATTTTTCTATTTGTTTAAGGTTAGTCTTTACTACAGCTTTCTTGGCACTTGCTGTATACCCATTATAAGCAACAACCCCTACTGCAGCAAGAATACCGATGATTGCTACAACGACTAGGAGTTCTATTAGTGTGAAGGCTTTACGGTTAGCCATATAAATTTAAAGTTTTCACAATCTCAGGATTTCGAAACCAATTATCAATCCATGACTTAATATATGATTTAACGGTTTCTATACGTTGCTCTCTTGAAGCATTATCCAAACATTTTTTAAGAGGTTCTAAAAACTTAAGTTTTCTTTTATCTTTTTGTTTTGTAGTTTCATTTTCAACTTTGGGAAGTTTAAAATTATATTTAATATTATTACAAATGATGTATTTCTTTTCTTCACTAAAAGTTGTAGGTGCAGAATCTAAAATTTCATACAATAATTTAAGATCATTTTTGCCATTATTTAAATTGTTCAATGTCAAGTATGCTTTAGATATTTCAGATGTATAGCCTTCCAAATTTTTTTTAAAAAGCTTAATTGCAAGTTCTTGATCTTTATCAACATTCCCCCAACCATTAAAATATATCATTGCAGGATAAGTAGTAACAAAATTTGAGGTAGGTTTCGGTTTATTTAAATTTTTGTTAAAATTATCTAAATATATAATGGCTTTAGCAAAATCTGTTTTTTTGTCAGAACATATATAACGAGCACCATTAGTATTAATTTTACCCATCAAAGCAAAAGTTGAGTAAATAGAATCCATCAAAGATTTTTGTTCATATAGATGCTTGGAATATTTTAAAATAAATTGACATTCGGATTTATCAAACATTTCTCCTTCAGCAAATGTTGTTAAGTATTCTTGCATTGCTAATAGATAACCATCTTCAGCAGCTTCCTTAAGAAGCTCTCTTCTTTTGTCTACGCTTAGTAAATAACCATTTTTGTTCGTTTTATTTGCAAAAGAATAAACTAGAGCTGCATTATATAATTTCTTTTCATTTATTGAATTTGTATATCTCTCAAACAGCCACTCATCATTAAATTCATAAAAGCCTAGATCAATTGGTATTGTAGACAAAATATCTTTAGATATTTTGTTACCTTGATGAGCATCTTTAATTAAATATCTAAATGCTTTGCAGTGATTAAAACGAAATAAAGTTTGATCTTTTAAAATAACTATATCTTTTACTACTTTATAAGGTTTAAATTGAAAATAATCTATGAACTGTGTGTTAGCCTTCCAAAAAAATTTATCAAACTCTCCATAACCAAAACTCCAACCATTTGCATTTGAGCACATATCATATTCATCGTTAAAAACAATATATTCAAATTTGGCTCTCTCAATAAAGTTTTTATATCCACCAACATTAATTAAAGATATTACTAGTCCAATAAATATTAAAATAACTGCGCTCTCTATGGTATAAAATATATGTTTAAATTTTTTTCTGGAAAAAATATATAATTTTTTAACTCGTAATTTATTTTTTAGTAACCATAAATAAGCAAAAATTATTGGCATTAGAAAGAAAAGTAAAACAAATAATTGATGTAACAATTCTTGTGTATCTCTAAAATAATGAGCTAATCCAGCAAATAAAATCCAACCAACTAAATAAAAATATAATGGTGGTTTTTTAAACTTAAAATTCATAGGCTAATCTTATCAATAAATTTATTAGGTAGTAATCAAATTATCTTTCCATGTGCTGGTCTTGTGCTGGTTTTCACAAATTAATTAATCCTTATTTTCTAATCTTAATTAAAAGCTAATTTAAAGTTCTGTGATTTTATAGGATGTTTAGACTACCTTGGACTACTATGGACTGACTTTAAGTTCTATCCCTCGGCTTTTAAGTCCTTTGTGTCTACCAATTTCACCACGAGGGCATTAATGAATTTCATGAGTATTTATGCTAATATTTATAATTGAACAAGGGTAATAAGTAAAATTTATTTATTTTATCTCCATGGCTACTAGTTTGTTTCTAGTTATCCTATAAAGTCCTGGATTGACTAAAAATATCTTGAATTTTTAAAGTTTTATTTGGGAGTATCTTTTTAATCTACTATTAAAGTATCTTTAGAACCACCACCTTGAGAGCTATTAACAATTGTACTTCCTTTTCTCAGAGCAACTCTTGTTAAGCCGCCTGTAGTAACATAACTATTTTTACCACTTAAAATAAATGGTCTTAAATCTAAATGACGTGGTTCAATATCACTATTTGTTATTGTTGGAGCAGTTGAAAGAATCTCTAAGGGTTGAGCAATAAATTCTCTAGGATTATGTTTTATTTTGTCTATAGTTTCGTTCTTCTCTTTTTGAGATGCTTTTGGTCCAATTAGTATTCCGTATCCTCCTGATGCATTTGCTGGTTTAACTACTAGTTTTGAAATATTATCAATTACATATTTTCTGTGCGTATCATCATGACACAAAAAAGTTTCCACTTGATTTAATATTGGTTGTTCACCTAAATAATAGGTAATCATTTTATTTACGTAAGAATAAACAACTTTATCATCAGCAATACCAGTGCCAACAGCATTAACTATTCCAACATTTTTTTTTAGCCAACACTTAAAAAGACCTGGCACCCCAATAACAGACTCTTTAAAGAATGCTTTGGGATCTAAAAAATTATCATCCAGTCGTCTATATATACAATCAACTTTTAAAGGACCTTTTACAGTTTTCATGTACACATTATCATTTTCTACAAAAAGATCTTTGCCTTCTACTAATGCTATACCCATTTGCTCAGCCAAAAACTCATGTTCAAAATAAGCTGAATTGTAAACACCGGGTGTAAGCAAAACCATGTGTGGATTAGAAGTTTTTTTTGGAATACACTCTGTCATACAGTTGTAAAGTTTATTTGTGTATTGATGAATTGAAGCAACTTTATATCTAGTAAAAAGCTCTGGAAAGACATCTCGCATTACCATTCTATTTTCTAACATATAAGAAACACCTGACGGTACACGTAAATTGTCTTCTAAAACTAAATAATCACCATTCTTGTTTCTAATAAGATCTATACCTGAAATATTTGCCCAAGCTTTATATTTTGGAGAAAATCCTTCACACTCTTTAACGTAGTATGGAGATTTAAAAATTATCTCTTTCGGTATTATATTGTCTTTAAAAATTCTTTTTTGATTATACGTATCGTCTATAAATAAATTTAATGCTTTTGCTCTCTGTTTCAAACCTCTTGAAACTTTATTCCATTGAGATTTTGGTATTATTCTGGGAATTATGTCTAGTGGCCACTTCTTCTGTTCAGCTCTATTATTTGCAGCATAAACTCTAAAATTTATACCTCTAGCACTTATAGTGCTCTGACAGTTTTTTTCTATTTCTTGCAGTTTCTTTTTTCCGTGTCTCTCTAAAATATTAGAAATTATTGAGGCATGCTTTCTAAGCTTATTATCCTTAGTTAGATAACCATCATATGCATCACCTGAATTGTAATTTTTCCAAAATTTAGAAACCATTATGTTATTTTTTAATAGTTAAAGGAAATAATCAAATGCATAATAGATATATCTGATATGATAATAATTAATTATAAAATAATGATTTTATTAAATAGTAGTAAATAATGACATATTGTGTTGGCATTAAAGCTAAGGACGGAATAATTATTGCATCAGATTCAAGAACTAATGCAGGTCTTGACAATGTTAATATATATTCAAAAATGTATACCTATGATGTTGGCGATAGAACTGTAATTATCGTTACATCTGGTAACCTTGGAACATCTCAAGCTGTATTTAAATCTATTGATACAGATTTAAAAAACACAACTGGTGTAATGAATTTAAATACTTGTAAAGATTTTGATCAAATTGCCTCCTACATAGGATCACTAAATATTAAACACTCGTCACCAAAAGGAATTAATACGGATACAGTATTATTAGGATCTACATTTATTCTTGGAGGTCAAATAAAAGGTCAACCTATGGAATTATATTTAATATATTCACAAGGAAATTACATAAAACCTGCTGACAGTAAGCCTTATCTAGTAATTGGCGAAGTTAAATATGGAAAACCAATTTTAGATAGAGTTATAAAACCAGATGTTTCTATCGGTGATGCATCAAGATGTGCATTAATATCAATGGACTCAACTTTAAAAAGTGATCTAACAGTAGGCCCTCCAATAGATTTTACAGTTTTAAGAAAAGATGAATATAAAATTGCATCTCAAAAATGTCTTAATCTTAATGATGAAGAATATTCTAAAGTTTGTAATCAATGGTCAGATGGAATATTTAAAATATTTGACTCTTTTCCAAGATTTGATTGGGAAAAATAAAATTTATTTATTTTATCTCTCTGGTTTCTAGTCTGTTTCTAGTTTAACAGAATTTATTATTCATATTTTCCGATAGAAATAATTCAATAAATTTAAAAGTTATGGGATTATAAGGGAATGAGACCATTAGAGACTATTAGAGACTCTGAAATTCCTCAACTCAAACTATTTTAAGTCCTTTGTGTCTACCAATTTCACCACGAGGGCATTTGTGAATTTCATGAGTGTTTAAGCTAATATTCCAATGATTGCTACTACGACCAGAAGTTCTATTAGGGTGAAGGCTTTGCAGTTCTTTTTTTTATTTTTTAACACCAGCTTGGTAAATTGAAAATTTTTCCCCCATACGATCCTAAATCTCCAGGGTTTGGTTGTGATTTTCTGGCTGCAGATGAAGTATTCCAAAGATCTGGGTTTAAATCTTTGACAACATAAGTTCTTATATAGAGAGCACAATTAGAAAGGCCTGTGTTTACATCTATTGCAATAGTATCTTGTCCAAATCCACCCGTTATTTCCATACACCCTTTGTTTGCTCTATAAACATTTTTACAAATATTATTATTCACATGGACTAGTAATTTATTAGCAAAATCTGTTTTGTTTTTTGAACTACAGCTATAGTTAACATTACCTCCAGATGCATTTTTAAAACTTATATTGTCATTACCAAGTTCACATTCCATAGTTTTCACACTTAAAAACTTCATAACTAAATCGTGATTTTTTTTAATGACAGTATCCTTTGCTCTAGCTGTATACCCATTATAAGCAACTACTCCTACTGCAGCTAATATTCCAATGATTGCTACAACAACTAGAAGTTCTATCAAAGTGAAAGCTTTATGGTTAGCCATAAAAATTTAATGTTTTCCAGATTTATTTAAACTCATATTATTTATTAATTATATTTGACGAATTTTTAAAAAAATTTTGAATAAATAGTAAACAAATCAAAATACTAAATGGTAAATAATGAATTGTAAATCTTGGATGATATGCCCAATTAACAGCAAATAAGTAAGGAAATAAAATTGAAAATACTATTATTGGAAAAAAAATTTGAGAATTTAAAAATTTAATATTATTTTTGATTAACGAAAAAAAAGAAATTAAAAAAGCACTACACAAAAATATTGATGTAAAATTTGGAATAGAAGTAGCTTGTGGATCATTACCAAGTAACATTCTTGAAAAATTATTATAATAACTCAGTTTCTCGTTCATAATATTAAGATTATGAAATATTCCAAAATCACTGGATAAATAATAGTTTCTCAAAAATAAGAGAAAAAAACCAATAATTAATACCAACCAGTAAAATAAAATATATTTATAATTTTTTTGAATGAAATTAAATAGTATTTGAAAAAAGCTATTTTCTTTATTCATTTTAAATTTTAAAAATATTAAAGATCCGTATAAAAAAAGATGATCTTCTCTGAACCAAGTACCAACTATTGGTAATAGTGATAGTAGAAAAAGGTTTTTGTAATTTAATTTAAATTTAAGAAAAATATAAATTGACAAAACTATTATAAACAAAGAGTAAAATTCTGACAAACCTCTGCCAATTAACCAACGATAATTACCACCCATATATAGTGTTAAAATAATTATACTAAATATGAATGTGTAATATTTTGATAAACCAATTTTTTGGGAAATCTTTAATAAAAAATATATTGAGATAACTATGATCCATGGTTCAAATAATTTAAGTGCAAATTGAGACATTCCAAAAATCACATGTGAAATTGCATAAATATATCTAATACCCAATCTAAACTTTACAATTTCTTCACCTGCTAGTAACCATGAGTTATCTACAACCATACTTCTAGAAAAAAACTCAAAGTAGTTCCAATCATCCCCCCAACCAATTGTTGGTACTTGGTTAATTAAATAAATATTACTACTAATATAAAAAAACAATATTACTGGAGTAAAAATCAAAAAAATTAAATATTTGAAATTCAAATTTTCAATTTTAATAAAATTTAATTTTTTATTAAAAATTAAAATTAAGATAATAAAAAATATTATAGAAATAGAAATTATTGAACCACCATGACCATCTATTTTTCCATAATTAAAAAAATTAAATAAAATATATTTTGTAATTAAAAAAAATGAAAAAAATAAAATACTTGCTATAAAATATTTTTTAAACTCTCTGTCATTTATTAACTTTAAAAATAAAAGTATTAATGGGATCAAATAAATTAATAAAATAAATATATAAGATAAGTATATAATTAAATATTGTAATTTATATTTTAAAATAAAATGATTTTCCTTATAAATTTTTCCTTTCTTTAAAGCAGACACATATTGACTATCACTCGTTTTTTTTAAAAGAGGTTGTAAAGACCAATTTTTGCCTTCGTAGCTAATATATCCTTCAATATAATTTAATCCTTCGTTTAAAATTATATCTTCATTGCAAGAGAAATTTTTTTTAATTTCATCAACAACATTTTTAATTACAAAATTACTTTTAACACAACCGTCTGCTTTAATTTTAAATGTTTCATCTTCATTACTTTTTAAGATAAAATTTAATGTATAAATAAGGTTAATATTATCAAAATCCTCATTATTATATAATTTTTCTTCATATTTTTTTTCAAAGAATTTCTTTCCTCCAAATTCTTTCCAATCTATAGGAAAGTTTTTTTTATTCTTCCATTCATTAGTTTGAAGGGTAGTAATATTATGATTCCAAAAAGTATCATAAGATTTAATATATTCATTTTTATTTACATCATTGATATTAAAATATTGACTAACATTTATTCCGGTTACTGGTGAAAAAATTAAAACAATTTTTATTAAAAAAATTATTAAGAAAAAAATTTTTAAAAATAAAAAATTTAAATCTTTATAAAAAAAAATAACTGATAAAGGTAAAATAAATAATATATAAATATTTTCAATCTCAGTTTTTATTGGTAAACCATCAAAATAATAAGAACTACCATGAGGAAAAAACACAATAAAAAGGACAAATATTACAAGAATTCTTTTATCAATTCTGTATTTTGATATATCCATATAAATAGATTTATAATATTTTTTTTTAATAACAATAAGTAAAGTTTTAAATATGAAAAACGATATTTTAATTTTTGGAGGATTGGGGCACATCGGTCTGCCCCTTGGCCTATTGTTTGCAAGCAAAAATAAAAAAGTTGTGCTTTATGATCTAAATAAGAAGAATATCAATATTATAAAAAATAAAAAAATGCCTTTTATGGAAAAGGATGGACAATTATTTTTAAATAAATATTTTGAAAACATTACACCTTCATCAGATCCAACTTATATTGCAAAAACAAAAGTTATAATTATTTGTATTGGTACCCTTGTTAAAAATTCAAAACCTGAACTAAAAAAATTTTTAAAAGATATTTCAAAAATCAAAAAATATATTAATAAAAATCATACTATTATTATTAGAAGTTCAATTTACCCAGGGACATGCGATAAAATTAAAAAAATATTTGATGGGTTGAATAATAATATTTCTTATTGCCCTGAAAGAGTAGTTCAAGGTAAAACTTTAGAAGAACTTCCTAAGCTACCTCAAATAATATCTGGCATTAATCAAAATTCAATTAACAGCTCAAAAAAAATATTTAATTTAATATGTAAAAAAACAATAGTGACATCTATCTTGGAGGCTGAATTAATAAAATTATTCTCTAATGCATGGAGATATATTAATTTTTCTATATCTAACCAATTTTATATGATTTGTGAGAAATACAATATTAATTTTGATCAATTAAGAAACAAAATGATAAAAGGTTATGAGAGAAATAAAGATATACCTAAAGCAGGTTTTGCTGCAGGTCCATGTCTTTTTAAAGACACTGCGCAACTTAATAGCTTTTTAAAAAACGAGTTTACCCTGGGTAAAACGGCAACCAAAATTAATCAAAATTTCCCTAAATTCATTTATGAAATAATTTATAAAAAATATAAATCTAAATTAGTTAAAAAGAAAATTGGAATATTGGGAATGTCATTCAAATCAGACATAGATGATATCAGAGACTCTCTTTCTATAAGTTTGTTAAAATTACTTAAAAAAAAGAAGTTAAAAGTAAAAATATCTGATGAATATGCTTTATTACCAGGAAATATAGATAAAAATAAATTAATAAATGAGTCTGACATAATTATTGTTGGAGTTCCACATTCAAATTATAAAAAAATTCATATACCAAAGAATAAATTTGTAGTTGATAGCTGGGGTTTGTTTGAAAGATAATATTTTATTACTAGGAGGCTCTGGAACACTTGGAAAAGCTATTATAAAATCCAAATTATTTAAAAAACTTAAGTATCCATCCAAAAAAAAATTAAATATTTTAAATCAAGCAAAAATAGAAAATTTTATTAAAAAGAATAACATTAATATAATTTTACATTGTGCGGCACTCGCAAGAGTAAAGGAGTGTGAAAAAAATAAAAAAAAAGCTTTTAAAGTAAATGTAATTGGTACTAAAAATGTTGTTAATGCAGTTTTAAATTGCTCAAAATTTTCAAAACAAAAAATTAAGATTTTATTTATCTCATCTGATGGTGTGTATCCTTCAACAAAAGGCAATTATAAAGAAACTGATAAACTTAAATCTTACAATTATTATGGTCTTACCAAAATTAAAGCTGAAAAATTTGTTAGAAAATTGAAATATTTTATTATTATAAGAACAAGGTTTTTTGATAAAAAAAAAATTAAATTTAAATACTCTGCAACAAATATTTTTACATCATCTTTAGAAGTAAATAAATTGGTAAATTATATTTATAAAATTCAAAAAAAAAATTTTAATGGTATTTTGAATATTGGACGAAACAAAATTTCAGATTATGATAATTACAAAAAATATATAAAAAATATAAAACCTTGTGATAGAAAAAAAATTTTTAGTCAAGTAAACTTTAAATTAGCCATAGATGCTTCACTAAATTTAAATAAATTCAAAAAAATTTTATGAATTTTACAAAACTAGAAATTATTATTCCAGTTTTCAATGAAGGTGAAAAAGTTTTAAATTTAATTGAAAAATTTAATCAAAATATTAAAACTAATTTTAAAGTATTGATTTGCTATGATCTGGATACTGATGATATATTTAATTATACAGATGAATTTAAAAAATACAGTTTTGAAATAAATCTAATAAAAAATCCTTTAAGAGGGCCACTTTCAGCGATTAAAGAAGGTTTTAAAAAAGGAAATTCAGAAGCTGTCATTGTGTATCCTGCGGATGATTTTTTAAATTATAAATTATTAGATAAGATGTATGAAAAATTTATAGATGGAAGTGACGTTGTAGTTGCAAGTAGATTTATAAAGGGGGGATCAATGAAAAATTGCCCTTTATTAAAATCTTTTCTTGTAAGAATTGCCTCTTACTCATTATATCTTTTTTCAAGTATTCCTGTAAGAGATGCAAGTAATGGTTTTAGACTGTTTTCAAGAAAATTACTAAACACTGTAAACATAGAGTCTAAGGTTGGTTTTGCATATTCCTTAGAATTATTAGTTAAATGTGAAAGACTTAAATACAAAATTGATGAAGTTCCAGCGTTATGGGAGGAAAGAAGTGAGGGAGAAAGTAGATTTAAAATTTTAAAATGGTTACCACAATATTTAAAATGGTATATTTACGGATTACAAACAAGTTGGATTGGCAAAAAAGAATTATGAGTAAGAGAATTTTGGTTACTGGTGGTAGTGGATTTATAGGATCTGCAATTACAAATTTTTTAGTAAAAAAAGGACATAAAGTAACTGTTTTTGATAATAATTCTCGTGGAAAAGTAGAAAGATTAAAATCTGTAAAAAATAAAATTAAATTTTACATTGGAGACATTCGGGATAAAAAAAAATTAAATTCAATCCAAGGAAAATTTGATTATTTGATACATCTAGCTTATGTAAATGGTACAAAAAATTTTTATAAAAAACCATTTGAAATTTTAGATATTGCTGTAAATGGCTTTTTAAATATTCTTGAATTTTCAAATAGAAAAAATATTAAAAATATTTATCTTGCATCAAGCTCTGAAGTTTACAACAATCCAACAAAAATACCAACAGATGAAAAAGAAACTCTAAAAATTCCAGATATCAATAATCCAAGATATTCATACGGAGGTGGAAAAATATTCTCTGAATTATATGGTATTAACTTCGCAAAAAAGTTTCGTAAAAAATTTGTTATTTTTCGACCACATAATGTTTATGGAGAAGATATGGGAAATGATCACGTTATACCAGAATTTATCCAACGTATTAAAAAAATAAAAAAAAATCAAAAATTTACAATTCAAGGTTCTGGAAATGAAATAAGGTCATTTATTTATATTGATGATTTTATAAACGGCTTTGAAAAGATATTTAACAAAGGTAAAAATCTTGAGATTTACAATATAGGGACTAAAGAAAAAATAAAAATAATAAATCTAGCAAAAAAAATAAGCAAAATTTTTAATGTAAAGATTAAAATTAAAAAAACTAAACTAACTAAAGGTAGTCCAAAAAAAAGATGCCCTAATATTAAAAAAATTGAAAAATTAGGATTTAAACAAGAATATAACTTAGAAAAAGGTCTTAAAAAAATAATATTTAAATGAAAAAAAAGTTATCTAAAGCAATCACGAGCTGTCAAATATCTAATTCTAAGAATTTAAAATCTATAATTTTTCTTGGTTATTTACCACCTGTAAATACATTAAAAAAAATAAACTCTATTCCAGAAGAAGAAACTTTTTTTCCAGCTGAGCTTTTGTACTGCAAAAAATCTAAACTTGTACAATTAGGCTGTGTGGTAAATAAAGAAATTTTATTTCCATATACATATCCTTATACCAGTAGTACGACAAAAATTTTAAGATCGAATTTTTTAGATCTTTTCAATGATGTCTCAAAAAAAATTAATCTAAGTAAAGATGATTTAATTATAGATATAGGCTCTAATGATGGTAATTTATTAAGCAATTTCAAACATAAACACAAAGTTCTTGGAATAACACCTGAAAAAATTGGGAAACAAGCTATTAAAAAAGGCATACCAACTATTATTAATTACTTTAATAAAAAAGTTTCATCTAAGGTTATAAAAACTTTTGGAAAAGCAAAAATTATTACTGCAACAAATGTTTTTGCTCACATAGATAATATTAACGAAATAGTAAAAATTATTAAGAGGACACTAAAAAATGATGGTGTTTTTATTTCAGAATCTCATTATCTTCTTCCTTTAATAAGAACACTTCAATATGACACGATTTATCATGAGCATTTAAGATATTATTCTCTACAAAGTTTAAAATATCTTTTCGAAAAACATAATTTAGAAATAATAGATACAAAAGAGATACCCACACATGGTGGATCAATCAGAGTTTATGCAGCAAGAAAGGGTAAATTTAAAGTAACAAAAAATGTTAGAATACAACTCAGAAAGGAGCAAAAATATTTAAACATTAAAAATTTTAAAAAATTCAAAAATAATATAGTCAAATCAAAAATTGATTTATTCAATCTAATAAAAAAAATTAAAGAAAATAAAAAATCAATATATGGCGTTGGAGCACCATCAAGAGCTTCAACACTAATTAATTATTTAAGCTTAGATCAAGACTTAATTGATTGTGTGTTAGAAATAAAAGGTTCACATAAAATAGGCCACTATATTCCTGGAACGAGAATTCCAATACTTGATGAAAAAATATTGTCAAAAACAAAACCAGATTTTTTGATATTGTTTTCTTGGCATATAAAAAATGAACTTAAAAAAAATTTAAGAAAAAAAGGTTTTAAGGGTAAATTTATAATACCACTTCCTAAACCAGTAATTGAAAACTAAATAAATTCTTATCTTAAAATAGTAATTTTTGGTTTAAAATTTAAATTTGAATTTAAATATTTTTCAATTTCATTTTGATATAAAGGGTTTGAAACTATAATTATGTCCTTCTCAGTAATTTTTTTTAAAAGATTTTTAGCAAGCAATACTTTAATTTTTGTGCTTGGAAGATATTTGTTTTCCTTAAAACTATTTTGATCAACACATCCAAATTTACTAGAATTTAGTGCTAGTTTATAATAATCAAAAAAATGATGAAGTATCATTACTGTTTTTCTAGCAGCTCCCCAGAACCACAATTTTTCTGACCCATCATATATATCTTTTAATTTTTTTAGTTGTGTTTTCATTTCTGGAAATAAAGTATCAAGATTAGTTATTTTAAAACTTTCTTTTTTAAAATTACTAATTGAATTTTTATTTAAATATTTAAAATGTGAAATTAGATAAAAATACTGATCTCCAAACGTATTTCCACAATTTAATATTTTATTTTTAAAGAAATTTGAATATGTTTTTTTTGAAAAATAATTTATTTGTTCAAAACAAATATCGTAAAAACGATTTTTTTTAATAGTGTCTTCTATATAAGGTCCTTCAATAAAAATAAAAGAATTTGGAAATATTTCTTTAAGTGTATTTAAAAATTCATATGGACGATAAATATAATCCAAAACATATTTTAAAATGACTAAGTTAACTTCTGGATCAAAATCTTTTTTGTTTAAATATCTTTTTTTAATTTTATTACTAGATCCCTCATAAGAAGTATCAAATCCAATACAATTAAAATACTTATCCTCATTTAATAAATTTACAAACTCACCTTTTCCACAACCAACATCAACACATTTTGCTTTTGATATGCCATTATCCTTTAAAAAATTTTTAATATTAGAAACGGTTTTTTTAAGATGATTTTTATAAAAATCTGATGAATTTTGAGATGGATTGTACCTTTCATCAAAAATTAAATCATTACTTTCTCTTTCTAAAATAATATAATTATTTTCTTCATTGATTTTTATACTTGCGGAATTAATAAAATTATCATCTTTAAGATCATCTAGTAATTTATTAGGATAAACTGGAAGTTTTATATTATTCATTTATTAATTTAATAGATTATATTGGTACTCTCTTGCTTTAATTATCTCATCAGGTAAATTTAATTCTACATCCTCAATTTTAATAATTTCATCTTTTTTTAAATCTTTTTTTAATTTTGCATTATCAGTTAATCCTAATGGTAGAATTTTTTCTTTTTTTGAATTCATTGACGAAATTAATTTTCCTCTAGCACAAAAACCACCTTCTCCATCTAATTTTTCTCCTGCTTTTAAATCTTTTTTTGCATAACTAGCGACATCAGAATTATAGTATTTAGTGTGTCCTGTTGACTTTCCATCAAGGGCTATAGAATAAATTGATTGCGCTAACTCAAGACCAATGTAATGATATGGTCTCCAAATCGCAGAATAATTTCCTGATGCATCTGTTACCATTCCATAGTCTTTAAAACAATTTTTTACATAATCATTTTTAGCTTTAATAACTACATAAACACCCCATCTTAAGTCATTTTGAACATCTTTTTTTTGCAAATCTATACTTGAAATTACTTCAACTTGACCTTCACTTTCAATTAATCCTCCATTTTTAATTGGTATCATTTTTTTAGCTATGTCATAAACACCTACTGGAGGAAAAGTTAGACCATTACTAGGACATTTTAGATTTGCTGCATTGCTCACAGCACACATTTCTATTGCAGATTTATCTCCACACAAAAAGCTATTGAACATTTTTGGGTTCATACCTGACTCATTTTCTGCTCTTTCTTTGGTTAAGCCATAGTGACCCCAAACAGTATCTGGAGTTGAATATTCAAAACTTGGATGATACTTGGTACCCTTTCCTGCACAAATAACTTCAAAGCCATTTAAACGCGCCCACTCAATTTGCTCTATAATTAATGATGGTTGATCACCATATGCCATAGAACAAATAACATTATTTTTACTCGCTAAGTCAGAAAGGTATTTTCCACATGTTATGTCAGCTTCAACGTTAACTAATATCAAATGTTTTTTAATATTAATTATCTTATGTGCATGTACGGTTCCTATAATTGGATTTCCTGTGGCCTCTATAAAGATTTCTATATTACGGTCTAAAATTTCATCGAGAGAATTAGAAAAATTAATTTTTTCTATATTTTGTAAACTAAGACCACTATTTGAACAATTTTTTTTAGCTTTGCTTGTATCAATATCAACAATACTATCTATTACTATTTTATTTAAATGGTTATATTGAGATAAAAACATACTCACAAATTTTCCACATCCAATAAATGCTATCCTAATTGGATCTGTTCTAGACTCTAATTTGGTATGTAAGTACATTTTAAATTATATTTGTAACGCTCTTATTAATTCTTTTTTATCAAGCTTACAATCTTGATAACCTCTCTTTACTACATTCAAATATCTTTCTGTTGGAAATCTGAATTGTGATTTTTTTACCATTGTATAAGTCATCACTTTTTTTCCATAGTAATAAAAATAATATTTTTTATAAAGAATTGGAAAATCTTCATATACATCTAATTTTTTTTCATCACTTTTGGATATCTCAAACAAAGCTCCAGGTACCAAAGAATTTTTTTTTGGTTCAATGTCTGCTGCTCTATACTTGCTTCTAAAAGTTAATCTAAAATCTTTCAAATTTATTTTTTTTAAAAAGATACTATCTTTACATCTGCGTTTCATTTGAAAATGATTAAGATTACTGCCATAAGCAAAATAAAGCATTAACGATCCACTACATCAATTTTTTTTTCATTAACAAATTTTAAAATTTGAGAATTACAATTATTAATTTTATTTTGATCTTCAGATCTTATTACTATTGAAACACCTAATTTACCTGCATGAAAAAATGGATAGCTTCCTATTTCAACATCTTGATTATCATTTTGTACTTTTGTTAAAGAATTTGCTATTTCACTTTCAACTGTTTTTAAACTTATAGTAAGGCTTTTAATAGGTTCTCCACCAACAATACTGTTGGTTAATCCACCTAGCATAGATTTTAATATAGATGGAACTCCTGGAAGAGAAAAAACATTTTCAACATTAAATCCTGGAGCGCCACTAGTAGGATTTAAAATTAATTTTGCATTCTCTGGCATCCATGCCATTTTTTGTCTTCCATCATTAAATTTACCTGGTTCATAATAAGCCTCTAGGATTCCGAAGGCCTCTTTGTGAACCTCATATTTTATTCCAAATGCTTTTGAAACTGCTTGCGCTGTAATATCATCATGAGTAGGACCTATACCACCGGTTGTAAAAACATAATCATAAGTCGCTCTGAGTAAATTTAGAGTCTCCACAATAGTTTTTTCAACATCCGGAATTACTCTAACTTCTGCAACGTTAACTCCGATAGAATTTAACCAAATTGCTAAAGTTGATGTATTTGTGTCTTGTGTCCTACCAGACAAAATTTCATTACCAATAATTAAAATTGATGCATTAATTTTTACTTTTTTATTCATATGAAATATATAATTTAGTAATGGAATTTACCAAGTCTTTAATAAAAGGCAAACTAATCAAACGTTATAAAAGGTTTTTTACTGACGTTAAAATTGATAAAGGAATTGTCACAGCGCATTGTCCTAACACAGGATCAATGAAAGGTTTGTTAGATGAAGGAAATGAAGTTTATTTACTTCCAAATAATGATCCAAAAAGAAAGCTTAAATATGGTTTGGAGATTATTAAATCTAGAAAAAATCTAGTGGGTGTAAATACACATATGGCAAACAGAATTGTTGAGCATGCTCTAAAAAATAGTCTAATAAATGAGCTTAAAAACAACGATTCAATCAAATCAGAAGTTTTTTTTAATAAAGAAACAAGATTTGATTTTTTATTAGAAAGAAAAGGTCAAAAAACCTTTATTGAAGTTAAAAATGTTACTTTATTTAGAAATAAAGATACTGCTGAATTTCCAGATGCCCCAACAGCTAGAGGAATTAAGCATTTATTAACCCTTATTGATGCCATAAAAAAAAGTTATAAAACATATCTAATATTTTTAGTGCAAATTCAAAATATGAAATATTTTAAAATTGCCAAAGATATAGACAAGGAATATTACAAAAATTATTTAATAGCTAAAAAAGCTGGAGTAAATTTTTTAGCTTATAGATGTGATATAAGTTCTAAGAAAATTTTTATAGATAAAAAATTAAAGATTATTGATGACTGATTACAAAGAAAAATTTGAAAAAATGAGAGTAGCTGGTAATCTTGCAGCAAGAACCTTAGATATGCTAACTGAAAATATTAAAGAAGGTGTTTCTACTGATCATATAGACAAACTAGGGTATGAATTTATAAGAGACAATGGGGGTTATTCTGCTCCACTTTACTACAGAGGTTTTACAAAATCCTTATGTACTTCTTTAAACCATGTTGTGTGTCATGGTATTCCTTCTGATAGAATTTTAACAGAAGGCGATGCTATAAACGTTGATGTAACTGCAATTGTTGATGAACATCATGGAGACACTAGTAGAATGTTTTGTATTGGAAGAACTCCTGTTAAATTAAATAATCTTATAGATGCTACTCATGAATCTATGATAAGGGCTATTAAAATTTTAAAACCTGGAGTGAAGTTGGGAGACATAGGTTATGAGATTCAATCTTTTATAGAAAAAAAAGGTTTTTCAGTAGTGAGAGATTTTTGTGGTCATGGTGTAAGTACAACATTTCATGAATCACCAAATATTTTACACTACGGTGAGAAAAATACAGGCATGGAATTAAAACCAGGTATGACATTTACTATAGAACCAATGATTAATGCTGGTAAATATGATGTTAAAATGTTGAATGATGGTTGGACAGCTGTTACAAAAGATAAATCTTTATCTGCACAATTTGAACATACGTTAGGAATTACTGAAAATGGTTATGAAATCTTTACAGAATCTGTTAAAGGTTATTCAAAGCCTCCATACTTATAATTAATGATTAAAAGATACTCTCGAAAAGAATTAACTGATATTTGGTCAGAGGAAAATAAATACAAAATTTGGTTAGATGTTGAAATTGCAGCTGCTGAAGCGATGGAAAAACTTGGTCAAATTCCAAAAGGTGTTGCTTCTGTAGTCAAAAAAAAAGCTAGAATTAATGTTAACAGAATTCAAAGAATAGAAACTGAAGTAAAACATGATGTAATAGCTTTTCTTACTTCTGTTACTGAAAAAGCTGGAATTAAAGCACGGTACCTACATCAAGGAATGACATCATCAGATGTTTTGGATACTAGTTTTAATATTCAATTAGTACAATCCGGTAAAATCATTTTAAAAGATGTAGATCAAATTTTAAAAGTTTTAAAAAGACAAGCCAAAAAGTATAAATTCACACCGTGCATGGGAAGAAGTCATGGGATCCATGCCGAGCCAATTACTTTTGGCTTAAAATTAGCTTCTTTTTATGAAGAATTTAAAAGAAATAGAAAAAGACTAAAAGATGCTATTGATGAGGTTTCAATATGTGCAATTTCTGGCGCTGTTGGAACGTTTGCAAACATTAATCCAAACGTGGAAAAACATGTCGCGAAAAAATTAGGTCTGAAAGTTGAACCAATCTCAACACAGGTAATTCCAAGAGACAGACATGCATTTTATTTTTCAGTTTTAGGAATTATTGCTGGATCTATTGAAAGAGTAGCAATCGAAATTAGGCATTTGCAAAGAACAGAAGTGTATGAACTTCAAGAATATTTCTCAAAAAATCAAAAAGGTTCTTCTGCAATGCCTCATAAAAAAAATCCTATCTTAAGTGAGAATCTTACTGGTTTAGCTAGAATGATTAGAAGTGCAGTTATCCCAGCTCTTGAAAACATCGCTCTTTGGCATGAAAGAGATATTTCTCACTCAAGTGTGGAGAGAAACATTGGACCAGATGCTAATATAACTACTGATTTTGCACTGGTTAGGCTTACAAATATTTTAGATAACATGATTGTTTACCCTAAAAAAATGATTGAAAACTTAAATTTAACAAAAGGTTTAATTTTTTCTCAAGAAGTTATGCTGGAGTTAACTAAGGCAGGATTGAGCAGAGAAAAATCATACAAAATGGTACAATCTTATTCAAAAAAATGTTTTACAGAAAATTTAAATTTAATTGACGTTATCTCATCTGATAAATTTATAATGAGTAAAATTTCACCAAAAAAACTAAAATCTATATTTAACTATTCTAAACACTTTAAAAATGTAAATTTTATCTTTAGAAGAGTTTTTAAATAATGAAAAAAGGTAAAAAATTATACGAAGGAAAAGCTAAAATCATTTATGCAACAAATGATAAAAATTTAGTTATCCAATATTTTAAAGATGATGCAACTGCGTTTAATAATCAAAAAAAAACTACGATTGAAGGTAAAGGTGTTCTAAATAATAGAATATCTGAACATATACTCTCAAATTTATCTGAAGTTGGAATTAAAAATCATTTAATAAAAAGAATTAATATGAGAGAACAATTAGTTAAGCTAGTTGATATAATACCAATAGAATTTGTAGTAAGAAATATTGCAACAGGATCATTAACTAAAAGATTAGGTATCGAGGAAGGAACTGTCCTTGAAAGGCCATTAATAGAATACTGTCTAAAAGATGATAAGCTTGGAGATCCAATAATTAGTCGTGAACATATTTTAACTTTTAATTGGCTTAATGTAATGCAGCTTGATTGGATAGATGAAAATCTATCTAGATTAAATGATTTTTTACTAGGTATGTTTAGAGGTGTTGGAATAAAATTAGTAGATTTTAAAGTTGAATTTGGCTTCACTCATGAAAGTGAAAAAACTAAAATTATATTAGCTGATGAGATAAGCCCTGATACATGCAGATTGTGGGATACTTTAACAGATAAAAAACTCGATAAAGACAGATTTAGAAAAGATTTAGGAGATCTTATTCCTGCGTATACAGAAGTTGCGAAAAGACTTGGGATACTTCATGAGCAATCAAATGTTTCTGCTGTTAATGTTACCCAACTTTCATCGGTAAAAAGAAAGAAAAAATGAAAATTTCAGTGATCATAACTTTAAAAAAAGATGTACTTGATCCACAAGGAAAAGTCATTCATCAAACTTTGGATGGAATGGGTTTCAATGATGTTAATGAAGTAAGACAAGGCAAGTATTTTGAAATAGACACTAAAGAAACCGATAACGACAAAGCAAAAGCAAAAGTTGAAGAAATGTGTAAAAAACTTTTGGCAAATCTAGTAATTGAAAATTATAAAATTATTGATCCAAAGTAATTAATGAAATCGTCAGTTATTACTTTTCCAGGTTCAAATTGCGATAGAGACATGGATGTTGCTCTAAAAAAATTTGGATTTAAAAATAAAATGGTTTGGCATGCTGATGCTGAATTACCAAAAAGTGATTTGGTTGTATTGCCAGGTGGTTTTTCTTATGGTGATTATCTAAGATGTGGAAGTATGGCATCTAAATCAAAAATAATGCAGTCTGTAATTAATTTTGCAAATTCTGGCGGTATGGTTATGGGTATCTGTAATGGATTTCAAATACTAGTAGAATCTGGTTTAGTTCCAGGTGTTTTACTTAGAAATAAATATTTGGAATTTATTTGTAAAAATGTTTTTGTAAAAATTAACGACAAGCAAAATAAATATTTTAAGAATGTTAATAACGAAGTTTTAGAATTTCATATAGCCCATAATGAAGGAAATTATTTTTGCACTCAAGATCAATTAAAAGAAATTGAAGATAATAATCAGATAGCTATTAATTATTGCGATGAAAATGGAAAAATAGAAGATCAATTTAATCCTAATGGATCCATAAAAAATATTGCCGGTATATTTAATAAAGAAAAAAATGTTCTAGGAATGATGCCCCACCCTGAAAGAATGATTGATACATCTTTATCTGGTGAGGATGGATCATTATTTTTTAAAAACTTAATAAACAACTTAAAATGATTGTAAACGAAAAAGTAGCAGTTGATCACGGTTTAAAGAAAGACGAATACGCTAAAATTTGTGAGCTCTTAAAGAGAACTCCTAATATCACAGAGTTAGGTATTTTTTCTGCGATGTGGAATGAGCATTGTTCTTATAAATCATCAAGATTACATTTAAAGAATCTACCTACTAAAGGAAAAAAAGTTATTCAAGGACCTGGTGAAAATGCTGGTGTTATCGATATTGAGGATAATGATGCTATAGTTTTTAAAATAGAAAGTCATAATCACCCTTCATTTATTGAACCTTATCAGGGTGCTGCTACCGGTGTTGGAGGAATAATGAGGGATGTGTTTACAATGGGTGCTAGACCAATAGCTAATTTAAACTCGATTCATTTTGGATCGCCGCAACATAAAAAAACAAAAAATTTGTTAAGAGGTGTTGTTCATGGCATAGGTGGTTATGGAAACTGCATGGGTGTACCAACTATCGCTGGTCAAACAACTTTTGATAGCTCTTATAATGGGAATATTTTGGTTAATGCTATGACTTTAGGATTAGTAAAAAAAGATAAGATTTTTTACTCCAAAGCTGCGGGTTTAAATAAACCAGTTATATATGTTGGATCTAAAACTGGAAGAGATGGAATTCATGGTGCGAGCATGGCCTCAGCTAGTTTTGACGAAAAAATTGAGGAAAAAAAACCAACAGTTCAAGTTGGAGATCCATTTACTGAAAAACTTTTGCTAGAAGCATGTTTAGAATTAATGGCTGGAGACTCTATTATAGCCATTCAAGATATGGGTGCCGCCGGATTAACTTCCTCAAGTATTGAAATGGCTTCAAAAGGAAACCTTGGAATAGAAATTAATTTAAACAAAGTACCTTGTAGGGAAGCCAAGATGACACCGTATGAAATTATGCTCTCAGAGAGTCAAGAGAGAATGTTGATTGTTTTAGAAAATGGTAAAGAAGAACACGCAAAAAAAATATTTGATAAATGGAATTTAGATTTTGCAGTAATAGGTAAAACTACTAAATCCAAAAAAATAGAACTTTATTTTGACGAAGAAAAAGTTGCTGATATTCCAGTTAATACACTGGTTGAAAACTCTCCTATGTATAATCGAAAATGGAAAAAAGCAAAGTTACCTAAAAAAAATAAAATTAAAAAAGAAGATATTAAACATTTAAAAATTATCGATGTATTAAAGAAAATCTTAGGAAACCCTAATGTATGCAGTAAAGAATGGATTTGGCAACAGTATGATCATACTGTTATGGGAGATACAATACAAAAACCTGGAGGAGATGCAGGTGTTGTAAAGGTTCATGGAACAGATAAAGCGGTTGCTGCCTCAGTAGATTCTTCTGCAGTTTATTGCTGGGCACATCCTTTAACTGGTGGAAAACAAGTAGTTTGTGAAAGCTTCAGAAATCTTATAGCTGTTGGTGCAAAACCAGTGGCTATAACCAATTGTTTAAATTTTGGTAGTCCTGAAAATGATGAAAATATGGGAGAGTTTGTTGAATGTGTTCAAGGTATTGGTGAGGCAAGTGAGTATTTAAAATTTCCAGTCGTTTCTGGAAATGTTTCTTTTTATAATCAAACAAAAGATGAAGGTATAAAACCAACACCTGCAATTGGTGGAGTTGGGTTAATCAAGGATTATAAAAATATGATCACTATGGAATTTAAAGAGCTTGATAATTTGGTTTTAGTAATTGGAAAAACAGAAGGACATATTGATCAAAGTTTATTTGCAAGGAATATCTTGGATGAGAAAAATGGACCCCCACCTGAAGTAAATCTATTTAATGAGAAAAATAATGGAGAAACATTGCTCAAATTAATTGATAATAATTTAATAAAGAGTGCTCATGATGTTTCATTGGGTGGCATTATTACTGCAGTATCAAAAATGTGTATTAAAGGGAAAAAGGGAATAAATATTAAAAAACCTAAATTTCTAATTAATGAAATAGAATACTTGTTTGCTGAAGATCAAGGTAGATATATTATAGAAATAAACAAAAAAAATTTTAAAAAAGTAGCTGATATATTGAATAAAAATGCAGTTCATTTTGACGAACTTGGTACAATTATTGAGAATGAACTATATATTAACGAGAAGACAAAAGTTACAATTGACGAATTATCAACTTCGAATAAAAGTTGGTTAGTGAACTATATGAGTAAATAATGGCAATGGATTTAAAAGAAATTGAAAGTTTCATTAAAGAGGCTATGCCTGATGCAAAGGTAGAGATACAAGATTTAGCAGGTGATGGTAATCATTATTCAGCAACGGTTACCTCATCTCAATTTTCTGGAAAAAGCAAAATTGAGCAACATAAGATGGTTTACAATTCATTAAAAGGAAGAATGGGTAATGAATTACACGCATTAGCAATTAAAACAAAGGAGAGCTAAAATGGATCAACAGACAAATGATTTAATTAAAAATGAAATTGAAAACAATGAAGTATGTTTATTTATGAAAGGAACACCAGATGCTCCACAGTGTGGGTTTTCGATGGCTGTTTCGAACATTTTAAAAATTTTAGAGGTTAACTTTAAAGGTGTAAATGTCTTAGAAAATCAAAATTTAAGAGAAGGAATTAAAACTTTTAGTGATTGGCCTACTATTCCACAACTTTATGTTAAAAAAGAATTTATAGGTGGATGTGATATAATCAAAGAGATGTATGAAACTGGAGATTTGACTAAACTTTTTGAGACAAAAGGAGTAGATTTTAAAATTAAAAGCTAAAAATAATTAAAAATATTATTAATAAAATAGCTACAGAAAAAATTTTATTTGTTCTAACTCGGTAACTTATATATTTTTTTAAAATAGATATAAAGAGAGTTTTTTTAACAGGAACTGTAATTTTCTCAAATTTATAATCTATCTTATCTTCCCAATAAAGTTCTAATACCAAGCTGCTTCTAAAATTCTTTCTTAATGAACCAAACAAAACACCATGTGTAATAAAAGGTTCTATTAATTGTCTTTTTTTTTCAGCTAGTAATATTTGATTCACATCATCAAATTTAAAAAACCATTTATGATCAATAATATTGTTTTCAGATAAAATAATATTGTCTTCTAACATAGACGGTAACTCTATGTAGCCTTTTTTTGATATTCTTTGTAATTCTTCAATAAAGTAGGATACATCCTCCACATGTTCTATCACATGACTAGCGAAGACAAAATCAAACTCATTATCTTTAAAGGGAAGATCTTTACCCTTAACTAGTACAAATTTTTTATTTTTATAAAAACTAGTTAAGTCTTGAACATCTGCTGCCGTCTGAGCGTATTGAACTGCATCTCTGTTACAACCAATATCAAGTATCTGCCAAGTATTCTGATTTTTTTCTAAAATTTTTAGAACATGCTGTTTTGATGTTCTTTTGATCATCTAATTATCTTGAATAATATTCAATAACTAAATTTGGCTCCATAACTATTGGGTAAGGAACTTCCTCAAACTTTGGTATTCTTACAAATTTAAATTTTTTATTTTTTTCATCCATTTGTATATACTCTGGAGCTTCTCTTTCTTTATTAGCTAGTGCAATATCAATTATAGCTAATTGTTTAGACTTATCTCTTATTTCTATTGCATCTTCTTCTTTTACTAATGCACTGCTGATATTAACTTTTTTACCATTCACTTTTACATGTCCATGATTAATTAGTTGCCTTGCTGAAAAAATCGTTGTTGCAAATTTTGCTCGATATATAACTGAATCTAATCTTCTCTCAAGTAGACCAATCAAGTTTTCTCCTGTATCTCCTCTTAACATCACAGCTTTTTTATAAATATTTCTGAACTGTCTTTCGTTAATATTGCCATAATATGCTTTTAATTTTTGTTTAGCTTGTAGTTGAATACCATAATCTGAAGGCTTAGATGTCTTGGTTTGACCATGTTGGCCTGGTCCATATGCTCTCGTATTAAATGGACTCTTCGGTCTTCCCCACAGGTTAACCTTTAATCTTCTATCTACTTTATGTTTAGAGTTTAATCTTTTTGTCATTTAATAGAGGGCTTTATAAACTTACTCTTAATTTTGTCAATCAACGTTTTTTACATAGACTTGCAAATACGCCTGATAAAATACGTGTTTCTTTAGTAGATAATTCCATTCTATAAAAAATATTCCTTAAATTTTCTAGCATAATTGGCTTCTTCTCTTTTGATTTGAAGAAATTTATCTCTTCAAGGTTCTGTATGCACAAATTCGCCATAACAGTTATCTCTTTTTTAGATGCTGATTTGACTTTTTTTGATTTATTAAAGGAAGATACTTTTGAATTAATTAAGCTCGATACATGTTGAGCTATAATTATTAAGCTATGCGATAAGTTTAATGATTTAAAATCAGGATTTGTTGGAATTTGAAGTGTATAGTTAGCGTAACTAATTTCATTATTAGATAGCCCTGATGCTTCTGATCCAAATAAAAAAGCTACTTTCTTTTTGTAATTAATTTTTTTTAAATCCTCTAATTGTATATGTTTAATATTTTTATTTCTAAATCTTGCAGAGGTTGCAACCACAATATCAATATTCTTTAAAGATTTTTCTAAATTTTCAAAATTCTTAGCTTTATTGATTATATTTTTTGCTCCTACTGATGTTGCTAGAATTTTATCATTTGGAAATGTTGGTTTAGGATCAACGACGATTAGTTTATTAAAACTAAAATTTTTCATTCCTCTTGCACATGCACCAATATTTTCAGAAAGTTGAGGTTTGTGTAAAATGAAAGAAATATTATTAATAGACATTAATCTATGCCGTGATTTCTTTTATAATTTGATATAGTTGATGGTTTGATGTTATTTAAATATTTAAGATCTACAGTCCAAATAGAAACTTTTAAAGGAAAACATTTTGCAACATCAGAAGAATGCTCAGATCCACAATCTCCTCCTGGACAAGCAGAAAGAGCGCCTAACAAATCGGTTTCTGCAAAAAACTCTAAGTAATCACCTGGTCTAACAGGACTAGCTTTCATAAAATATTGTTTAGTATCGTTAGTAAATCCAGTTAACATAAATACATTTAAAACGTCATGAACTATTTTCTCTGCATAATCTAATTGAATATTTTTTTCTTTTACCAAAGCTCTTGTTAAATTTGAATGACAACAATAATGATAGTCATTATTATTTAGTAATTTTGAAGTATAAGGATCACAACGAGTTCCAATTACATCATGAACAGATCCTCCGTCTTTATCATAATCATACCAATCCAAAGTATCCCAAGTTATTGTCGCTAAAGATCTAAGATATGGAAAACTACTAAACATTTTATCTCCAACAGAAAGATGAGTTCCATATAAAGCTCTTGTTTTACCTGAATAAAATTTTTCTTCTAAATTATTTAAATTGAATAAATTTAAATCACCTACTTGAGGTCCTTCTACACTCTCAATTCTAAAAAACTCCCCAAATTTTACCTCAAACGTTTTTGCGTCTCTGGGAGATATGATTATCTCGTCTTTTTTGACCAAGTACTGTCTTGCAGAAAGCAAAATACTTAGGTTTTTTTCTTCAATGTTGGTATTTGGGTAACACACTATTGGTTTAGCTCCAATTCTGCTATCTAAATCTAATGGTTTTTCTGAAAATTTTTTAATTTTCATTATTATAAGCTTCCGGGGGCTTTATCCTTAAATAACTTATAATCTAAACTGTCTACAAGAGCTTTGAAAGATGCATCAATTATATTTGGTGAAACTCCGATAGTAAACCAATTAATACCTTTCGAGTCTGTACTCTCAATACTAACCCTTGTCACAGCTTCTGTTCCCGTATTTAAAATCCTGACTTTGTAATCAACCAATCTTAAATCTTTTAAATATTCTGAATATTTAGCTAACTTACTAACATTTTTTCTAATAGCATTATCTAGAGCATTAACTGGTCCGTTTCCTTGTCCCTCACATAAAATTTTATCTCCATCTACTTCTAATTTAGCTTTTGCAAATGAAACAATTTCTCCTGCATGATCCTTCTTTACCGAAACATCATATTCATTAATAGAAATATATCTTGGTATCTCTCCCATTAGTCTTCGAGCTAATAACTCAAAAGACGCATCCGCACCGTCGTAACTGTAACCAATAAACTCTCTATCTTTAACTTCATCTAAAAGTTTTTTAATCTTTGGATCACTTTTTTCAACATTTATTCCTATTAGGTTTAATCTGGACATAATGTTTGATTGTCCAGACTGATCTGAAACAACTATGTTTCGTGAATTACCAACCTCTTCAGGATTAACATGTTCATAAGTTTTTGGATCTTTCTGAACAGCAGATACATGCATACCACCTTTATGAGAAAAAGCAGCGGCACCAACATACGGAAGATGTTTATTTGGTTTTCTATTTAATAGTTCATCCAATAACCTTGAACATTGAGTTAAGTTTTTTAAATTTTCACGCTTAATATTTAGTTCATAATTATCATAAAAATCTTTTTTTAAAAAAAAAGTTGGAATTAGCGAGACTAAATTTGCATTTCCACATCTCTCTCCTAATCCATTCAAGGTACCTTGTACTTGCCTAACTCCAGCTTGGACAGCTGCTAAACTATTAGCTACTGCATTTTCTGTATCATTATGAGCGTGAATTCCTAAATTTTTACCTGGAATATATTTAATAACTTCTTTGACAATTTTATCTATTTCATGAGGAAGAGTTCCACCATTTGTATCACATAGGACAATCCACCTTGCACCGTTATCGTATGCTGCTTTTAAACAAGAGATTGCATATTTGGGATTTGATTTATACCCATCAAAGAAATGCTCTGCATCAAACATAAATTCTTTTCCAGATTTAACTATATGCTTTGCGCTTTCGCTTATATTTGAGAGATTTTGATCATTTGAAATACCAAGAGCAACCTCCACTTGAAAATCCCATGATTTACCAAATAAACAAACTGACGAACTCTTTGAATTTATTAACGAAGATAGCATTGGATCATTTTCTGCACTATGTTCAGTTTTTTTTGTCATACCAAATGCAGTCAATTTCGCTGATTTAAAATTATGATCCTTGTTAAAAAATTCAGTATCTGTAGGATTTGCTCCTGGCCATCCTCCCTCAACATAATCTACACCCAAAGCATCAAGTGAAGATGATATCTTTTCCTTATCATCTATTGAAAAATCTACACCTTGAGTTTGTGCTCCATCACGCAATGTTGTATCAAATATATATAATCGATCTTTACTCATTTAAATTTCCAGACCGTTTTACCATCTTTATCTTCTATTAAAACACCTTTGTCTAAAAGCTCATCTCTTATTTTATCAGCTTCCTTGTAATTTTTATTACCTCTAGCTTTGTTTCTTTGATCAATTTTGATTAAAATTTCATTTTCAGAAATTGATACTTTGCTTTTCTTAAATTTAAGCCAATTCTCTTTAGTTTCATTTAATAATCCAACAAAATTGCATGCAGATACAAATAATTTTTTGTCTTCCTCAGAGCCTTTTAATGCTTTCTCATATAATTTATGTAAATTAGCAATATAACCTGGAGTGTTTAAATCATCGAGCAATGGTTTCAAAATTTCATCTGAAATTTTAATATTTGTTTCTATATTTAAATATACATTGTACCATTTGTTAATAGTACTTTCGCAATCCACTAAAAGCTTATCATTCCAATCTAACGGTTGTCTATAATGTGCGCTCATTAAAGCCAGTCTTAAAACCTGACCACTTTTAGTATTTCTAAAATCTTTAATTTTTAAAATATTTCCTTGAGATTTTGCCATTTTTTCATTGGACATTGTGATAAATGCATTATGCAACCAATAATTAGCAAACACCTTACTATCATTTGCACATCTTGATTGAGCAATTTCATTTTCATGATGAGGAAATAACAAATCAATACCCCCTCCATGAATATCAAATTCTTTTCCTAAATATATTTTAGACATTGCTGAACATTCTAAATGCCAACCAGGTCTTCCTTTTCCCCAAGGTGAATCCCATGATGGTTCGTCTGTTTCTGATGGTTTCCAAAGAACAAAATCTTCAGGATTTTTTTTATTATCACTTACTTCAATCCTTGATCCTGCAACAAGTTCATCTAATTTTTTATTTGATAACTGTCCATAATCTTTAAATTTTTTTACTTCAAAATAAACATGCTTCTTATTTTCGTATGCAAATCCTTTTTTAATTAGTTCAGAAATCATTTCTATCATCTCTGAAATATGCTCAGTTGCTTTTGGTTCATGATTAGGTTTTTCACAATTTAGATAAATACAATCTTCGTTAAAGCTTTGAGTAATTTTTTTTGTGAGATCTAAAATTGAAATATTATTTTCTCTTGATGATTTTATTATTTTATCATCTACATCGGTAATATTTCTTACATAGATTACATTAGGATATTTATTTTTTAAAATTTTAAAAAGAATATCAAATACAACTATTGGTCTTGCATTACCAATATGTGGATCGTCATAAACAGTAGGACCACAAACATACATTCTTACATTGTTTTTATCCAGAGGAATAAATTTCTCTTTTTTGTTAGTAAGATTATTTGTTAAAAAAATATCTAAACTCATAGTTGAGAAATATACTTAAATTATAGATTTGTGAATCTATTTGATTAATTTGGAATTATGCATACAGGAATTGGCTCCATTTTATGCATATTTTGTTTTCTAATATTTTCGTATTTAACACGATTCGTAGAGTTAGGATTTTCCATAGCTTCCTCTAATTCATTGTATTTTAATCCTAATTGGCCTTCATCTGTTCTTCCATCATCCCATAATCCGTCTGTTGGAGGTGCATCAATAATCTCTTGTAAGATACCAAGTTCTTTTCCTAATTCCCAAACCTGAGTTTTGTTACAATCAGCTATTGGAGAAATATCAACACCACCATCACCATATTTTGTATAGAATCCAACACCAAAATCCTCAACTTTGTTTCCAGTTCCCACAACAATTCCTTTATTTGCTGCAGCTACCTGATAGAGAGTTGTCATTCTTAATCTAGCTCTTGAATTTGCCATACCGTGCTCACTATCAAATCCAGCTAAACTTGCATTAAATGCTAAAAATAACTCGTCTAAGTTGATTGTATGTGCCTCAACGTTTTTAAAATTTTTTACTAACCATTCCTTATGTTTCAAGCTTAAATCATGTTGATGTGATTTTTGCTTAATAGGCATAGATAAAACAATGGTTTTTAAACCTGTCATAGCACTAAGTGTACTTGACACAGATGAATCAATTCCTCCAGATATTCCTATGACTAATGACTCTGCCTTAGTTGGCATATTATTTACATAATTTTTTATCCAATTAGAGATAAATTTAACTTTTTCTGAAGGTAACATGAGATCAAAATATTTATTTTTTAAGATTTTACAATGTATTAAGATGCCGCTCTGTCTGCATTTTTTGAATATGAGCTATTCTTTTTAATCTCATCTGAAATTAAAAATGCTAGCTCTAAAGCTTGGTTAGCATTTAGTCTTGGATCGCAATGTGTATGATATCTTGAGGATAAATCTTTTTCAGATATTTTTTGAGCACCACCAATGCATTCAGTTACATCTTGTCCAGTCAATTCAATGTGTAATCCACCAGCATAACTTCCTTCACTTTGGTGACATGCAAAAACATTTTTAACTTCTTTCAACACACTATTAAATGGTCTTGTTTTAAATCCAGTAGCAGCTTTTACAGTATTCCCGTGACAAGGATCACACGACCAAATCACATTTAATCCCTCTTTTTTAATTGCCCTGATTAATTTTGGTAAGAATTTAGATACATTATCAGCTCCAAATCTAGAAATTAAAGTAATTTTACCTTTATCATTTTTTGGATTAATTCGATTACAAAGATTAATTAAATCATCAGCTTTTAATGTTGGTCCACATTTGATACCTATTGGATTCTCTATCCCTCTGCAAAATTCAACATGACCTCCATCTAATTGTCTTGTCCTGTCTCCAATCCATACAAAATGCGCAGATGTATCATGATTTTCTCCAGTAGTAGAATCTACTCTGGTCATTGTTTCTTCAAATGGAAGTAGTAAAGCTTCATGTGAAGTCCAAAAATTAACAGTTTTTAATCTTCTATTAAATTCAGAGGTTATTCCACAGGCATCCATAAATGCTAATGCGTTTGCAATGTTATCCTCTAATTCTTTAAATCTTTTTAATTCTGGAGAATTTTTGATAAATCCTAAGTTCCAATTATGAACATTTTTAAGATCAGCAAAACCACCATGACAAAAAGCTCTTATAAGGTTTAAAGTAGCAGCTGATTGAGAATAGGCTTTAAATAATCTTTTAGGATCAGGAACTCTAGCCTTTTCAGTAAATTCCATTGCATTTATATTATCACCTAAATAGCTTGGCAATTCTACGCCATCTTTAATTTCTGTTGGAGCACTTCTGGGTTTTGAAAACTGTCCAGCTATTCTTCCAACTTTAACAACTGGTAAAGATGCTGAATAAGTCAAAACTAATGACATTTGCAACATAAGTTTAAATGTATCTCTTATATTGTCTGGATTAAATTCAGCAAAACTTTCTGCACAGTCCCCACCTTGAAGTAAAAATGCTTTTCCATCTACTACATCAGCTAACTGACTTTTAAGATGTCTTGTTTCTCCTGCAAAGACTAATGGAGGAAATGTTCCAATCTTATCTAAAACCTTATCCAGTTCTTTTTTATCTGGATACTCAGGTATGTGTTTAACTGGATATTTTCTCCAACTATTTTTTTTCCAAGTTTTCATATTCAACTAAAAAGTGTTTTAACAGAGTTTAAGTTTTATTCAACAGTGACAGATTTAGCCAGATTTCTTGGCTTATCAATATCATAACCCTTTTTAAGGGCTGAATAATATGCAAGTTTCTGAAGTGGAATTGTCATAAGAAAGGGAAGTAAATCATCATTTGTATTTTCAACCTCAATTTTTTCCCAGATATTTTCTGAAACAACTTCATCTTTACTTTTGTTTGTTATTAGTAACACCTTCGCACCTCTAGCAATTACTTCTTGCATATTTGAAATTGTCTTTTTGTAATAATTATCTCTTGGAGCTAGAACTACTACTGGCATACCTTCTTCAATTAAAGCAAGTGGCCCATGTTTCATCTCACCAGCTGGATATCCTTCAGCATGCACATAAGATAGCTCTTTTAGTTTTAGAGCGCCCTCTAAAGCTATAGGATAAGAAAAACCTCTCCCTAAAAACATTGAGCCCTTAGCTTCATTGAATGTTGAAGAAATTGCCTGAATATCATTATCATGAAGCAATGTTTTTTCTATTAGATTTGGTAACGCTTTTAAGTCTTTAATCTTTTCATGATATTGTTTTTTTTCAATCTCACATCTTAATGATCCTAATTTTAAAGCTAATATATATAAAACGAGTATTTGTCCTAAAAATGCTTTTGTCGATGCTACTCCAATTTCTGGTCCACAGTGAATTGGTAAAACAAAATTAGAGTCTCTTGCTATTGAACTTTCAATTACATTAACAACAGCACAAGTTTTCATATTATTTTTGTTACATAGATCTAAAGCTGCATAGGTATCCGCTGTCTCACCAGATTGTGAAACAAAAACATATAAAGAATCTTTTTTAAATCTATTTTTTCTATATCTAAATTCTGAAGCAATATCTATATTAACATCTAAATACGTTAATTCCTCAAACCAATATTTTGCCATTAAACATGAATGGTAAGCAGTTCCACATCCTATTAAAGTTATAGATTTTATATCAATTGCTTTCCAAGGGAAATTTAAAATATTTATCTCCTTGTTAACATTATCTACGTATTCTTTTATTCCAGTTTTAATTGTTGTGGGTTGCTCTTCAATCTCCTTTGCCATAAAATGTTTAAAATCACCTTTGTCATAACTTGCTTCGTTAGAAGATAATTCTAATATTTTTTTGTTAACTTTATTCCCTTTTTCATTAAAGAAAAGTACATGATCTTTTTTAACAATACAAAATTCACCATCATCAAGATATGTTATTTTGTTTGTCATTGATTTTAAAGCATATGAGTCGGAACCTAAATAGTTTTCATTTGGACCATAACCAACTGCTAAAGGTGACCCTCTTCTCGCTCCAACTATTAAATCTGGGATATTTTTAAAAACAATTCCAAGAGCAAAACTACCATGAAGTTGTTTTAGAGTTTTCGTTATAGCATCCTCAAGTTCTGAGTTTTTCAAATGTTCAGTTATCAAGTGGACAATAACTTCAGTATCCGTTTGAGATTTAAAATTGTGACCTTTGTTAATTAAGTGTTTTTTTAATATCGTAGAATTTTCAATAATTCCATTATGAACAACTGAGACACTATCAGAAGAATGTGGATGTGCGTTAACACTATTAGGAATTCCGTGTGTTGCCCATCTTACATGTCCAATACCAATATTTCCTTTTAAATTTTTTAAATCAAAATTAGTTTCTAAATTATCTACCCTGCCTTCAGACTTCACCTCATTTATTTCGCCATTTGATAGAGTTGCTATGCCTGCTGAATCGTAACCTCTATATTCTAATTTTTTTAACGAGTTAATTATGTTAGCTGATACCGGTTTATTGCTTGATATGCCAATTATTCCACACATAAATTATTTTTTCCTTCTCTTATAATTTTTAATTTCTGTTTGCAATGCTCTTGTCAGTGCCAACGACTTTGATGTTACATTTTTAGTAATGACTGAGCCGGCTCCTACAATACTATTTTTATTAATTGTAACTGGAGCTACGAGAGATGAATTAGAGCCTATAAACACTTTATCCTTAATTTTTGTCTTATTTTTATTTATACCATCGTAGTTACATGTGATTGTTCCTGCTCCGATATTAACATCTTTTCCCAAATAACTATCTCCTACATATGATAAATGATTCACTTTAGAATTTTTTCCAATAAAACTTTTTTTAATTTCAACAAAATTACCAACTTTAGATCCTTCATTTAAAATTGTATTAGGCCTTATTCTTGCGAAAGGACCTATTTCAACTTTATTTTTTATATTACAAGACTCTAAATGAGAAAATGATTTAATTATTACATTATTTCCAATTTTAACGTTAGAACCAATTACAACATAAGGCTCAATTACAACTCTTTTGCCAATTTTTGTATCCTCTGAAAAAAAAATAGTTTCAGGACCAGTCATCTTAACTCCTGATTTTATAAATTTCTCTCTAAGTTTTTTTTGAGTTGAGTCTTTCATTTTGATCTTATTTATATTAAGTATATTGTTTGATTAATTCACAATTTATTTCTTTAAAATACTTTTAAAATGAAACAAAAATTTACAATTTTATTTGATTTAGATGGCACATTAGTAGATACAGCCCCAGATTTAATACGCGCACATAACCATGTAATGAAAAAATTTGGTTATCCTACAAAAACTTTAGGAGAATTAAAAAATGCTGTTGGCAAAGGAGCAAAAGCTATGATGGCAAAAGCTAACGGCCAATGGAAGTGGTTTGATGAAAAAATTCAAAACAAAATGACTGATGAATTTCTGTCTTATTATGGAAAAAATATACTACATGAAAGTAAATTAATTAATGGCGTAAAGGAATTTTTAAATTGGTGTAAAAATGAAAATATTTCTATGGCAGTATGTACAAATAAAACTGAACACTTAGCAGTTGATCTTTTAAAAAAAATTGGGATTTATGATTATTTTGAATATGTTGCAGGTTATAATACTTTTCAATATTGCAAACCAGACCCTCGACATTTAACAACTACAATAGAAATTTTAGATGGTGATAAAAATAAATCGATTATGATCGGTGACAGTGAGACAGATGCTAATGCTGCTAAGGCTGCTGAAATTCCAATAATATTACTAAAATATGGATATACAGAAAAAAGATCTGATGAAATTTATCATAATCACATAATAAAAGACTTTGTAGGTATTGAAAAAATTGTATCTCAATATCTTTAATATTGATTAATTTATTTTAACTATTAAAACAAAATTCAAAATTGGAGTTATTTTGTTATTACATACAATTAAAGTATACCCATCAAAAATTCATCTTCCTAAGAAGAAACAGCTGGCATGGAAAATAGCTGAGATCGCTAGTGACAATGCTAAATTAAATAAAGATGCTATAGAAATGGTTATCAATAGAATAATTGATAACGCTTCAGTTGCAATTGCTTCATTAAATAGAAAGCCAGTAATCTCATCTAGAGAGATGGCATTAAAGCATTCTAGAAAAAACGGCGCTACTATATTTGGTGTAAACTCAAAATTAAAATTTGATTGTGAATGGGCAGCATGGTCTAACGGAACTGCAGTTAGAGAGTTAGACTTTCATGATACCTTTCTAGCCGCAGATTACAGTCATCCAGGAGATAACATCCCACCACTTATAAGTGTTGCACAACAAAATAAAAAAAGTGGATTAGATTTATTACGAGGGATAATTACTGCATATGAAGTTCAAGTTAATTTAGTTAAAGGTATTTGTTTACATAAGCATAAAGTTGATCATATAGCTCATTTAGGACCTAGTGTAGCTGCTGGTTTAGGAACAATGTTAAAATTAAATACCGAAACTATTTATCAAGCTGTTCAACAAGCACTGCATACAACAATATCTACTAGACAATCTAGAAAAGGAGAAATCTCTAGCTGGAAAGCTTATGCTCCTGCACATGCAGGCAAACTTGCTATAGAAGCAGTAGATAGAGCTATGAGAGGTGAAGGTGCTCCTAGCCCAATTTATGAAGGTGAAGATAGCGTAATAGCAAGAATTTTAGATGGTAAAAAAGCAAATTATAAAGTGCCATTACCAAAAAAAGGAGAAAGTAAAAAAGCTATTTTAGAGACATATACAAAAGAATATTCTGCTGAATATCAATCTCAGGCATTAATAGATTTAGCAAAAAAAATAAAAATAAAAATCCCTAATTTAAATCAAATTAAAAAAATTGATATTTTTACAAGTCATCATACTCATTATGTAATTGGAACGGGTGCTAATGACCCACAAAAAATGGACCCTAATGCTAGCAGGGAAACTTTAGATCATTCTATTATGTATATCTTCGCAGTAGCTTTAGAAGATGGACACTGGCATCATGTCAAATCTTATACAAAAGCTAGAGCAAAAAGAAAAAGTACAATAAAAATTTGGAGATCAATTAAAACATATGAAGATAAAAAATGGACAAAAAAGTATCATGACCCAAATCCAAAAAATAAATGCTTTGGTGCTAAAGTTGTTGTAACACTTAACAATGGAAAAAAAATAATAGAAGAATTAGATAGAGCAGATGCACATCCATATGGAGCGAGGCCGTTTAAAAGACAAAATTATATAAATAAATTTTTAACTTTAACTGATAGCATTTTAGAAAAAAAAGAAAGTGATCGTTTTTTAAAATCAGTGCAAAACTTAAAAAAATTAAAACCTGGACAACTTGATAAATTAAATATTGTGGTTAGAAAAAGTAAATTAAAACATAATTTAAAAAAAGGAATTTTTTAATGCATTTCGTAGAGAAAGAACCAAGTCAAAAAAGATTAGATTTTGATAATAAATTAAAATCAAATAAAATATTAAGAGTTCCGGGTGCCTATAATCCACTTACAGCAAAATTAATTGAAGAAATTGGATATGATGCAGTTTACGTATCAGGAGGAGTTATGGCTAATGATCTAGGGTTTCCTGATATTGGTTTAACAACACTTCAAGATGTTAGCACAAGATCTTATTTAATTTCGAGAGTGACTAATCTTCCAACAATAGTTGATATAGATACGGGATTTAAATCTTGTAAAGAAACAATAGAAACTTTTGAGGAATTTGGAATAACAGGAGTTCACCTAGAAGATCAAATTGAGAGGAAAAGATGTGGGCATCTTGAAAACAAAGAAATAATTTCAACTGATGCTATGGTTAAAAAAATTAAAGAATGTGTTAAAGCTAAAAAAGATCAAAATTTTAAAATAATTGCACGCTCAGATGCTAAAAGTGTTGAAGGAATAGAAAAAATGATCGAAAGATGTAAAGCCTACATAGACGCTGGTGCAGAGATTATATTTCCTGAAGCATTGCATGATGAAAAAGATTTTGAGAAAGTTCGAAAAGAATTATCAGTGTATCTATTAGCCAATATGACTGAATTTGGTAAATCAAAATTATTTAATTACAAAGAATTAGAAAATTTTGGCTATAATATTGTTATTTATCCTGTAACTACACAAAGATTAGCAATGAAAAATGTTGAAGATGGGTTAAGAGACATTTATGCAAATGGACACCAAAACAATATAATTGATAAAATGCAATCAAGAAAAAGATTGTATGAGTTGGTAGATTATGAAAAATATAATTCATTGGATGAAAAAATTTATAATTTTAGTACAGAAGGACATGAGTAATGAGTGATGATATAAAAAAAGGCTTGCTGGGAATTGTTGTTGACGAAACTGAAGTTTCAAAAGTAATGCCAGAAATTAATTCTCTTACTTATAGAGGTTACGCCGCTCAAGATTTGTGTGAGTACTGTAGATTTGAAGAAGTTGCATATTTAATTTTAAACAAAGATCTTCCAAATACTCTAGAGCTAAGAAAATTTGAAAAAGAAGAAAAAAACAATAGAGAATTAACTAAAAATTTATACGAGATAATCAAACACATGCCAAAAAAATCTCATCCAATGGATGTGGCTCGAACTGCAGTAAGTGTGATGGGACTTGAGGATAAAGAAACTGTAGATTCTTCACCTGAAGCCAATATGAGAAAAGCTTTAAGAATTTTCGCAAAAACGCCGACTGCTTTAGCTGCATTTTATAGAATTAGAAAAGGAAAAAAAATAATAAAACCTAAAAAAACCTTAACTTTTGCTGAAAATTTTTTCTATATGTGTTTTGGAAAAGTTCCTCAAAAAGAAATTGTTAAGGCTTTTGATGTGTCTTTAATTTTATATGCTGAGCATAGTTTTAATGTTTCAACTTTCACTGCAAGAACAATTACTAGTAGCTTGTCTGATATACATGGCGCGATAACTGGGGCAATTGCTAGTTTAAAAGGTCCGCTTCATGGTGGAGCAAATGAAGAAGTTATGCATATGATGAATAAAATTAAAAAACCAGAAAATGCATTAAAATGGATTAATAACGCCCTAAAAAATAAGGAAGTTGTAATGGGATTTGGTCACAGAGTTTATAAATCAGGAGATTCTAGGGTTCCTACTATGAGGAAATATTTTGCAAAAGTTGCAAGGATAAAGAAAGACAAAAAATTTGAAAAAATTTACGATATTGTTGAAAGAGTAATGATTAAAGAAAAAAATATACATCCTAATGTGGACTATCCAACAGGACCCACTTATCATTTAATGGGATTTGAAACTGATTTTTTTACACCAATATTCGTAATTTCAAGAATTACTGGTTGGTCTGCTCATATAATGGAACAACACGCTGCAAACAAACTCATTAGACCTTTAGCAAGCTACAAAGGTAATAAGCATCGAAAAGTGATGCAATTAAATCAGAGATAAACTTATTTTTTAACTAAAAGCTTCTGCCCAAGTACCTTGAGTTGATGCTTTAGAGTATTCTGTTGCTCGACCTTCAAAGAAATTCATATGTTCAACAGCATTAAGCATCGTATCTAACCAGGTTAAAGGGTTTTTATCAATATCATAAATTGGTTCTAGTCCTAACTGAACCAATCTTCGATTACCAATAAATCTGATATATTCTTTAACTTCTTTTGCAGTTAATCCTTCCATTGGTCCCATTTCAAAAGCAAGATCAATAAAAGCATCTTCATGTTCAATGATAGTTCTACAAGCTTCGTAAAGTTCTTTTTTAAGTTTTGGAGTCCAAATTTCTGGATTTTCTTTGATGAATTCTTTAAAAATTCTAATCATTGAGTTGCAATGAAGGGTTTCATCTCTTACAGACCAAGTAACAATCTGACCCATTCCTTTCATTTTATTGTGTCTTGGAAAATTTAATAAAATCGCAAAACTTGCAAACAGTTGCAGTCCTTCAGTGAAAGCACTAAATACAGCTACAGTTTTTGCAATATCTTCTTTTGAATTAACATTAAAGTCTTGCATGTAATCATATTTGTCTTTCATTTCTTTATATTTCATAAATGCCGAGTATTCAGACTCTGGCATTCCAATCGTATCTAACAGATGAGAATAAGCAGCTACATGAACTGTTTCCATCGCAGCGAAAGCTGTCATCATCATTAAAACTTCTGTAGGTTTAAATACTGTTGTGTAGTGTCTTAAGTAACAATTATTAACTTCTACATCTGCTTGAGTGAAAAATCTAAAAATTTGTGTTAGCAAATTTTTTTCTGGTTGAGATAGATTTTTTTGCCAATCTCTAACATCGTCCCCCAAAGGAACTTCCTCAGGTAACCAGTGAATTCTTTGCTGTGTAAGCCAAGCATCATAACACCATGGATATCTAAATGGTTTATAAACAGGATTTTCAACTAGCAATCCCATTTTTTTTGGTTGTATGATTTTATTTTCACTTTGAATAATTTCCGAATTTATTTTTTCTGCTACTGACATGATAGACACTCCTCGTACTCTGGCTCTTCGTTAGATTGTTGGTTTTTAGATTTATAAACATTTGCTGTAATATCAGTTGATTTAGCATCATTAATATTTTCAGCTCGTTGAATTGATTTTGATCTACAGTAATAAAGGCTCTTTAAACCTTTCTTCCAAGCATCAAAATGAATTTTGTGTAATTCTTTCTTATGAACATCTGCTGGTAAAAATAAATTTACTGACTGAGCTTGTGAAATAAATGGAGTTCTATCTCCACTTAACTCAATTATCCAATTTTGGTTAAGTTCAAAAGCAGTTTTAAATACATCTTTTTCTAGATCTGTAAGGAAATCCAAATGGTTTACCGATCCTTGATTAGTAGTAATAGTAGACCAAGTCTCATCATCATTTTTACCGTGTGATTGAAGAATTTCTTCTAAGTATCTATTTCTGACATTAAAAGATCCAGAAAGTGTTTTGTGGGTATAACTATTTGCAGCTACAGGCTCAACTCCAGGGGAGGCACCACCGCAAATTATTGAAATAGATGCTGTAGGAGCTATAGCAGTTTTGTTTGAAAATCTTTCCTTGTAACCATACTCAGCTGCGTCCGGACAAGCTCCTCTTTCTTCTGCCAAATCTTTAGAGGCCTGGTTAACTTTCTCATGAATATTTTTAAATATTTTTTTATTCCACGATTTTGCCATTACAGATTCTAGTGGAATCCTATTTTTTTGTAAAAATGAATGAAATCCCATCACACCTAATCCAACACTTCTCTCTCTTTCTGCTGAATATTTTGCATCTTTAAATTGCTCTGGTGCTTTATTAATAAAATCAGATAAAACGTTATCTAAAAATCTCATAACATCACTAATCATGTCTGGATCATCTTTCCATTCATCATATTTTTCTAAATTTAATGAAGATAGACAACATACTGCAGTTCGATCTCTTCCATCTTTATCAATTCCTGTAGGTAAAGTTATTTCGCTGCACAAGTTTGAAGTTTTAACAGTAAGATTTGCTAACTTATGATGTTGAGGAATTTGTCTATTAACAGTATCGATATAAATTATATAAGGTTCACCAGTTTCAATTCTAGCAGTTAATAATCTTATCCATAAATTTCTTGCAGAAATGGTTTGTTGAATACTTCCGTCAGCAGGGCTTTTCAATGCCCATTGCTCGTCAGTTTCAACTGCTCTCATAAATGCGTCAGAAACTAAAACACCATGATGTAAGTTTAGAGCTTTTCTATTTGGGTCACCGCCTGTTGGTCTTCTCATTTCTATAAACTCTTCAATCTCAGGATGATCAATTGGAAGATAACAGGCTGCAGAGCCTCTCCTTAATGATCCCTGGCTAATAGCCATTGTCAAAGAGTCCATAACTTTTATAAAAGGAATTATTCCAGAAGTTTTTCCAACTTTTCCAATTTTTTCTCCAATAGATCTTAAGTTGCCCCAGTAACTTCCAATTCCCCCGCCCTTTGCTGCTAACCAAACATTCTCACTCCATAAATCAAGAATACCTCCTAAACTATCTGATGCTTCATTTAAAAAACATGAAATAGGTAATCCTCTTTTTGTACCACCGTTTGATAGAACTGGAGTTGCTGGCATAAACCAAAGATTGCTTATATAGTTATAAATTCTTTGAGCATGCAAATTATCATCTGCGTAAGTGCTTGCTACTCTGGCAAATAAGTCTTGATAAGACTCATTCAAACCTAAATACCTATCTTTTAAAGTTGCTTTACCAAAGTCAGTTAGATTTACATCTCTAGAACGATCAATTTTTATTATGACGCCTTTATCATTTTGAAATAATTCTGTTTCGTTGTTTAGAGAAAAAAGATCAGGCTTGTTTATTTTAGAAACTTCTTTAACTTCAGGTCTATATTCAGAGACAGCTTTTTTGAGAGCCTGAGAAAGAATCTTATTCATAAAAGTTTAATATATTTTGTTATTAGAACGAAAACAACTATATGTTGTAGGCGTTTGCTGTAAATATACTAAATAAGTATTTAAACAACAGAACATTTATAGAACGCGACAATATGATAATCAATAAAAAAATTAAAATTTTTCCAAGAAATTAACATAAAAAGGATAAGTAATTACCTAATGAATCAAAACATTAAAATAGACCCATATGGCTTTAGAGAATATGACGCTCGTTGGTTGTATGAGAAGGATATAAATTCAGCTGGGATAGAGAATCTTGGGAAAGGACTTGGAACACAAATAAAGATTCATACAAAAAAAGAAAATCCAAGAATTATAGTTGGTCATGATTACCGATCTTATAGCGAAGAAATAAAAACTGCTCTTAAAAAAGGTTTAATATCTACCGGATGCAATATTGAAGATGTAGGTCTATCTTTATCTCCAATGGTTTATTTTGCACAATTTAATTTAGACGCAGATGCAGTTGCTATGGTTACAGCAAGTCATAATGAAAATGGTTGGACAGGTGTGAAAATGGGTATCAAAAAAGGATTAACTCATGCACCTGAAGAAATGAGAGAATTAAAAGAAATTACATTAAATCAAAAATTTTCTAAAGGACAAGGAAATGAAAAACAAATAAATAATTTCGATAAAATCTACAAAAATGACTTAATTACTAAAAATAAAATTCAAAAAAAAATTAAAGCTGTGGTTGCCTGTGGTAATGGAACTGCTGGTATTTTTGCTCCAGATATTTTAAGAGGTATTGGTTGTGAGGTAATTGAGTTAGATTGTAACTTAGATTGGAATTTTCCAAAATATAATCCAAACCCAGAAGATTTAGAAATGCTTCACGAAATTGCAAAAGTTGTTAAGGAAAATAATGCTGATATAGGTTTCGGTTTTGACGGAGATGGAGATAGAGTTGGAGTTATAGATAATGAAGGAAATGAAATATTTTCAGATAAAATAGGTCTATTAATAGCTAGAAATTTATCAAGCAAACATAGAAATTCTAAATTTGTAGTTGATGTTAAGTCAACTGGATTATATTCAAAAGATCAAATTTTAATTAAAAATAACTGTAAAACTATTTATTGGAAAACAGGACATTCTCATATTAAACGAAAAGTTAACACCGAAAGAGCATTAGCAGGCTTTGAAAAAAGTGGTCATTTCTTTTTTAATCAACCTTTGGGATATGGTTATGATGATGGAATTAATTCAGCTATTCAAATATGTCACTTATTAAATAATCAAAACAAAAAGATTAGCGAAATTATTAGCGAACTACCTAAAACATTTCAAACACCTACAATGGCACCATTCTGCAAAGATGAAGAAAAATATTTAGTTGTTGAGGAGTTAGTTAAGCAAATTAAAAATTTGCAAGATAATAAAGCTGAAATAGATGGCCAGGTTATTAATGATATTTTAACTGTTAATGGAGTTAGGTTTTCATTCGAAGATGGTTCTTGGGGACTTATAAGAGCATCTTCAAACAAACCATCTTTAGTTATTGTTACTGAAAGCCCAACATCAGATGAGAGAAAGAAAAAAATCTTTGATTTTATTGACGATTTGTTACAAAAAACAGGTAAAGTCGGCGAATATGATCAGAAAATTTAACTTTTTAAATTATCCTCATCATCTTTAGTTTCTGTATTATCTTCATCAGTTTGATTGTTTTCTTGTTTAGTAATTTCATCACTGTAAAATTTTCTAACTAACTCCTCTTCTTTTAATCTTTGCTCTTCATCAAATTTCTTTTCCCACTCTTTCATGCGCCTATTTTCCTCTTCAATTCTCTTTTTTTCAGCTATTTCAGCTAATCGAATTCTTTCGTTTTCTTCTTCAATTCTTTTTTGTCTTTCCTCCTCAATTTTCAATTCTTGCTCTCTTTTGCGTCTTTCATTTTCTTTATTTATTCTTTCACGTTCAGCTTCTTTAAGTTCTTTTTCCTTAATTCTTAATTCATCTTCCTTGACTCTTTGCTCGGCCTCTTCTTTTAAAATCTGCCTTTGAATTTCTTGCTGTCTTTCGGTTTCAAGATCTTTTAATCTTTGTTCCATTTCTTTAAGTTTTTCTTGTTCATATTTCAATTTCCTAGCTGCTTCTCTTAATCTTTGTTCTTCCTCAAGTCTATTTTTCTTTTCAAATTCTTTTAATCTTATTTTTTCTTCTCTTTCTCGTTCTTTTTCTTCTTTTCTCTTTTGCGCTTCAAGTTCTTTATTTTTTAATTCTTCCTCTTTAATCTTAAAATTTTCTTCTCTAATTCTTTGTCTCTCTAGCATCTTCAGTCTTAAATCTTCCTGTTTAAGCTTTCTTGCTTCCTCTCTAAGTTTTCTTGTCTCTTCATCTTTTATTTTTTTCTGTTCTATTTTAATTCTTTTAGCTTCAATTTTTTGTCTCTTTTCTTCATTCTTTTTCTCTTGCTTTTCATTTTCAATAATTAATTTTTTTTGAAAAAGGATTTTCTTTCTTTCTTCTTTGAGCTCGTCTTTTTTAGCTTTTTTTGCTAATTTTTTTTCTAAAATTAATTCTCTTTTTTTTTCCTTTTCTAATTGTTTTTGTAATGCTAAATCTTTTTTAGCTTTATTTTTTTTTATATTGTTTAATAATGAAGAGAATTTATTTTTTGATTTGTCTAATGGATCAAATAATTTTTTAATATTTTTATTAATGTCTTTTATTGAAACCATTTTTAAAAGTATCAATTAGAATATTAACACTAAATATCATGTGTGGCTAAATTGAGTTTCATTTAAGACTAAATACAACTTAAGATTGTTTAAGTTTAAATTAGTTGATAAAATGTATTTTCAACTAATAAGTGTTCATAAATATTTAAAGAATCACTTAATTTGAACTTGTGAGGTGATGGAGGGAGACTGAAGTCACCTCTTTTTTTTGCTTGTTATAATTTTAAATATTCATAAAAAAATTTAATCGACACCACTAAAAGAAAAATTCCAAAAAATTTACTAATTTTATTCTTATCAATACTATGAACTGTTTTAGCTCCTATCCTAGCCATGAAAGTTGTAATCGGTATAAAAATTAAAAAAGCAGGCAGATTTATAAAACCAATACTTAGTGGAAGACTTGAATTTAAATAATTTCCTGAAATTAAAAAACCTACTGCTCCAAACAAAGCAATTAAAAAGCCTATAGCTGCAGCGCTTCCTATGGCATTATTTATTGAATAACCAAAAAACTTAAGGATGGGTACATTCATTACAGCTCCCCCTATACCCATAGGAGCAGATATAAAACCAACAAGAAAGCCAAGAATTACTTTTAGATGTAATTTCATTTTAATAATTATATTTTGCTCCTTTTCTTTAATTAAAAGTAAGTAAATTCCTAAAAATAAAATCATTATCGAGAAAAATAAAACTAACGATTTAGTTTTTAAAGAAGCTGCAAAAATAGTTCCAACAATAACGCCTAGTACAACAAACAAACCATAGTTTTTAACAATATCAAAATCAACAGCTTTAAATTTATTATGTGTTAATACTGAAACTGTAGATGTGGGTATTATGATTGCAAATGAAGTCCCAACAGCAAGGTGCATAACATACTGAGGATCAATTTCTAAAGACCCAAAAATAAAATATAAAAAAGGAACAGTTATTAGTCCTCCACCGATACCAAATAATCCAGCAACAAAACCAACTGGTATAGCCGTTAAAGCCATTAATAAAATAATATAACTGTATTCGTTTGCTAAAATATAATTAAGCAGATTGTCCTACTCTTGTATCAACATTATTGTATTTGATTTTATCCATTATGTGGTCTATTTTTTTTACATCTGCATCTCTGACACACATATTTTCACTTAAATATCTTTTCCAATAACTAGCGCCGGTTTGACCATGAAATAAACCAAGGGTATGCCTCATAATTTGATTTAATCTTGTTCCTTTTTTTAATTCTTCTTTAATGTAAGGAATGAGCTGTCCAATTACGTCTTGTCTACTTGGAATATCCTCATTGTTAAATATTTCTCTTTCAATTTCTGCTAATATATAAGGGGTATGATATGCGGCCCTTCCAATCATGACACCATCAGTTTTTTCTAAATGAGGTTTTATTTCATCTACTGAAGTTATACCCCCATTAATAATAATTTCTTCATTCGGGAAATCTTCTTTTAATTTATATACATACTCGTATTTTAAAGGTGGAATATTTAAATTTTGCTTAGGAGTAAATTTACCTAGCATTGCTTTTCTTGCATGTATTATGAATGTTTTAACTCCAGTTGTTTTTAAAGTGGAAATAAATTTATATAAATTTTCGTAATCCTCCACATCATCGTAACCAATTCTTGTTTTAATAGTTACAGGAAGTTTAGTAATTGATTGCATTTTACTTAAACAATCTGCCACTAAATTTGGCTCTTTCATTAAACAAGCGCCAAATCTATTTTTTTCAACTTTTTTACTAGGGCAACCTAGGTTTAGATTTATTTCATCATACCCAAAATCTTCACCTACTTTAGTTGCTTCTGCTAAAAGTTTTGGAGAGGAGCCTCCTAATTGCAGTGCTACAGGTTTCTCATTAATATTAAATTCTAATAATTTTTTTTTATCTCCTCTATTTATGGCTTCATCGACTATCATCTCAGTATAAAGAAGAGTATTTTTGGATATTAATCTAAGAAAAAACCGTTCATGACGATCCGTACAATCCATCATAGGAGCAACTGATACTTTCCTATTCATGCTATAACTTTATATTATTTTTTTAAGAGTTTGAAGCTTCAGTGTCCTCAGAAGACACATCTACTTCTTTATTTTCTGATTCTGATACTTCGTCTAAAGAAACTTCTCCTTGTTCATTCATAGTTTCTTCACCCACTGAATTGTCAACATCTGCTGTAGCTGTTTCAGAAAGCTCTGCCAAATCTTCTTTTGTAACTTGAATTTTTTCAGGCGTTTTTCTTGCTCTTTTAGATGGTAATATTGGAGTTCCACTTTTTGAAATTTCACCTTTGTAAAGATTTTCAAAATCATCACCTATCTCTTCGTCATCCTCTGCAGTGTCATCAACTTGCTCAACATGTTTTCTTAATTTGTAAACAGCACTATCAGTTAAATCTGAGACTTTAATTTTTTCTTCTGCAATTTCTCTCAATGAAATAACAGTATTTTTATCATTATCTCTATCAATAGTAGGTTCTATTCCTGCATTTAATTGAGTAGCTCTTTCTTTAGCAACTAGTACTAATTCGTAAGGACTCTCTACTTTATCTATACAGTCTTCTACAGTAACTCTAGCCATGCGGAGTATCTACACAGTGAGTCTTTAAAAATCAAGGACAATTTTATAAATAATTGGGATTTAGCTTATTTTTGACCAAATAAAGAAGAATTATTGAGCCTGAGATATAAGCACCTGAAACAACGGCTATCTGTTCAATTGAAAAACCAACATCAATCAAGAAACCAAATAATGCTGTACCAAATGCTGTTGAAAATACCATAAGTGCAGTTGTTAAGGCTTTTATAGATCCAATATATTTTACACCATAAATTTCAGCCCAAGTTGATGAACCAAGAACGTTTGCCAGACCATTAGTGACTCCGAGTAAACCAAAAAATACAAATGAAGATAGCGGTGCATTAAAATAGTAAAGAACTACAGTCGAAAAAAAAAGTGGAATATTCATATAAATCAATAATTTCCTACTTGAAAATTTATCAATTAAAAATCCAGATATAAAAAGAGTAATTACAGATAAAATTGAGTAAGCCATAAATGATTGTGCAATAACATAAGGTCCCCATTCTTTAGAAGAAGATATAAAAGACTGATAAACAAAAGATCCTGTTGCAATCCATGGCATAGCTAACATCGTCATGCAAATGATGTAAAATCTATAATCTTTTAAAACTTCTATTCTCTTCCATTGTTTAATTTCTTTATAGTTCTGTTCTATTTTTGTATCTTCTCTAGTATCAAGTTTAACCTCTTTAACTAAAATAAAAGTTGCTATAGGTAATACAATTATAACTAAAATAGAAATTGAAACCCAAATATCTCTCCACTCTATAAAAGTTAATAAAAAAACAATTAAAACAGGCATTATAAATTCAGCTAGTGACAATCCTAACCAACCTGTACTTAAAGCCCTGCCTCTATTTTTTTCAAAAAAACGAGATATGGTTGTTGTAGCTGTATGACTTGATAAACCTTGTCCAGCTAATCGCATTAAAAAAATTCCTACAAATAAAAAAATAACAGATGAAATTTTTGAAAATATAAAGCAGGAAGCAGATAGAAAAATTATTACATAAGAAGCAAACTTTAAGATATTTACATCATCAATTTTCTTTCCAATCCAAACTAAAACAATGCTGCTCAATAAAGTTGCTGATGCATAAATTGAGCCAAATTGTCCATGTGAAATTGATAAGGCTTCTCTAATACTAGAGTTAAAAAGCCCAAGAAAAAAACTCTGTCCAAAGCTTGAAAAAAATGTAAAAATAAAACCAAATACAATTACTTTTAAACTTAAACTTTTAAACATAGAAAAAAATTATGACTTGTAATGTTGCTTTCATAGGTCTTGGGGTGATGGGCTACCCAATGGCTGGTTATATATCAAAAGCCGGACACAATGTAACTGTTTTTAATAGAACTAAATCTAAAGCTGAAAAATGGATTGCTGAATATAAAGGTAAAATGGCAAATACCCCTGCTGAAGCTGCAGATGGCGCAGATTTCATTTTTACATGTGTTGGTAATGACGATGATTTAAGAGAAGTTGCAACTGGGGAAAATGGATTGTTTAATACAGCAAAAGCTGGGTCTATTTTTATTGATAACTCAACTGTATCTGCTGAAGTATCAAGAGAATTAAATAAAAAAGCAAATGATAAGGGTTTTAGTTTTTTAGATGCTCCTATTTCAGGAGGACAAGCTGGCGCTGAAGGTGGGATACTAACAGTAATGGTTGGTGGTGATGAAGAAGTGTTTAAAAAAGCTGAACCAGTTATTGATTGCTACAGCAAAAAGGTGAAATTAATTGGTCCTTGTGGAAGTGGCCAATTAACAAAAATGATGAACCAAATGTGTATTGCTGGAACAGTCCAAGGTTTGTCTGAAGCAATCAATTTTGGAATTAATGCAGGTTTAGATATGGATAAAGTTATGGAAACTATATCTAAAGGCGCAGCACAATCTTGGCAGATGGAGAATAGATACAGAACTATGACGGATGATAAGTTTGATTATGGTTTTGCTATCGATTGGATGAGAAAAGATCTTAAAATTGCAATTGAAGAAGCAAAAAAAAATGGCTCGCCTGTTCCTATAACAGAAATTATTGATGGTTATTATGCTGAGGTTCAGGAGATGGGTGGAAACCGTTGGGACAGTTCAGGTTTGATTGCTAGATTAAAAAAGAAAAAATAATATTTGTGACGGATACAGTTCCTTATTACGAGGACTTTATGGAGATCAAAAAGAAAATTTGGTCAATGTTAGATAATGCTGTTAAAGATAGAATTTCACCTTTTAGAACACCTGTATTTATTTGTGGCGATCAATCTGATTTAGATGGAAGAATTGTAGTTTTAAGAAAGTCAGACCAGTCAAATAATATAGTACAATATCATAGTGATATACGATCAGATAAAATCGAAAAACTAAAAGCAAATAAAAATGCTGCAATGTTATTTTATGATAAAGATGAAAAGATACAGGTCAGATTAAAAGTAGAATGCATTATTAATCACAAAAATGATATTACAAAAGAATCTTGGTCTAAAACCCAACATATAAGTAGAAAATGTTATTTAGTTGATAATGGGCCTGGAACAGAGTCCGATATTCCAACCTCTGGACTAAAACCAGAATTAGATAATTTTGATTACACCAAAGAACAAAGTGAAGAAGGTTACAAAAATTTTACTGTAATTCAGTGTAAAATTAAATCCATAGAATGGCTTTATTTAGCAGCTAAAGGCCACCGAAGAGCAAAATTTAATTTGGAAAACAATAAAGACACCTGGTTAGTTCCATAGATGATTACTGGATATATATTTACAGCATTTCTTATAATTTTAGGATTAGCTGTAATGAGATTTGGTAGCATTCACTTTAAAAAATTTAAAGAAGGAAAAACAAGAATAAAAGCTCAATTAAGTGGAACAATTTCTTTTTTAATTCTATTAATTATTATTATTGGGTTGATAGTTTATTCGATTAACGATCTATTATTTAATTAAATAACTGACTATTTTTTTCATTTTGATATTTTTTTATCATTAAGCTTTGTCATTGCTCTCCCATTAGAAAATGTATAATCATTGTCATCCATTAATTTTCCAGCTCCATCGTAAAGTTTCCAATTGAATTTTATTTTATCTTTTTGTTTTTTTCCAAGCTTTAAAATGGTCAGTTCGATTTTTCTTGTCTTTCCACCAGAAGAACCTACAAATGTCCTTTTTTCTCCCTCTTTCCAAACACCCAAAGGAAATTTACATCCATTTACAATTATTCTTCCACCACGCCTACTATCCCAAACTCTTCCAATACATTGTCCATCATTAGTAACAGTAAAAAGTTGGGTTTTTACTCCACTTTGACCTTTTCTTGTTCTTTTATAAACTTTTATTAATTTTCCAGTTTGAGGGTTTTTCCAATCTTCAGGTCCTACTATTTTTTTTCTTTTCTTTTCTCCAAAGACCAAATTGGCTTTTGTAAATTTAATTTCTGTATCATCACGAATTTCCCCACCTGTGAATAATTCAAGTGGTATAAATCTTTCGTTTGCTTGAGATAATTGAGAAATTAAAGAAATTATTAAAATTACTAAAAGTTTTTTCATTAAATTTTTAATGATCTTATGGATTTCAATTATACGTTCTATTGGCCTCTTCGTTATTAAATAATTTCATAACCCCAGTACCAGCTCTGTCCCAATAAGTAAACTTACACCCAGATCCACCACTTCTATAATTCCACTTACCTTTTTTAAGATCGCTTATCTGTATTTCTCTAAGTTCAACAAGTTTTTTATGATTATATTTTCCCCACTCATTTAAACATATAAGTTTAAACGGATCGTAAGGATCTTTTGACGTTGGTGCTAAATAAACACTATCCTCACCTTGTGGACATCCATCTACATCATGAACATAAGCTTTTCCAAAAAACATTTGTTTTTCAGGAGTATCTTGACCACTTGAAAAATGAGCTTTTTTATTCATTCCTGGGACACATGCATAACCTCCTCCCATTGCATGGTGCATTTCGTGAACTGCTGTCCTAAGCATGTCACTTTTATTTTTATTATATTTATTTTTAAGAAAAATTGACGCCATTCCTACTCCACCTTCTCCTCCATCAACACTCGTTACATCAGCAAAAGTAAAATAAACTTTTTTGGGATTATTAAATCCATTTAACCAAAGGTAACCACGATAATTGTTATTTATATGTTTGTGAAGTTCTTTTCTTTTTTTATCTAATCTTATGAAAGTAACATCTAATTTTCCATCTTTTCGATAATCGTACTTATATTTTTTTGCACCAGAAGATCCTTTTGTTTTTTTACTATACTTTTCAACAAGAGTATTAATTTTTTCTGCATACTCTTCTATTTTACCATTAATATCTAACTCATTATCTTTATCAGAAGCTGTAAGCATATAGATGAAATGAATTTGATAATCATCATTTACATCAGGTTGATCCTCAAAAAATCTTCCTGGTTTTTTATCCATCGCGGCATTCTTTTCTTTTAATACTTTTGCTTCTGCTAATTTAGTTTTTAATGCGGCTGATGCTTTAGCCTGGTCATATTTCCAAACAATTTCTTCATTAACTGCATACAAATAACATTCTTTGCCACCAGTATATTTCTTAGAATTTTTCATACATTTTTTGTATGTTTTCTTATGAAGTTTTTCTAAATCTTTACCTTTATTATAAGCATAGGAGTAGCTACCAGAATCGCAACTAGCATAGAGAACAAAGTTTGTTTTTTTTTCTTTAATTAGTTTAAGTGATTTTTCTATATGTTTTTTGTGATAATGTTTAAATGCTCCAGCACACTGTCCTTTAATAGACGACACCCCAGGCTCATTAACACCTGCATAAGTATTCCCGCTAAACAATACATTAAGAATTAAGAATGTAAAAATTAAAAATATTTTTTTCATATTGTAAGAATTTATTGAATACCTTTAATTATTATATTTGTTCCGTCTGAGTTATCCAATCTAATTTTTTTTATTGGCTTATACTCTTCAGAATTATACCACTCCAAAGCCTTCTCATAACTTGGAAATTTCAAAATGATTATTCTGGGAAAATTTGTCTCACCGTCAAATATTTGATACTCACCTGCTCTTACCAAATATTCTCCACCAAATTTTTTTATAATTGGATTCACTTTTTCAATATACTCTTTGTAATTTTCAGGATTAGTTATTTTCAATTGTGCTATTACATATCCTGCTGACATTTATCTCCTTTAAAAAATTGATTTCGAATATTTTTTCCAATTATCTTGGTAATGTTTTGTATTTTCAAACACTGCTTTTTTTTCTTCCTCTGAAATTTCTCTAATAACTTTACCTGGAGAGCCAACAACTAATGAATTATCTGGTATAATTTTATTTTCAGTTATTAAAGCTTTTGCACCAATGATACAATTTTTACCAATGTTAGCTTTATTTAAGATGACAGCTCCAATTCCAATTAAACTGTTGTCTCCAATAGTACATCCATGAAGCATAACTAAATGACCAACAGTAACATTTTTTCCTACTTTTAGTGGGCAGCCTGGGTCAGTGTGTAAAATACTTCCATCTTGAACATTTGACCCCTCACCAATATGAATGTTTTCAATATCTCCTCTAAGAACTGCATTAAACCAAATACTTGTATTTTTTTCTAAAGTAACATCTCCTATTATCGTGGCATTTGGAGCTACCCAATTTTCGCCAGAGTTTTTTGGTTTTTTATCTTTTAAATCATAAAACATAATTTATATATTTTACATTATGCCTGTACAAACTCCAATATGTGATTTTGGTCAAAAAGCTATTCCATTTGAATTAAAATCTACTGATAATAAAATTCTGTCTTTAAATGATATCAAAGGTGAAAATGGAACTTTAATAATGTTCATTTGTAATCATTGTCCATATGTAAAAGCTATTACAAAAGAATTAGTTGAAGATTGTAGTGAATTAAACAAAATTGGTATCAACTCAGTTGCTATCTGCTCAAATGACTTTGTTAATTATCCAGACGACTCATTTGATAACATGATCAAGTTTTCAAATGAAAATCATTTCAATTTTCCTTACTTACATGATGAAACTCAAGAAATTGCTAAAGCATATGATGCTGTATGTACTCCAGATTTCTTTGGCTACAATAAAAATCTAGAACTTCAATACAGAGGACGATTAAGAGAACTTAAAAAGTTTATTCCAGTTAAAAACGGAGAAAGTGATCTGCTTACAGCTATGAGGCAAATAGCTGAAACTGGAAAAGGTCCTGAAGATCAAATACCCAGCGCGGGCTGTGGTATTAAATGGAAGTATGATTAATGTATCTAATTGTAACTAGATCATTTCCACCTGAGCTCGGTGGCATGCAAAGTCTAATGTGGGGCCTTTCAAGAGAACTATCTAAAAACTTTATGATAAAAGTTTTTGCAGATCATATAGAAGGTCATAAAGAATTTGATGAGCAAGCTTCTTTTTCGATTGAAAGAGTTGGAGGAATTAAATTGCTTAGAAAATATAGAAAAGCCCAATTAATTAATGAATATATTAGAGAAAATAAAATAGATGGAATTATTGCCGATCATTGGAAAAGTTTAGAACTTATTAAAACAACTAAGAAAAAATACTGTTTAATTCATAGTAAAGAAATTAACCATCCTAAAGGTTCTGGTCAAAATAAAAGAGTAGTTAGTGTTTTAAATAATGTTGAAAAAGTTATAGCAAATTCTCAGTTTACAAAAAATCTAGCGATAGAACTTGGTGTTAATGAAAATAAAGTAATTATCATAAATCCAGGTGTGGATCCTGCTGAAGAATTAAATAAAAAAACTTTAGACAAAGTTGAAAGTATACTTAAAGTTAAAAATCCAAGACTAATTACAGTTTCAAGATTTGATAAACGTAAAAATCATGAAAAAATAGTAATGGCTTTGAGAAATTTAAAACAAATTTATCCTGATATTGTTTACATTTGTGTTGGATATGGAGAAGAAGAAGAAAATATTAAGAAACTGGTAAAAGAACTAGATCTTGAGGCACAAGTTATGTTTTTTAAAGATATTAGTAATGATTTAAAAAATGCATTAGTTTCAAAATCAAATATCTTTGTAATGCCATCTATAATTCATAAAAAATCAGTTGAGGGTTTTGGCATAGCGTATGTTGAGGCTGCACAATACAATGTTCCATCTATAGGTGGTAAAGATGGTGGAGCTGCAGATGCAATTGATCATGAAAAGACTGGTCTAATATGTGATGGAAATAATCTTGATGACATTTATTCCTCTATTAATTCAATGTTAGAAAATAAAAAATATCTAGATTATGGAAAAAATGCCAAAGAATATGTGCATAAATTTCAATGGTCAAAAATTATTGAAGATTATAAAAAAATTCTAAATTAAATTTTTTTCTTAAAAGTTTTATATATATGCCAAAGAACAATAAGTACTGTTGTTGCTAGAATACAAGCTGTTAAAGTTCTATCCCATAAAAATTCCCAAGAGCCATTACTTAATAATAAAGATCGTCTCAAGTTCTCTTCCATTAATCCACCAAGAACAAAAGCTAATATCAAAGGTGGCATTGGGAAATCATATAATCGTAAAAAAGTTGCTACTACAGCAATCCCAATCATTAAATAAATATCAAAATTATTAAATGACATTACGTAAATCCCAGTAACAGAAAAAAATAAAATAAGAGGAATTAAATAATTTTTAGGAACAGCAAGAATTCTAGCTATATAAGGAATTAGTGGTAAGTTTAATATCAGCAAAATTACCATTCCAATATACATAGACATAATTATTGACCAAAAAATCTCTGGATTAGTCATATAGAGTCTAGGACCGGGCTGAACTCCAAAACCTAAAAGGGCTCCTAGCATAACAGCTGTAGTTCCACTCCCAGGAATTCCTAAAGTGAGCATTGGCACAAAAGAACCTGAGCAAGCAGCATTGTTTGCAGTTTCTGGTGCAGATAAACCATTTACACTTCCTTTACCAAATTTTTCTTTCTCTTCGTCACTAACTACATTCCTTTCCATTCCATAGGCTAAAAAAGATGCAATTGTTGCACCTGCTCCTGGTAATACACCTATTAAAAAACCAATTACTGAAGATCTTGGGATTGTTTTATACATTTTTGTACGTTCTTCTTTGTTAATCTTGATTGAGCCTAATTCTGTTAAAGAAACTTGTTTAGCAGCACTTGTTGGATCATTTCTTTTTAAAATAATTGTTAAGGCTTCACTCATTGCAAATGTTGCCATCACAACAAGTACAAAACTAATACCATCGGTTAAATTCATATTATCAAATGTAAATCTTGTAATATCAGACAAACTATCTTGCCCAACAGACGCTAACATTAAGCCAAGGACAACCATCATCATTGCTTTTAAAAATTGACCTTTAGATGAAAAGGCAGCAATTGCCGTTAAACCTAAAATCATTAAAGCAAAATAATCTGGTGATCTAAAAGATAAGCTTACTTTTGATAAACTTGGTGCCATAAACAATAAATAAATTGCAGATAATGTTCCTCCTGCAAACGAACTCCATGCAGCGATAGCTAAAGCTTTTCCTGCTTTACCTTGTTGTGCCATTGGATATCCATCAAATGAAGTTGCAACAGTTCCTGGAACACCTGGTGCATTTAATAATATAGAGGATGTAGATCCACCAAAGACTGCTCCATAATAAACTCCAGCCATCAGAATTAATCCTGTTGCAGGATCAAAACCATAAGTAATGGGTATCATTAAAGCGATAGCAGTCATTGGACCAAGGCCTGGTAACATTCCTATAATTGTTCCAAAAAAACAACCAACCATAACCATTAAAATATTTTGAATTGTAAGTGCTGTTGTTAATCCAATTAATATTCCTTCAATCATCCCATAACTCCAATTGATTGTAAGAATGGATCCCTTAAATAAATATCAAGAATTCCATGGAGGAGATACATAAAGGCCGCAACAAAGGGAAAGGATAATAAAATCATTAAAATCCACCTTCGTTCTCCTAAAAAATAATATGAGGCAAATAAAAACAATGAAGTAGTTAAAAAATATCCAACTTTTAAAATTGTAGCTCCATAAATAATAGCAATAAGTATAAGAATTCCTGTTTTCTTATATTCTAAGTTTTTATGATCAACTTTAATAGTATTTGGATCTGGTAAAATAAGCTTTAATCCAGAAAAAAATAATCCTGCATAACCTAAATAAATTGGAAATGTTCGAGCATTAAATGGTGCATTTTCATCAAATGCAAATACTTGAATTTGGTAAGCAGTATATAAATAAAATGCTGAAAAAATAAAAAAGAGCAGTGATATAATTTTTGTAGTATTTATATTCACTGCTCTAATTTCAAATAATCCTAAGGATTATATAACTCCTAGTTTTTTCATAAGAGCTGTCATTTCTTGAGTTTGTTTTTCTAAGAAAGAAACAAACTTGCCTTCTGGATTATAAATATTAACCCAAGCATTTCTTGCTCTGACAGTTTCCCATTCAGGAGTTTTTTGTACATCGCCAAGCATTTTTGCAATAGCTGATCTATCAGCATTGCTCATACCTGGAGGGCCAAAGAAACCTCTCCAGTTAACGAATTGTACATCGTATCCTTGTTCTTTAAGAGTTGGTGCATCTGGTGCATCAGAAACTCTTGAAGGAGCAGTAATACCAATAATTCTCACTTGGTCTCTTGCACCCATCAATTCACCTAAACCAGTTGAAATGATTTGAGTTTCTCCAGATAAAAGTCCAGCTAAAGCTTTTCCACCAGCATCATAAGGAATGTATTGAACAGCATTAGGATCTGCACCTGCAGCTTGGAAAGCTAAAGCGCCAATTAAATGGTCCATACTTCCTCTTACGGATCCACCAGCCATTTTTACTGAATTTGGATCTTTTTTGTAAGCATCAACTACATCTTTAAAATTTTTAAATGATGAGCTTTTTGCAACTGCAATAGCACCGTAGTCTCCAATAACACCAGCTATTGGCACAACATCTTTATAAGATAAAGTTCCACTTCCTTTTACATAACCTTTGTGTCTAGTAATGGATCTTAATACTAATGGTGTTGATTGAACTAAAACTGTATTAGCAGGTTTAGTATTAATCATGTAAGCTAAAGCTTTACCACCACCACCACCTGACATATTTTCAAATGATGCACTATTTAACATTCCAGCTTTTGTTAAAGCCTCTCCAGTACCTCTAGCAGTTCCATCCCAACCACCACCAGCACCACCGCCGATTACAAAGTGCAATTTATCAATTGCTACTGAGCTTGTAGTTGTTGCTGAGAATAATAGGATTGCTGAGAATAATACTGAAACTATTTTTTTTAAGTTTTTCATTATTTATCCCTCTCTAATTTAAAAAAGCTAGTTAATTACAGTCTTAATGTTTATTCAACCTCTAATTAAGTAACACAACTTTTAATTGAAACTGATTTAACAAAAAAATATAAATCAAATGTGATGTTTTATTTTTTTAAAGATTAAAGTTTCTCTTAATTCACTAGTTTTAATTTCTTTTTCCTTATCTTTTAAAAAGTTAATGATAGAAGCTTAATAAATGATTAATCATCAAATCAAATTTTATCTTAACAATGCAAAAAAAGTTTTTTCAATTAAATTTGTTTCTGTTCTAATAATTTCTATTCCTAGCGCGATTATTGCTGACTATTTTAATATTCCTCTAGCTTGGTTTTTAGGACCAATGATTATCACGTCAATTGCTGCTTTATCAGGTCTAAAAATCATGATGCCTAAAATTGTGTTGAGCTTTATCTTGATAATTTTAGGTTTGCATATTGGAAATTACATAGATCAAAATCTATTTAATCAAATGCTTGATTGGATTTGGACTTCATTAATTATGTTAATCTACATAATAATTTGTATTTTAGTTGTCGCTAAATACCTTAAAAAATTTGCAAGTTATGGGGAAAAAGCCTCAATTTTTTCAGCAGCTCCTGGTGCACTGGGTCCTTTAATGATTTTAGCTGAAAATGAAAAAACTGATTTATCTCAAGTTGCAACTTCTCACTTAATTAGATTAATCATAATAATAACTGTCATTCCATTTATTATAGTTAATAATACTGACAACAGTGTTTTGTTAAATGATGACTTCAATTATTTAGCTCAAAATCATTTCAATTTAATTTTACTTATTATTGCGTCTTTTTTTTTTATATTTGTTTTTGATAAAATTAGAATACCTGCAGCTTTACTATCTGGAACACTATTTGCCAGTGGCTTGTTACAAATTACAGATATAGCCTCATATAAATTACCAGATGAATCAGTAAATTTTTGTCTGCTAATTCTTGGTTCTTCAGTTGGCTGTAGGTTTGCTGAAAAAACTGTTAAAGAAATAGCTAATAATTCTCTTCATAGTATTGTAGCTACTACTATTTTAGTGATATTAGGTTTAGTTGCAGCCTATGTTGCAACATTCTTTGTAGAGACAAATATTTTAACTTTAATATTATCTTTTAGTCCTGGGGGAATTTATGAGGTGGCAGTTATAGCAATTGCTTTTGATTTAGACCCAGACTTTGTTGCTTTTCACCATGTAATAAGATTACTTTTCATACTTTTCACAGTTCCTATATTTTTAAGAGTATTAGAAAAAATTAAGAAATAATTTCAGAAAGTCTTTCAAAAACTTTTTCTGCAGAGAGTTTTGATAATTCAGGAGCTTGTATTGCTTTGAAATTTTCTCTTTCGATACTTACTTTAAAAGGAGTTGTATGAGATCCAAATAAAGCAATTCCTTTTGATCCTAAGTGTGCTGTCATATGTGCTGGTCCAGTATCATTTGCAATAACAAATGAACTATCTTTAATTAACGTTGCTAACTGAGAAATATCTAAAGCTTTACCATTATCTAAAACACAAAGTGCATTAATATTTGATGCTTCTTTAATTTCACTTGGTCCAGGTGCAATAACTACTTTAAATTTTTTATCTGACTTTTCATTAATCATAGCAATTAACTCATTATAATAAGGCCATTTCTTTGAAGTTAAATGAGGCGAACAAAAAGGAAAAAGAAGAATATATTTATCTAATTGATGGTGATTTTTTATTTGAGATATGTCTGTTGTGCTCCATGAAAAATCAGGATTTAAAGTATGATTTGTATTTATGCCTGAACTTTTTAATTGATGATCAAATCTAGATAGAACAGAGTCTTTATCAAAATCTTCTTTTGAAGTTCCTTCAGGTAATGTTGTATCAGTAGATGACCAAGTATCTTTTGTTGCTTTTGGAAATAAAATTTTTTTATAAAAGGCTGTTCTACTTGAATTCTGTAAATCGTAAACTCTAGAAAAATTGTATTTTTTTATATTTTTCATTAATGAATATAAATAAATCAGATTTAATCTTGATAATCGCTTATCTAAAATAACATCAGAAATATGTGGATTTTTTTTAAATAAATCAAAGTATGGTTTAGTTGTGAGCAAATAAATTTCATCTGCTTGATGATACTCAGAAATATCTTGAATTGCACCACAAGCTTGAGCTATATCACCCAAAGATCCATGTTTAATCATTAAAATATTAGACATATTTTTAACAATTTAACATAGTATAAAATTTAATGAATAAAATTATAGTAGAAGTATCGGTAGGTGAGCTTTTAGACAAAATTTCAATCTTAGAAATTAAAAAAGAAAAAATTAAAGACCCTGAAAAACTAAAATTCATATCGAATGAACATTCGATTCTCAAAGATCAATTAGAAAAAAATGTTAAATCTGACGATAAACTAAATAAATTATTCCAAGATTTAAAAGAAATTAATGCCAAGTTATGGGTTATAGAAGATGACAAAAGAGATTGTGAAAAAAATAAAGACTTTGGTGATAAATTTATAAAATTATCCAGAAATGTTCATTTTTTAAATGATGATCGAGCAAAAATTAAATTGGAAATGAATAATCACACTGGATCAAGTATCAAAGAAATTAAAGAATATACTAGCTACTAAAAACTTTAGGAAACCAATCATCTCTCATCAAATCTCCGGTTTTTAAATTAATACCATCAAATGGTGGTGAAGTAGGCCCTCCTCTATCAATATATTTCACATCATCTCCAATAAATCTCATCGAAAATGCTCTTCGAGATATGTTCGAATTGTTTCCTGTTGAGCCATGTACGGTTTTAAAATTAAATAGAACAGCATCCCCTAAACTTAGTTCTGGAATTAGAATATTTTTTTCAAATTCTTTTGAGGGTGGTAAATCCATAAATGCACTATCATCATCATACCAAGATTGGTTATTTGACCATTTTGTCGGTCTAATTAACTTTGACCATTTATGAGAACCTAAAATTAATTTAAGATTATTTTTATGATCAACCTCATCTAACGGAATCCAAAAACTTCCAGTATCGTTACCATCAACACAATAATAAGGCATATCTTGATGCCATGGTGTTTCTTTACTAGTACCTGGATCCTTTATAAAAATATGTTCATGAAAAATTTGGGTAGATTTAGAATTAGTTGCTTCAGCAACTATTTGAGCCCCAGGTGAATTGTATAAACAATCCTTAAATTCTTCTATCCTTTCCCAGTTACAGTAATCCTCAAAAAATCTCCCATTATCATCATTTACATTTTCTCTTCCATGCTTACTTGGATTGTCTAAAACTTTTTGGAAACCTTTTCTAATTGGCTCAATCCAATCTTTAAATAAATCCTTAATTATTATCACGCCATCATTTTGATAATCTTTAATTTGTCTATCAGATAAAAACATTTTTATTGTTGAAAGCTATACTTTTTTTCCAAATATTTAATCACATTATGAATAATAAAAGTCATGAACAGATAAATTCCACCAGCAACAATAAATACCTCTATTGGTTTAAAAGTCGTTGAAATTATATATTTAGCTACACCAGTTAAATCCATTAATGTTACTGTACTTGCTAGAGATGTTCCTTTCATCATTAATATTATTTCATTACCGTATGCAGGGAGTGATTGACGAATAGCGATTGGAATTTGGATTTTATAAAAGATTATTTTATTTGATATTCCTAAACTTTTTCCTGCTTCAATAATACCTGGTTTTATTGTTTGAAATGCTGATCTTAAAATTTCAGAGGTATATGCGCCAGTATTTAAAGTAAATGCTATTATTGCACACCAATAAGGCTCTTTTAAAATAACCCACAGAAATGTTGTTCTTAAATATTCGATTTGTCCTAATCCAAAATAAATAATGAAAATTTGAACCAATAATGGTGTTCCCCTAAAAATATACGAATAACCATAAGCAAATTTATTGATAAGTATATTTTTATTTAATCTTAAAATTGCAAAGAAAAGACCTAGAAATAATCCAAAAAATAATGATCCAGATAATAATTTCAAAGTAACTATAGTTGCTCCTAAAAGTTTGGGGAAACTGGTAATCATCAAATCAAAATCCATTAATACCCCCTGCTATACCTAACTTCTAACTTATTAATTAACTTCATACTCACATAAGTAAGCAACAAATATAAAACTGCTGCAAAAGAATAAAAGAAAAGTGGGTCTCGTGTTGAGCCAGCTGCTATGTAAGATTGTCTCATAATTTCAACTAATCCTGTAACAGAAATAAGGGAAGTATCTTTTAAAGTTATTTGCCAAACATTACTTAAATTTGGAATAGCAAGTCTCAACATTTGAGGTAAAATTATTTTATAAAATTGAACAAATTTATTTATTCCAAGAACCTTTGCGGCTTCAAATTGTCCTTTATCTATTGATTGAATTGCTCCTCTAAATACTTCTGTTGAATAAGCCCCAGATATAATACCAATAGCCATTGAGCCAGTAATAAAAGCATTTATCTCTATATATTCATAATAACCAAATATGGAAGCTACATACATGATGGCCCCACTCCCCCCAAAAAAGAAAAGGTAAATTACTAATAGTTCAGGTACTCCACGAATAACAGTTGTGTAAAAATTACCAACAAAATTTAAAGCTTTGTATTTAGAAAGTTTTAAAGGAGTAAAAATTAATGCAAAACAGAAACCAACCAACATAGCTGTAATTGATACAGCAATGGTCATTAGGGTTGCGTAGAATAACTCATCCCCCCAACCTGTTTTACCAAATGCTAGAAGTTCCATATAGATTGGCGACTATATATTATAGTCGCCATATCTGAAATGAATTACATAGATGCATCGAAACCAAAGTGCTTAATAGCAAGTTTGCTAATAATTCCTTGTTTTCTAGCTTTGTTAATTGCTTTGTTAAAGTCTTTTAAGATTTTGGCATCTCTTTTTCCAATCGCGCTATCACTAGCTTGTCTGATACCAACACCTACACCATTACCAAATGCACCACCTGAAAAAGTTGGTCCAACTAATACAACTGGTTTACCTGATTTGTCTGCATAATCTGTAAATGCTACTGCTGCAGCTAATGCAACATCACATCTTCCAGAAGTTAAATCAAGGTTAACTTCATCTTGTGTTTTATAAGTTCTAACATTTACACTGCCAACATCACCCGACTCTAAAAAGTTTTGGTGAATTGTTCCTGTTTGAGTACAAACAGTTTTTCCAGCAAGTGCTCCTGTTAATGTCTTAAGAGCTTTCTTAACATCGGATCCACCTAACGATAAATTTATACCTTCTGGTGTATCCATTCCCTCTAAACTTGAACCCTTCATTACCGCAAGAGAAGCTACTTCATCAGCATAACCTTGAGAAAAAGTAATTGTTTTTTGTCTTTCAGCAGTAATAGACATTCCAGCCATTATCGCATCAAATTTTCTCATTACCAAAGCAGGGATCATTCCATCCCAATCTTGTTCGACAATAGTACACTCATACTTCATTAGTGCACAAAGTTCTTGAGCAAGCTCAACCTCAAAACCAATTAGATTGCCAGAAGCATCTTTTGAATTCCATGGAGGGTAAGCGCCCTCAGTTCCAATTTTTATTTTCTCAGCGGATACATTTCCAATGATAAATAAAGAAGCAAGAACAGTTAAAATAGTTTTTTTAAATATATTCATTATTATCTCCTTAAATAAGAGACAATTATTTCACAATTTTAAATAATAAAAAAGAAAAATTAATGATTTATTGATGAAGAGAAATTCCAAGAACAATCAAAACTTGGTATATACACTCTTGATAATTTTGCGTTACCAAAATTTTTGTTTAATACATTAAGCCAATTTTCAACCTGATGTGGTTTTTTATCTTGACTGCCCACTTGAGCTGTAATTACCCCTTTTGGCTTTAAAATTCTAATTAAAGAGTCCATATTTTTTGCTGCTAGATCAATACAAAATTGATCATCGTTTAGATCAACAAAGATATGATCGTATGTATCATCTGTGATTGATTTTATACTTTCAAAAGCATCTCCCCAAACGCATTTAACAGAATTTTTTTCTGTTGCTTTCTTTCCAATTTCTCCTAGGTGTTTATTGCAAACCTCTACCACCTCAGGATCAAGCTCATACCAATCTATAAAGTTAAATTTTTTTGAAATACATTCTCTTGCTACACCTCCATCTCCACCACCTATTATTGCAGCTCGTTCATTATCTTTATTTAAATTTAAACCTGAACCTACAAAAGTTGAACTATATAAGTGCTCATCCGTAGCAGCTACTTGGATTTCTCCATCTATAAATAAAGATTTTCCAAACTGTTCTAAATCTAATACTTCAATATGTTGCCCAACTTTAGATTTAAAATCTTCCAAAACATCATTTACAACATATGATTTTTGTAAACCTGGCGAACTGTAAATGTCATGATAAAGAGATTTTGTATCTCGATTAAATTCTTTTTTAACTATTCTTTTATGTTCAAATTCTTTCTTTATAATATCTATCGCCACTGAAGGGTTTACTTTTCCACATGTAAAGAAATCAAAACTTATAATTCCTTTTTCAGGAAATGTATGAAAACTAATATGACTTTCAGCTAATAAAGCAAGAATTGTAAAACCCTGAGGTTCAAATTTATATTTGGATATATTGAGAATTGTTACTTTTGCAGCTTTTGCAATATCATTTATTACTTTTTCAAATACAGAAGGATCGTATTCTTTTGTTGTACCAATAATGTCTAGAGTTATGTGTTCTCCAACTTTAGTCATTAGCTATCCTTTTTTATAATTCTTTGCTTTGGATAAAACTTTTTTCATTTCATTAACTGAAAGAATTTTTGGCTTACCCAATTTAAGGCTCGTTATATACTGAAGGGATATATTTTCAACCTCTTCAGCAAGCTCGAATGCTTTTGGTAAATTTTCCTCAAATGCAATCTGTCCGTGATTTGCAATTAAACAAGCTTTTCTTCCCTTTAAAGCTTTCAAAATATTTTTAGACAATTCTCTTGTTCCAAATGTTGCATATTTTGCACATTTGATATCATGACCTCCTGCCATCGCTACCATATAATGAAAAGACGGTATTCCTCTCTTGTGAGTAGAAACTGCTGTAGCACATGTTGAATGCGCATGAACAATTGCTTTTGCTTCTTTTGTGTTTCTGTAGATATCTTGGTGAAATTTCCACTCAGATGAAGGAATTCCCTTTTTTTTATCAAAATATCCATTTAGAGAAACAAAAACGATATCACGATTCTTTAATGACGAATATTTTTTGCCAGAGGGGGTGATTAAAAAACCGTCTTTGTACCTTGATGAAATATTGCCAGATCTTAATGCTGATAACTTTTTTGAATTCAGCATTTTTGAATATTTTATTATTTCAGATCTTAAATTTTTCATTTAAATAATTTTTTTAAACCATCAAAAGAAGCTTCAGTAATCCCTTTTTCAGTAATTAATCCTGTTACATATTTTGCAGGCGTAACATCAAATGCTAAGTTCATTGCTTTACTTTTGATAGGGTATATCAAAACTTTCTTAATTTGATTACTCTCGTCAATACCTTCGACATGAGATAATTCCTCTGAATTTCTCTCTTCAATTGGAATATCTTTTGCATCTTTTATTTCCCAATCTATTGTTGAACTAGGAAGAGCAACGTAAAAAGGAACGTTATTGTCATGAGCGGCTAATGCTTTAAGATAAGTTCCAATTTTATTGCAAACGTCTCCGTTGGATAAAGTTCTATCAGTACCTACAATACATATATCAACTTCATTTCTCTGCATTAAAATACCTCCTGTATTATCTGCAATAATAGTATTTGGAATTTCCTCTTCGTTTAATTCGTATGAAGTTAAGTTTGCACCTTGATTTCTTGGCCTTGTTTCATCTACCCATACATGAACTGGTATTCCTTTTTTATGAGCATGGTAAATTGGTGATGTTGCTGTACCCCAATTAATAGTTGCTAACCAACCTGCATTACAATGTGTTAATATGTTTACTGTATCTTTCTTATTATTATAAATTTCTTCAATTATTTTTAATCCATTAATACCAATATTTTCACAATATTTTTCATCCTCGTTACATATTTCTTTTGCCTCATTTAAAGCTATATCCAAAATTTGATGACTATTAATACCTGATAATTTTTTCATCATACGATCTACTGCCCACTTTAAATTAATAGCAGTAGGTCTTGATTGAATTAATTCTTCTGCACTTTTATTAATAAATTCTTGAGAATTATTCTCGTGAATAGCTAAAACAATTCCATAAGCAGCTGTTGCCCCAATTAAAGGGGCACCTCTAACTTCCATTACTTTGATTGCATTGATAGCGTCTTTTACTGAGTTAAGATCTTTTACTATAAATTGATGAGGTAGTTTTGTTTGATCAATAATTTTTACAACTTGTTTTTCTTCATTAAACCAAATTGTTTTATATTCAGCACCATTAATTTTCATTTATTCGTGAAGCTATGTAATCTTTAATTGTTGGATTATAATACTGAAAACAAAGTCCCATATTCATTTCATGACCTCCATTACTTCTTTCAGAAATTTTTTCTTCCCAATCCTTTCCTTTCATTACACAAGTTTTATTATTTATTTTGAAATCTTCTGAAATTATAATTCTTTTAACACCTGTAACTTCCTCTAGCCAATCAGATAATAGTCCTTCATACTTATCTTTTGGATGCGTAAAAGCTAGAACTGGAACTTCATTTAACTTTTTAATGTTATCAATTTGTCTTTGTCTAAGTTCAGCTCCTCCAGGTCTTTTTTTTGCATATTTAGCTATTGCTTCAACAGGGCCAACTTTTTTAACTTTGTATTTTGAAGATAATTTACCAAAACAAGCTTGCATGTACGATATTCCTCCACCTACTCTATCAGGATGAGCAGCTAATAACATTAAAGTCAATAGACCTCCGCAAGAATGGCCTGAAATTATTATCTGTTTTCTAGGCACACCTATTTCTACAAATTTTTCTACTAACTCTAAATTTTTTTCAATCCTTTTGTCTAATTTATGTTTGCCTTCATAAGTAGTTTTAAAATTCCAACCTTTTTCAAGTGACATATCTCCTGCAAAATCATTAGAGCAAAAGTTATAAACCATAATTTTCTTACCATTAATTTCTTCATCTACTAGTGAAGCTTGGTTCATTATCTGATTTATCCAAATACATTCTTTCTTTATTGCTTTGTCATTTCTGTTTTGTCCATGATTATAAATAATTATAATCTTATTCTTTGGGTCATTAACGTTCATACCCTCTTCCACTGAAGCTGATTTTGTAATAAAACCACTTTTTAGGATTTTACCGTTAGCATAAGCATAATTAGAAATAATCAAAAATAGTACAATTAAAAATAGTTTCTTCATATATTTAAAACCCTTCCAGCTATTGTTTTTAATTTATCTTTAGTTTTTTTTGTTCTTTTTTCTGGAGCCGTTATTATTGCAACATCTAAACAATTATTAGTTGGATCTTTTGGATCAATATGATTTTCAAAATTATCAATTAAATTTTTAATCATAAGTTTCGCTTTTTCAGCGTTTCCTAATAATACTTTAATTACTTGTTTTACGTCAACATTTTCATGATCAGGATGCCAACAATCAAAATCTGTAACCATTGAAACTGATGCATATCTGATCTCAGCTTCTCTAGCAAGTTTAGCTTCAGGCATATTGGTCATACCTATTACATCCGCTTTCCAAGATCTATATAAATTAGACTCTGCTAATGTAGAAAATTGAGGCCCTTCCATAACTACATATGTTCCATTTCTTTGATAGTCTATGTTTGATTTTTTAATTGCTTCTTCACATGCATTCATTAATCCGTTAGAGGTTGGGTGAGCCATTGATACATGAGCAACAATCTCATCATCAAAAAAGGTTTTGTTTCTTGCAAAAGTTCTATCTATAAATTGATCTACAATTACAAATTTTCCTGGAGGTAGATCTTCTTTAAGAGAACCTACAGCTGATACAGAAACGATATCTGTAACCCCTAGTTGTTTAAGTGCATCTATATTTGCTCTAAAATTTATTTTTGAAGGAGAAATAAAATGTCCTTTTCCGTGTCTTGGTAAAAAATAAACTTCCTTACCATTATATTTAGCTTTTAAAATCTGATCAGATGGTTTTCCCCAAGGCGTTTTTAAATTAAATAATTCTCTATCTTTAAATTCCTCTACATCATAAAGACCACTACCACCTATTATTGCTAGTTTATTCATTACATTTCTTTTTATTTTTTTAGATATTCCATTATCTGGATTTTACAAACATCCAAAGGTTTTTTGGTCTTTATCAAATTATTCCATTCAACTATTTTATTTATTGTTTCTGAAAGTGACCATTTAGGTTTCCAATTTAGATGTTTTTTTGATTTATAACTATCAAGTTTTAGAATTTTGGTTTCTTTTTTTCTTCTTTTTTGCGTAATTAATTTTGTTTTAAAATTTATTTTTTTTTTAAATTTATTTACAACATATAACACAGACTTACAGTCATTAATGTTTGGAGCAAAATTCCAATTTTCCATATTCAACGGCAATTTTTTTTTATAAGTTTTCTCAGCTATAATTAAGTAACCATATAAAGGTTCTAACACATGTTGCCATGGTCTAACGTGATTGGGGTTCCTAATTAATAATTTTTTTTTTGTATTATAAGATTTATAAATATCAGGAATTATTCTATCCTTTGAATAATCTCCACCACCAATAACATTTCCTGCTCTTGCAGTGGTTAATATCCTTTTATTAAAAACTTCAAAAGACTCGGAGTATGATTTACTTATTAATTCACAACAAACTTTTGACATACTGTAAGGATCACTACCACCTAAAAGATCTGTTTCTTTAAAAACTTTATTTTTTTTAGTATCATAAACTTTATCGGTAGTGATAATTACTGCCGATTTTATGTATTTTAATTTTCTAACAGCCTCGATTAAATTTAGAGTACCAATCATATTGGTTTGAAAAGTTTCTAAAGGATTTTTATAAGACTCTAGTACTAAGGGTTGCGCAGCTAAATGAAAAACGATATCAGTTTTTGAATCTTTAATTGCTGAATATAATTTTTTAAAATCTCTAACATCAGCACTATAAGATTTTGTAAAAATTTTTTTTAAATTTGCCATATTATATAAACTTTTTTTTGTAGCAGGTAACGAATATCCGGTAATTTTGGCACCTAGATGGTGTAAAAAAATACTTAACCATGACCCTTTGAAACCAGTATGACCAGTAATAAAAACTTTTTTATTTTTCCAAAAATTATTCATAATTAATTTATACCATTTCTATACCGTTAATCGCTGTAAAAAAAATTACCCCTCTGTCTTTTAAAGAGGAAAAATTATTTAAAATTTCTTCTTTAATATTCCATGGTAAAATTAACACGTAATCAACTTTCTTTTTATAAAGAAAACTTGGATTTAAAATTTTTATATGACTTCCTGGAAGAAATTTGTTTTGTTTAGCCTCGGAAGCATCACAAACAAAATCTATTATATCATTTTTAACATTACAAAAGTTTAAAAGAGTATTACCTTTTGCAGCAGCCCCGTAGGCAGCAATTATTTTATTTTCTTTTTTTAATTGATTTACAAATTCTAAGAATTCTATTTTAACTTTATCTGCTACAGTTTGTAAATTTTTGTATTTTTTGATATTTAATAACCCATTATCTTCCTCTTCCTTAAGGATTGTATTTATATTTTCATTAATTTTAATATTTTCATCATCGTGGCACCCGTATATTCTTAAACTTCCCCCATGAGTAGAGATTTTTTCAACATTATAAATTTTTAAATTGTGCTTATTAAAAATACGAATAACTGTGTACAGAGACAAGTACGAATAATGTTCGTGGTATACTGTATCAAAAAGATTATTTTTAACTAAATTCAATAAATGAGGAAACTCTAAAGTTACTGTTCCATTTTTATTTAAAATTTTTTTTATACCATTAGTAAAATCATTTATGTTTGGAACATGAGCATAAACATTATTTCCAATTACCAAGTCTGCTTTTTGGAAAGAATTATTTATATGATCAGATATTTTTGTACCGAAAAAATCGTTTAGAGTTGGGATATTTAGCTCTAAAGATTTTTCGTAAGTACTTTTTGTTGGCTCTATCCCTAAACATGGAATTTTTTTATTTATGAAATTTTTTAGTAAATATCCATCATTACTAGCAATTTCCACAACAAAACTGTCTTTATTTAAATTTAATTTTTTTGTTATTTCATCAACATATATTTTTGCATGTTTAACAAATGTTTCAGATGTGCCTGAAAAATATGCATAATCTGCTGTAAATAATTCATCTGGCAAGTTATGATCTTCGGTTTGAACTAAAAAACATTTTTCGCAGATAAATAGTTTAAGTGGAAAATATTTTTCTGTTTCAAAAGAACTCTCATTTTTTAAATAAGCATTCGATGGAGGAGATTTTCCCAAATCTAGTATTTTCTCTTTTAAAATAGTATCACAAAATCTACATTTCATTAAATTTTCATACCTTTAAATATATTTGTTATTAATTTAAAAGATTTATCTCTTTTTGAAATTCTTGTTAATTTTAAAGGCCATTTAATGGATAATTTTGGATCACTAAAGTTTAGACCATTTTCAAAAGCAGGTTTATAGGATGCTGAATGAAAATATAAAATTTCGCAGTTATCTTTTAGTGTCTGAAATCCATGGGCAAATCCCTTTGGAATAACTAAAGATTTCATATTTTTTTGAGATAACTTTAAGCTATATTTTTTTAAAAATGTTGGTGAACCTTTTCTTAAATCAACTATTACATCAAAAATTTCACCTTTAATACATGAAACAATCTTTACTTCAGAGTGTGGGGGTAATTGATAGTGTAATCCTCTAATAGTTCCCTTTTTTTTTGTTAAAGTTAAATTTATTTGTTTAATATTGAATGAGATTTTTTTTCGCTTTAATTCCTCAAAACAAAATAATCTAGACAAATACCCTCTTTCATCTTGGTTTTTTCTTCTTTTTATTTTTTTAACTCCTGTAAAATAAAAATCATCTATATGTAACTGTCTCATATTTTGAAAAGTAATTTAATTGAGATCTTCTTAACTCCAAATTTTCCAAGGAGCTTTTTTTTGGCTCCACATTTCTTCTAAGTGATTTTTATCTCTTAAAGTATCCATTGGATGCCAAAAACCATGATGTTTAAAAGCCATAATTTCATTTTTTGATGCTAAAAACTTTAAAGTTTGTTCCTCCCAGCTTGTTTCATCACCATCTATCAAATCCAAAACATTTTTTGATACAACAAAAAAACCACCATTAATATAAGAATTATCTCCGATAGGTTTTTCAGAAAAGTTATTTACAATATTATCAGAGCATTCCAATGTTCCATATCTTCCTTTGACTTGAACGGCACCCACTGTAATTTTTTTCTTGTGATCTAAGTGAAATTTAATACTTCCAGATATATCTATATCGCTTAGACCATCTCCATAAGTAAAACAAAAATTATCGTCTTTATTTAAATATTTGGAAACTCTTTTAAGTCTGCCACCAGTTTGGGTTTTTTCACCTGTGTCTATTAATGTAATTTTCCATTTCTCTGCATCTTTTTTATGAACTTCCATTGAGTTTTTACTTATATCCAAAGTAACATCCGACATATGAAGGAAGTAATTAGCAAAATATTCTTTGATTATGTAGCCTTTATATCCACAACAAATAATAAATTCATTTATACCATGAAAAGAATATATTTTCATAATATGCCAAATAATTGGTTTACCACCAATTTCTATCATTGGTTTAGGTTTGATATGCGTTTCCTCTGAAATTCTAGTACCTAACCCACCCGCAAGTATAACAGCTTTCATAGTAAATTATTAAAAATTATAATCTGGATAAAATAGATTATTTTTTAATTGAAAGAAATAAAATAAAAACATTATCTTCATTTTTTTTCTATATTTTTCAAAAATTATTAAAATTTAAATAAAAATCTATCTCTCAACTATTTTTTTAATATAAGTAGTTTCCTTTGTTATATTTTTAAATTTTTGATCACTTATAATACGCTTATCTTTATAGGTATAAATTCTTGGTTTATAAAACTTATAATTAATAAAATTTAAAAAAGTAAATTTTTTTCTTATAGTTCTAAAAAATTCTTTAGAGTCATTTCTTTTATATTCTTGAAGATCTTTCTCAACAATTTTAAATACAATATTGCTTGCTAATTCATTGCTTACATTTTTATATTTTTTTAAGAATTTTATACAACTTGAAGTAAAATTTTTAAATTGGATTTTATTTCTTTTATAAGAAAAAGGTTCAACAAATTCTGATTGAACTGAATTTTGTTGTCTTGCAGAATAAAGTATTTTTAATTTTTTAACTTTATATAAAGTGGCTACACAAAAACTTACAAATTTTTCAAACAAATATCCATCTATTCTATTTTTATCTGCTGTATCAATTATTTTTTTTAATAAATTTGTTCTTTGTACGGCGTACCAGCCAAACCAAGACCAAGGATTTTTTCCTAAATTATTTAATCTTTTATCAAAAGAATTATCCTCCAACCATGGATTTGGTGGATTGTTTTCTTTTGATACCCAAATTTTTTCAATTTTTCCAAATGGAACAAACTCATTTAATTCAAATTTAAGAATATGTCCGTAGACAGATCCATAATCTTTATTTTTATTTAAAAAATTAATTGATTTCGTAAAATAAGTTGGAAAATAAAAATCATCATCAGCAGCAAGAACTACAAATTCTGTATTTACAGATTTAATTGCTTTTTTTAATCTTTCCACATACTGATATTTTACTTTACCATAGGCATCTCTTTTTATCTCATTATGGTTTTGTCTTGTTTTAAAATGAAGAAATTTTAATTTTAAATTATAATTTTTTTTTAAAATTTTTTTTCTTAACTTTTTGAAATTTGAAAGTTTGCCTGAGTCACTTATGATTATTTTTAAATTACTTCCTTTATACTCATAATGATAATGATCTAAAGATCTTAAAATAAAATTATATCTTGAGTTATGTGTGGTTAAAATTACAGTGAGCTTGTTTAAAATTATATTTTTTATATGTTTTCTACTCATTTATGATTTATCATGTTAAAATTTATCTATATATAAACTAAAATAATGAATCTGAAAAAATATATCAGAACTATTCCAGATTATCCAAAAAAAGGAATTTTATTTAGAGATATTAGCACACTTCTAAAAAATGAAAAAGGTTTTACAAAAACAATTGATGAATTGGTCCTCATATCTAAAAAAATTGATTTTGATAAAATTGCTGCAATTGAGTCTAGAGGGTTCGTTTTTGCTTCGGCCTTATCCTACATTTTAAAAAAACCATTTTTAATGTTTAGAAAAAAAAATAAATTACCAGCTGAAACATTTTCAGTTGATTTCGAACTTGAATACGGAAAAGCAACTATTGAAGTTCATAAAGACTCTATCAGTAAAGGTGAAAAAATTCTGATTATTGATGATTTAATTGCAACTGGTGGTACAGCAGAGGCGGCAGCAAAGTTAGTTGAAATGTCAGAAGGGCAAGTAGCTTCATTTGTTTTTATAATTAATCTATTTGACTTAGGTGGAACAAAAAATTTGATTAATAAAGGCTACCTAGTAGAGAGTCTAATGGAATTTCCAGGTCATTAATATTATTAATTGTAGTATGAAAAAAATTCTTTTAACAGGTGGCACAGGTTTTATAGGAACTAATATTCTTAATCAATTATCCAAAAAATTTAAATTTACGATACTAATAAGAAATAAAAAAAAAATAATCAATAAAAACGTAAGAAAACTTTATTTTAAAAATTTAAATCATCTAAATAAATTATTAAAAAAAGAAAAATTTAACACAGTTATTCATTGTGCAACCTTATATAAGAAGATTCATGAAACTAAAGATATTAAAAAGATGATAGAAGCAAATATTCATTTAGGTAACGTTATTCTTGAAAATTCTAAATTCCTAAATTTCAAAAAATTTGTTAATTTTACATCTGTTTGGGAAAATTATGATGGAGTTAAAAATAATCCTGCAAATTTATATGCTGTTCAAAAAATAGCCTTCGGTAATTTAATGAGATTTTATAGAACAAAAGATAAAAATATAAAATATTATAATTTATATCTTTCACAAACATTTGGAAATGACGATAATAGAAAAAAACTTTTTAACATTTTAAAACAAAATTATCGTAATTCAAAAATTACAAATTTAGCTTCATCTAATTTTTATATGAATGTGTTAAATGTTAAAGATGTTGTTGTAGCTGTAAATATACTAATAAATAAAAATATAAAATCCGAAAATTTTGGTTTGTTAAATAACGGTAATACCAATATTTTAAGACTGATCACTAAATTTAATAATAATAAAGAAAAGAAAATAAAATATAATTTTTTATCTCACAAAATTATAAAAGAAAAAAATATAAAATATAAAAAATTACCTGGTTGGAAACCTAAAAATAGTTCATTAAATGATATATTAAAATATATTGAAAACTAGTTTTTTAAAATTTATTGCTTATCCTCATTTTTTTTTGCAATTACTACATGATAAGGCATAATTCCCAATAAAATCTTATTCAGTAAAAAAGAAAAAAGAGAGCCAATTAATTTATTATTTAAAAAATATATTATAATTTTTCTTAATAGGCCTGTTTGTGCTGTTTGCTTTAATTTTGATGGTAAAAAAGTTATATTTAATTTTCCTAAAAAATTATCTTTTAAAATTTGCTTTAACTCTAAAAGACTCAATGGCTGGACATCAAGACTATCTCTTTTTTGGAATTTAAAAATTAACCAGTGTCTGATTTTAAAAGGTACTAATCCGTAAAATGGTATTTTATAATGTGGTTCAAAATAAGCTGAATTTTTGTTAGGGCTTAAAAGAAACAAAAAACCTTTAAATGACAGAGCTCTATTTATCTCTTTAATCATGCTTGCCTGATCTGAAACATGTTCAATAACATTATTGGAGTGAATTAAATCAATCGAATTTTCCTTAATTGGCAAATTTTCAACTGATGCGCATAAAAACCTAATATTTGTTATTTTTCTCTCCTCACAAATTTTTTTAGCTAAAAACAAATATGACATAGAAAAATCAATTACTAAAAGAGTTTGAAATTGTTTTGATAATCCCTCAATAAATAAACCATGTCCACACCCATTTTCCAAACAAACATTGTAATCAAAACTCTCATAATTAAATTCATTTTTATATAAATTTATTTTTTTTAAAATATCATACCCATGAATAGACTGTTGAGCAGACATTGGGATATCGAAAGCTAAAGAAGTTTTAATACTTTGATCTATTTTTAAACTATTTATATCGTCTATGTTTTTGAACTCTCTCAATTTTTCATAAAATGCAAGCAAGCCATTAAAAGTTTTAAATTTTGAGAAATTTGAAGATAAAATTTTACTTATATAAAGATCATTCTTAAAAGAAAATCCTTTTGTAGAGTCAGATATTTGGTTCCTAAAATCAATAATGTTTTCATAAACATTAAACTCAATTTTACACATATCACAAAAATAATATTGATTGCGATTATTTTGAATTTTTGATTTACAAACAGGACAACAAATTAAATTTTCAAAATTATTTATCACTATCTTTATTTTTATTCGCAATTAAAAGATTGTTAAATATATTAGTTTTTTTAAAATTAAAATATTTTGCGAACATATTTTTTTTCCTTAAACTCTGTTAAGATTTATTTTTCTATCTTTTTGCACATAATAAATATTTTTGTTTCACCATCATTATTAAAATTATGATAATTTTAATTAAAATACTATTTAAATGTATATAATAACTTTTGGTAGCGGGAAGTGGGATCGAACCACTGACCTCGGGCTTATGAGTCCCGCGCTCTAACCAACTGAGCTACCCCGCCTCTAAATAAATGTTGATTTATAATAGTTTTTTTTTTAGTTTCAATAGTTATCCACAACTAATAATTCAATTGAATTATTAAATTTCAAAAGTAATTTTTACTAATATGAGAATTGAAGAAGAATTAAAATTAGACTACTCAGACGTTCTTTTTAGACCGAAAAGAAGTACTTTGAAAAGCCGTAAAGATGTAAATTTATTGAGAACATATAGATTTAAATATAGTAAAAATGAATGGTCAGGAATTCCAATAATGGCTGCGAATATGGATGGAGTTGGAGAATTAAATGTAGCTGAAAAATTAAATGATCATGGAATGATTACATGTTTAACTAAACAACATGATGTTAAAAAAATTAAACAAAATAAAAGTATAAAAAAAATATATCAAAATATTGCTTTAAGTGTTGGTATTAAAAAAGAAGATTTTCAAACCCTTGATAAAGTTTTAAAAGAATTTAGTTTTTTTAAATTTATATGTATCGACGTTGCAAACGGATACACTGAACACTTTACAAATTTTATTAAATCTGTAAGAGATAAATATCCAACTAAAACAATTATAGCTGGCAACGTAGTTACAGCTGATATGACTCAAGAACTAGTTCTAAGTGGTGCAGACATAGTAAAAGTTGGGATAGGACCTGGAAGTGTTTGTACAACAAGAATACAAACTGGAGTAGGGTATCCACAATTAAGTGCAGTGATTGAATGTGCAGATGCTGCCCATGGCCTAGGAGCACATGTTATAGCTGACGGAGGCTGCACTTGTCCTGGCGATGTTGCTAAAGGATTTGGTGGTGGTGCAGATTTTGTAATGCTTGGAGGAATGTTGGCTGGACATGATGAAGGTAAAGGTAAAATAGTTAAAGTAAACGGAACAAAATACATAGAATTTTATGGATCAAGTTCTGAAGTTGCAAATAAAAAACATTACGGAGGACTTTCGGATTATAGAAGCAGTGAAGGAAGAAAGGTTAGCGTTAAATATAGAGGAAAAATTAATGACACTATTTTAAATATACTTGGAGGTGTAAGAAGTAGTTGCACATATGTCGGGGCTCCTTCGCTAAAACAGCTAAGTAAATGCACAACTTTTGTAAGAGTTTCAAATCAATTTAATGATACATTTATAAAATAATTTAATATTTATATATAATTATTCAAATTTAAAATCTTTGATATTCGTAGTTTCGTATTTTTCAAAAGGCATATGAATCCATGGTGATTTTTCTAAATAATCCGCACAATAATCAGGTTTAAAAGTCGACGTAGACTTATGCCAAATTACTGCAGTTCTAATTTTATCTTCCAAATAAAAACCATAAAATAATTCAAGCCATTTTATACTTTTAATTAATGTTTTTCCTGAGTCAGCGAGATCATCAACTAATAAAACATGTGATCCTAAATTAGGTGTTGTTTTTGCCAAATCTCTTGAGAAAGTAAATTGACCTTGCTGATTTTTAATATCATCACTTTCCCCATGATAAGATTCTACAGATAATATGGCTAAAGGAACATTAAAGAGTCTGCTAAAAATGTCTCCAACTCTTAAACCACCTTTAGCGATACAAATAATCTGATTAAAATGACATTTATCATCGTAAACTATTTTAGCTAATTGCTCTATCTTTTTATGATAATCTTCCCAACTAATATAAATATCACTCATAGTTTCTTAGTTTTGATGGGAATTTTTATTGAACACAAATTTGTGAACGTTGTGTACTTTAATGATCATCCCACAAAAATTATAATATATTAAGTAAATAGATCAACAAAGATTAATAAAAAAAAATACAAATTTTTTAATTAATGTATTTGTTTAGTTATTGTTACATCTCTAATTTTTTGCTAATTAAAAGAGTATTAATTTATCTTTATGAAGTCAGTACCTTATACAAAACCGTCAATTACAAATTTAGAGGTTAAATATGCTAAAGATGCTGCAAAAAATGGATGGGGAAAGAATTGCTACGATTATATTTATAAATTTGAAAAAATTTTTAAAAGACATTTAAATACTAGGTATTCAATATCAACAAGTAGTTGTACTGGTGCATTACATATGGGAATGCACGCATTAGGTATTAGTCGAGGTGATGAAGTAATTTTAGCAGACACAAACTGGGTTGCAACAGCTGCACCCATAATTCACTTGGGTGCCAAACCAATTTATGTCGACATTCTTCCTGACACTTGGTGTATTGATCCAGATAAAATTGAAAATGCTATTACAAAAAAAACGAAAGCAATAATTGCTGTTCATTTATATGGAAATCTGTGTGATATGGATAAAATATTAAAAATTGGAAAAAAATATAATATTCCAATTATTGAAGATTCTGCAGAAGCTTTAGGGTCTATTTATAAAGGCAGGAGAGCAGGAAGCATGGGTATCTTTGGAACATTTTCATTTCATGGTACAAAAACTGTTACAACAGGTGAAGGTGGAATGTTTGTAACTAATAATAAAAAACTTTATGAAAAAGTTTTAACACTTTCAAATCATGGAAGATCAAAAAAACAAAAAAAACAATTCTGGCCAGAATTTGCAGGCTTTAAATATAAAATAAGTAATATACAGGCTGCTATAGGATATGCGCAAATGAAAAGAATAAAAATTTTATTAAAAAGAAAACGTGAAATTTTTAATTTTTATTTTCAGCAACTAAAAAAGTTGCCTTTGAAAATGAATCCAGAATATAAACAAACAGTAAATGGTTTCTGGATGCCTACCGTAGTTGTAAATAAAAATGTTAAGTTTGATCGTGATAACTTAATGAATGAATTAAAAAAAAACAAAATAGACGCTAGAGTATTTTTTTTTCCTTTAAATCTTACACCTATTGGTGGAAAGAAAGCATTCAATAACAAATATGTATCTGAGGAAATTTTCCTTAGATCTTTTAATTTGCCTTCACATCATAATATTTCTAAAAAAGATATGTTAAATATTATTAGAATATTAAAAGAACATATTGTTTAATTTTTATTTTGATTTACTACAAAAGTAGAAAAATTACTAAGGACGATATTGTTGCAGTAAAAAATACTAAGAAAATCAATTTTTTTCTTAATTCTTTTTTTTTATCGAGTCTAACTCTATTAAGTAAAATATTAACGTTAGTGGTCTTATTCTTTATTAATTGAGCTTCGTCTATAAATTCTTTTTTCTTTTCAAACTGAGTTAAGTCTTTAGTGCTTTTTTTCACAGACCTATTAAAACAGGTATTAATTATAAATTCAAATTAATTTAAATTACTATATGTTTTTAAAATCTTTGGTTTTAAGTGGTTTTAAAAGTATTTCTGCCTTATATTTTATTTTCTCAATTTCAACATAAAAATTTTTATTTAAATTTTCTATACTTTTAAATTCAGTATCAATATATCCAAAAGAAATATTTTTTTTATAGTTAAAAGAATAATTACCAGATGTAGTTCTGCCTATAATTTTATCATCTAAGTAGATAGGCTCATCATGTAGCAAAAGAGGTTTGCCTGGCTTACTGTCATATAAAGCAAACATAGCAAATATTTTGTTAGGTTTTTTATCTTTAATTTTTTCTAAGGCTTTTTTACCAACAAAATCTATTTGTTTTTTATTGCTTATTGTAAAAGAGAGATCCGCTTGATACTGGTTTTCCTCTGGAGATATATCGTGCCCCCAATGTAAAAAACCACTTTCCATTCTCATTATATCTAAAGCATGCATTCCACAATTAGCAAGATTGAAATTTTTTCCCTCATCTACAATTTTTTTATAAATTATTTTGGCTACCGAGGTTTTGACATACAATTCATAACCTAGCTCACCTACATATGATAATCTTTGTACCCATATTTTTTTTCCATCAATGTCTACATATTTAGATGTTGCAAATTTAAAATCCTCATTACTAAAATTATCCGAACTTAACTTTTCCATTAACAATCTACTTTTAGGTCCAAATATACCAAAGACACAATAATCATCTGTCACATCTATTAACCCAACATCATCAGACAAATGTTTTTTAATATGAAATTTATCTCTTTCTCTTGTTGCTGCTGAACTTATTATTCTAAAATAATTATTATCAATACAAATAACTGTTAAATCTGTTTCTATACCACCATCTTTATTTAACATTTGTGTATAAGTACACTTACCTATTTCATGCTTAATGTTTGCAGTGCAAATTCTTTGTAATTCGTCATGTGCTTTATCTGATTTTATTTCAAATTTTGAAAAGGGGGTTAAATCAAATAAACCAACATTTTTTACAGTATTATATGTTTCGTATTCGACAGATGGATACCAATTTTGATAATTGTAACTATATTCATATTCTGCTTTTTCACCGTCGAGGGCAAACCACATAGGTCTTTCATATCCTGCTGAAACTCCAAAGCAAGCACCAAATCCTTTTAGTAAATCATGATAAGGTAAAGTTTTTATATTTCTTGATGTTTTATGTTGTTTATATGGCCAATGCATTCCATATAAATCACCTAAAGATTCTGTAATTCTGTGTTTAATAAAACCCAATTCAGAATGGAACTTCTGAAATCTTTTTATGTCATAGTTAAAAATATCTTCATTAATATGACCAGTCATCAACCATTCTGCTGTTACTTTTCCTACTCCACCACCGCTACCGATTCCAATACTATTTAATCCACAACTTAAAAATAAATTTTTAACCTCAGGAACCTCACCTAACAAAGTGTTTGTATCAGGTGTAAATGACTCTGGTCCAGCAAAAAATTTTCTAATTCCAATTTTTTCTAGAATTGGAAATCTTTTCATTGATTTTTCTAAATATGGTTCAAAATGCTCAAAGTTCTCTGGAAACTCACCAAAAGAAAAATCGTCTGGAACTTTATTAGTTTTATCAAAGGCTGGAATTGATTTGCCTTCAAAAATACCAATTAGTAATTTACCAGCATCTTCTTTAAAATACACGCTACTGTCAAAATCTCTGATTACTGGAAGAGTTTTTGAGAGATCGTCTACTGGTTCTGTAATTATGTAAAAATGTTCTGCTGGGTAAAGAGGAATACTTACACCTATTTTTTCTCCTATCTGTCGTGACCACATGCCAGTTGCTAATACAATATATTCACATTCAATTGTCTTTCCTTTTACCTTTACGCCATAAACTCTTCCATTTTTGGTCAAAATATTCTCAACAGGAGATTGCTCAAATATTTTAGCACCTCCTTTTCTAGCAGCTTTAGCAAGCATATGAGTTACACCACTTGGATCTGCAGCGCCATCACCTGGCATTAAAACACCACCTTTTAAATCTTCAGTGTGCATCATTGGATATTTATTTTTAATTGTATCTTTATCTAAAATGTTAATATCAACATCGTAAAGTTGGGCAGTAGTTGCTTGTCTTTTAAGCTCCTGCCATCTTGCATCTGTTTGTGCTATAGAAAGTGCGCCATTAAGTCTAAGTCCAGCTGAATGATCTACTTCTTTTTCTAATTTTTTATAAAGATCTAAAGTGTACTTTCTTATTTTGGTCACTGCAGCTGTAGGTCCTAACTGACTCACTAACCCTGCTGCATGCCAAGTTGTGCCTGATGTTAACTGATCTCTTTCTAATAATAGTACGTCACTCCAGCCATATTTAGTTAAATGGTAAGCTACAGAGCAACCTATTACTCCTCCACCGATAACAACTACCTTTGAGCTAGAAGGATAGTTTTTTTCCATTTTTAATGTTTAATAGCTTCTCCAGGTTCAACGAAATTAAGTCCAAAAACATCAGCAACAGCTTTATAAGTTACTTGACCTTTATGAACATTTAGCCCTGCTAAAAAGTTTTTATCTTCACTAAGTGCTCTTTGATAACCCTTATTTGCTAGTTTTACTAAATAAGGAAGAGTTGCTTGATTTAATGCAAATGTAGAAGTTCTCGGAACTCCACCAGGCATATTCGCAACACAATAATGTACTACATCATCGACTATATAAGTTGGATCTCCGTGTGTTGTCGGTTTACTTGTTTCAACACATCCACCTTGATCAATTGCAACATCAACAATAACTGAGCCTCTTTTCATTAATTTCAACATATCTTTAGTTATTAATTTCGGTGCTTCTGCGCCAGGAATTAACACACCTCCAACTAAAAGATCTGCCTCAGCAACTAATTTATTTAAATCAACTTTATCACTTTGTTCAGGTATAATTTTATCACCAAACATTTGTACGAGTTGTTTTAATCTAGTCTCCGATTTATCAACGATATGAACTTTTGCTTGCATTCCTGTTGCGATTGTTGCTGCGTTCTCTCCAACTACTCCACCTCCAAGAATTAATACATTAGCTGGTTCACCTCCCGGTGCTCCTCCTAACAATACGCCTCTACCTTTTTGATTTTTCTCCAAACAATGGGCGCCTGCTTGAACAGACATTCTTCCAGCAACTGCACTCATCGGAGCAAGCAAAGGCAATCTTCCATTATCATCTGTGACTGTCTCGTAGGCAATATTAATACTTTTAGATCTAATCAAACCCTCTGTTAATTCTTTTGCGGCAGCTAAATGGAGATAAGTATATACAATTTGATTTTCTCTAATCATATCAACTTCAACTTTTTGAGGTTCTTTAACTTTAACAATAATTTCTGCATCATTAAAAATATCAGCTGCAGTGTTTGCAATTTTAGCCCCTGCTTTTAAATATTGACCGTTTTCAAAACCAGCTTCAAATCCACCATTGTTTTCAACTAAAACCTCATGACCCTCTGAAACTAAAGTCTTAACGCTATCGGGTGTTAGACCAATTCTATTTTCTTGTGGTTTGATTTCTTTGGGAACTCCAATTTTCATAAAAGAAAATTAATTTTTTTTACTTTTTGCGTAATTTGTTATTCCAGTTCGAAGTTTCTCAATGATCTCATCAATATGTTTTTTTTCACAGATAAACATCGGTGCAATGATTAAACAATCACCAGTAGCTTTAAAATTAACACCAGCTTCATAACAGTGTTTAAAACAAGTTAAACCTGCAGCACCTGGTTTTTTATCCATTACTATATCTATACCACCCATCATTCCATACCCTCTGATGTTATCAACAACATCAATATCTTTTAAAGACATTAAGCCTTCTTGGAAATATGGTGCTAAATTTTTTGCTCTATTAAAAATATCATCTTTTTCAATAATGTCTTGAACAGCTAATCCAGCCGCAACTGAAATTGGAATTCCTGAGTAAGTATATCCGTGAAACAATTCAATAGTTCCTTTAGGAGCATTTTCTGCAATTGCATCATAAATATCCTCTTTACAAGCAACAACTCCCATTGGGCTAATTCCGTTTGTAGTGGCTTTTGCCATCGTCATCATATCTGGAGTTACACCGTACTCTTGTGATGCAAATGGAGATCCTGTTCTTCCCCATCCCGTAATTACTTCATCAAAAATCAAAAGTATTCCGTGTTTATCACAAATTTCTCTTAACCTTTGTAAATATCCTTTTGGTGGAACCAATGTACCTGTAGATCCTGCAATAGGCTCAACAATACAAGCTGCAATATTTTCAGCTCCAAAGTTCATACAAATTCTCTCTAAATCATCTGCAAGCTCAACTCCTGTTTCTGGTTGACCACTTACGAACTTATGTTCTGGTAAATGTGTGTGTCTCATATGCACAACACCTGGCATTAAAACACTTGCAAAAGTTTTTACATTATTAACCATACCTCCAACCGAAGTCGCACCAATATTCATTCCATGGTAACCTCTTTCTCTACCAACAAATCTAAATCTTTGGCTATCTCCTCTTGCTCTATGATATGCAATTGCAATCTTAATTGCAGTCTCTACAGCAGTTGAACCACAAATAGTATAAAACATTCTATTTAAATTTCCTGGAGTATGTTTTGAAATTCTAGTAGCTAATTCAAATGATCCACCAAAACCTTGTTGGAATGGTTGACAGTAATCTAATGTTTTCAATTGATTAGTTATTGCCTCTATAATTTCTTCTCTACCATGACCTAAGGGATTACAAAATAATCCTGAGCTCGCATCAATTTGAGTTTGACCTTGATGGTTCTTTAAATACACACCTTTAGCTTCAACAATTAATCTTGGGTTCTCTTTGAAATCTTTGTTAGATGTAAATGGCATCCAATGTTCATTTAAAGAGTTTGGAATTGCTGTTTTGTTTTGAGTGCTCATAAAAATTTCTTTTTATAAAATATTTTAATATAAATACTAAGGCCTCTTTAGACTAAAATAAATGGATTAACTACCACATTATTGACACAACCATTGATTGTATAACTTTCTTTTTTGTTTTACTTCAGGCTCAATTTGAATTTAAATATCCATATTTTAATTAATTAAACATAGGGGAATAAATGAAAAAAATATTAAGTTTTATTCTAGGATCAATTTTTGCGCTTAACCTATCAATTTCAGTAGCTAATTCAGCTGCAAATGAAGTTAGAGTTGCATACTTTCTAGAATGGCCAAGTCCAAATCTAGAGGACATGCAGAAAAAGAATTTTGCTAAAGCTCTTGGTGTACCAGTTAAATGGACTAACTTCACAAATGGTGGAGCAATGACTGATGCAATGTTAGCAGGAGATATTGACATTTCTTACTCACAAGGATTGGTACCTTTTATCAATGCTGTAAAATCTAATGCACCTATCAAATTAGTTGATATTGCTATGGAATACGGAATGGGTGGAACTACATGTGTTACATCTAATGCTTCTGGAATTACAAAAGCAAACGCAACTGAATTAGAAGGTAAAAAAGTTGCTGTTCCATTAGGAACAATGGCTGAATACGTTTTTGATGAAAGTATGAAAGTTGTTGGTGCTGACAGAGGTAAAATGGATATCATTCAAATGGACCCTGAAGAAGGTGCTGCTGCATTAGTAAGCGGTGATGTTGTAATGGCATGTTTGTTTGGTGGTAACTCTATCAAAGCAGCAACTGCAGTTGGTTCAAGACTTTTAACTGTTGATGAAGCTAGAGCAGCTGGTATCTTGGGTATAGATATCACGTCTGTTACAGATAAATTCATGAAAGAAAACCCAGGTATGTTAAGAACTTTCATCGAAGTAACTCATGAGGCTAATGCTAGATATAAAGCTGGTAAGGCTGATATGAATGCTATGGCAAAAGCATCAGAAATGAAAGTTGCGGATATGAAAGAAACTTTAAGTGGCTTCAAATTCTTAACGCCAGAAGAAACAAAAGCATCTATGGAAAGTGGTAATCTTGATGGTTTCCTAAAAGGTATGGGAACTCCAGGAGGATCTGTGGATACAAGTTTCTTACCTTTATAATTTTAAGGGTTTAACACTTTTAAATAGGCACCGATTAATAATTGGTGCCTATTTTTTTTATCAAATTTCTAATATAAGGCAGTTATGAGTGATCTAGTTTCTCAAAATCTAAATATGATTTTTAAAACCCCAAAAGGAGAAACGGTTCATGCTTTAAAAGATGTAAGCTTTACTTTAAAAAAAGGAGAGTTGCTTACTGTTCTTGGTCCCTCTGGTTGTGGAAAAACAACTTTATTAAATATTACCGCAGGATTTTTAAGACCTACCTCAGGAAAAATAACACTTAACAATAACGAAATTGATGGGCCAGGTGTTGAAAGAGGAATGGTTTTTCAACAAGGTGCATTGTTTGAATGGTTAACAGTAGCTGAAAATGTAAATTTTGGACTTAGAATGAAGAAAGAAGATCCTGAAGTTACAGCTAAGAAAGTTGATGAATGGTTAAATATAGTTGGACTTAAAGGTTTTGGTAACACACCTACTTATCAATTATCTGGCGGTATGCAGCAAAGAGTTGCTCTTGCAAGATGTTTAATCAATGATCCTGATCTAATTTTAATGGATGAGCCATTAGGTGCATTAGATGCATTAACAAGAGAAAAGATGCAGTCTTTAGTTTTAAAGATTTGGAAAGAAACTGGTAAAACTATTATCTTAATTACTCACTCTGTAGAAGAAGCACTGTTGCTTGGAGAAAGATTATATGTAATGGCACCAAGACCAGGTCGTATACATAAAGAGTATAATCTTCCATTTGCAGAAATGGGTCTTACACAAGACTTAAGAGAAATAAAAAAGAATAAGGAATTCTCTTCTACCAGAGAAGAAATCTTATCAATGATTTGGAATATGGAAGAAGAAATTATGGGGAAAGAAAATTAAATGTTAACCCAATTTGTAACGATCTTAATATTTGTAGCTGTAATTGGATGCATTCTTTATGGAAGAAGATTAATTAGAACTGAAAAAGTGGATGCAGTCTTTGGTAATCCAGAAAGAGCTAAAGGTGGAACACACTGGATAATCGTTGGTAGCAGTGCGATTCTAATGCTATGGCTTTATTATTCCTGGGACATTGCAAAAGGTTTTTATCCAAAATCAGCAAATGAATTATGTCAAGTCGCTAAAATTAATGAGTCATTATTAGGTTTAAAATATCAGTTCCCTATTGAAGAAAGAGAATTTAAAAGCACATCCATTATTAAAATTGAAAATAAAAATCTTATAAAAATTGCAAATGAAATAAAAGCATCTCCTAATCTAAATGATCAACAAAAAACAATCCTTGTAAGTTACATTGATAGAACTTCTAAATTAATTCCATTTTTAACAAGTGAAGAACTAATGGAAATGGATACCAAAATTAAACTTAAGGAAATGACAGAAGAAATAAAATTTCTAAGTTCCAATTTTCAAAAGAAAGATTATCCATTTGAGACAGATACTGAAAAAAATGAAAGACAAAAACTTATTGATGAACAAGGTGGATGGGGAATTACAACTATAGACTCTGGAACCGGTACAATTGAAAATACTATTGAAATACCGACTGCACCTCAAACCAATAAAGGTTTAAAATTTCATGCAGCTGCAGCAGAACTAAAAAAAATTGACGACAAATTTTTTAAATTAAAAAACCATAATCCACAGTTCAAAAGCGCAATCAAACAACTTAAAGATGATATTAAAGCTTACAGAAAAGGATTAGATGATAGTGAAGAAATAGCATCTGACTATGCAAAAAATATTGTTAAAATTGCAAGAAGAATAGAGTTTGCAAGCATCTATCCTCCTAATGCATTAAATGACATGCAAGCAGCAATAATAGAGTTTGATGAATTACAAAATAAAGAGCAAGGTGGATTAAGATTAATTGATACTCTTCTATTTCCAGCAGGAACAATTGTAGCAAGTGGACCAACATGTTCTGAACAAGGTTCAGGTAGATGGCTACCAAAGCCATCAGATACATTTAATAAGTTTGTATTGATGTCTAAACCAAGTGTTGGATACAAAAATATTCCTCTTTTATGGATTGAGATGGTTGATGTAAGTAAAATGATCGGATTTATTTTGCCTGATTGGATAGCAGATATTTTGCCTGGTGAATATCCAGTGCATTCAAAAGATGGAATTGTAAAAGAAAACTTTAAAAGTAACGTTTTAAAAGTTGTTACTGGTGACTTTAAATTATTTAAAGTACCTGTTCCATATGGACACATATGGGACTCATTCTTAAGGGTATTTTTAGGTTTAGTTTTTGGAATTCTTATTGGGGTACCATTAGGATTGTTTATGGGTCTAAATCGATTTGCTAAAGGTTTCTTTGATCCTTTAATCGAATTATACAGACCTGTTCCACCGTTAGCTTGGGCTCCATTGATTATTTCAGTTCTTGGAATAGATAATACGGGTAAAATATTTTTATTATTTATGGTCTCACTTTCAATTATGATTATTTCTGCAAGAGCTGGTGCATCAGGAACACAGCTTTCAAAAATACATGCTGCACATTCGTTAGGAGCTACTAAAAAACAAATTTTAAGATATGTGATTTTTCCTAATTCACTTCCTGAAATTCTTACAGGAATTAGAGTTGCTGTTGGTATGTGCTGGGGAACACTTGTTGCCGCAGAATTTCTAGCAGGTACAACTGGTATTGGTTTTGTTGAAAATGTTGCAAAAAAATACTTTCAATATGAAGTTATTTGGATAACAATTTTCATAATGGGTCTGTTGGGTCTTTTATTTGATATATCTTTAAGAAAAATAATAGATAAGACTATCCCTTGGAGAGGCAAAGGTTAAGTAAACACTTTTTTATTAATTAGACCTTTTTTATAAAACCAATGGCGGCACCAATGGTAGTCAAAAATCCAGCTAAAGGTAGGATAGCTACTGCATATTTTTTGGGCATATAATTCGGTTTGAACTCAATACCTTGCATACTAAATTCTAAATACCACATTTCCCAATACTTCCCTCGCATACCCTCTACAAGTTCAATTCCATAAATTATTAAGACTACACCAATTATCATAATCATAATTTTCCAGAACTGGCGTATGTATAATGAAACTCTCTCTGGTAATTTTTCATAAATTAAATTTAATGCTACATGTTCATTGTCTCTTGCTGTTAGAGAAAGTGCTATAAACATCAACCAAATATTACTTAATACTGTTAGCAAATCTCCCCAAACAGGAGGGTTGTTAAAAACATATCGCATTGTAACATTGTAAAGAGTAAAACCAACCATAGCAGCCAACAATAGTGAACACATAGCTTCCAACGTTCGATGAATAAAACGATCAATACTGTTTAAAAATTTTCTCATTAATTACTCAATAAGTTTGGAAGAAACATTGTTAGTTCTGGTACAATAAGAATAAAAAATAAAAGTAAAAAAAGACCAACAAGATAAGGAATTAACGCAATAGCAACCTTTTCAAGACGCACTTGCGCTATTGTTGCAGAGGTAAAGTAGGCAACACCAACAGGTGGTGTTACTGATCCTATTAAGAAACCAACTATAACAACCATGGCTGCTTGTACCTCAGGAAAGCCAGCTTGAGACATAACATTCACTAGAACTGGGCCAACAATGATAATGTTAACCGCTGAGTCCATTACCGTTCCAAGAAGAAAGATGAATAATATCAAAGCTAAAATAAATAATATAGGAGAATCCGCTAAGCTTAAAAGCCAGGTTTCAAGATCACCTATTGCACCAAGAGAAGTAAGTAACCAACTGAAAGGTCCTGATGCAGCGATGATAATAAAAACCATTGCTGAATTACGGAATGCTCGACGAAAAGCGCCTGTGCAATCTTTCCATTTAATAGTTCTATAAACAAACACACCTGTAAATAACGCAACTAATGCTGTGATAGCTCCGGCCTCAACAACTGATGCTACGCCGCCCATAACTGAACCAACTAAAACCAAAGGTATCAAAAGAGCGAATGAGGATCTATATAATTCTTTACCAGCTCGACGTACCGAAAATGGTTCATCGCTACGTTCGAAATTGTATTTAACTGCGAAGTAGTGGTTGATTACCATTATAACAACACCGATCAAAATTCCTGGAATGATCCCAGCTGCAAATAAAGATGCAATCGAAATCTCCGTTGCATTAGCAAGCACAATCATCATGATACTAGGTGGAATAATCCCTCCTATAGTGGAACTTACACCTGTTACCGCAGCTGAAAATGCTGCTGGATAACCTGCTTTCTTCATTGCTGGTAATACTAATGCACCAACTGTAGCTGTATCTGCTACGACAGATCCATTCATACCCGCAAAAAACATACTTACCAAAACATTGACTTGAGCTAATCCTCCTCGTATACGCCCAATCAACGCCCTACTCAAAGCAACTAAACGATCTGTAATCGTTGCACTTGTCATTAACTCACCTGTCAACATAAAGAATGCAATTGCAGTTAATGGAACTGAGTCAATAGCGGTAAACATTTGACTAGGGATTAAAACAAGAGGCACAGCATCTGTTAGTAGAATATAAACAAATGGAATCAGTATTAATATAAAGCCAATTGGTGCTCCTAATAAAATTAGAAAAAGCAGTACTACAAGTAAAATAATACTTTCCATGAATACTTATAAGTTAAGATTTATTTTAGGCAAAGACCACTTAATTCTAGTGAATTAAGTGGTCTTTACACAATTTTTGTTGAAAGAATTATAGAGCACCAGCTGCTTCTAACTGAGCTACAAATCCATCCATACCTTGTTCTAGAAGTACTCTTTTAGCTACTTCTGGTTCAAAAGTACCCTTGGCGTCTAACCAAGCACCGATTGCACCTGCTCTCCACTTAGTCATTTCAGCTTCTGTTGGTACATACCACTCTTTAGCAGATGCTTTAATTGCATCTTCACCATTTTTAATCCAAGCGTTATCCAGCTCGTTTACTTTTTCTCCATAAGCATCAGCTGCTTCGTGTAACCATTTTCTTTGTTGGTCAGACAATGCATTGTACTGTTTAGCATCCATCGCTAAAATATTCCCAGACCACATTCCTCCGATCTCAGTAAAATACTTTGCAACTTCATGAAGTTTTGCTACATGCTGCCATGGACTAGCTACATATTGACCTTCAACTACACCTGATTGAAGACCTTGATATAATTGACTCCAGTCATAAGGTGTTGGTGTTGCTCCCCAATTTTTAACTAGCATGAACTCAACTGGACTTTTAGTAGTTCTCCATTTAAGTCCTTTCATATCATCTGGTTCATGAACAGGTTTAGTTGCATTTCCAAGTTGTCTAAATCCTCCACTTGAATATACAGAAAGGCAAATGTGACCAGCATTCTCAAGAGCTAGTTTGCACTGTCTTTCGGCTAACCATTCATCTGATATTCTTTTAGCATCCTCTAATGATTTGAAAATAAAAGGCAAATCGAAAATTGCTAATTCAGGCCCAAAGTTACCGTAGTTTGCAGTAGAACTAGTCCACAAAGCTATAAGTCCTTGGTTAGCTTGTTCACCACATTTTTGTTCTGCGCATAAGCTTCTTTGATAGTGAGGTTCAATTTTCATCTTACCTCCAGATGCTTTCTCCATTGCTGGTATCAACGCCTGATCTATTGCGTCACCAATTGGCATACCCAATCTACCAGTAGTTCCAAGCTTAAGAGTTATTTCTGCATAAGCAGCTTGTGCAAAGAAAATAATCGCAACCACTTTGATGAGTGTTTTGCTAATTGTTTTAATAAACATTTTACTTCTCTCCTCTTAGTTAGTTTAAAGTATCAATTTAAATTAATTTAAGCCTAATTAAGTTTCCAACGGAAGTACACACAAAAAAAAACTTCTCTAATCAAAATGGGATTGCAATTAAAAGTTGTATTAATAATTTAATAGTTAATCTATTTATTTTAGTCTCAAGGTGTCTTAGATTAAAATTATTAAAAATAAAATAAATTAAAATTTATAGAGAGAAATTTATGAGTTCAGGTAACAAATATAAATTAATCGCCAGTAAACTTAAATTTGAAGGAAGAGCATTTATTAATGGGAAATATGTAAATGCTATCGATGGCAAAAAATTTGAAACAATCAATCCAGCAACTGGTAAGAAACTATGTGCTGTTGCAAAATGTAATCACAAAGATGTTAACTTAGCAGTTAAAGTTTCAAGAAAAGCTTTTAATAATGGAGTTTGGTCTAAAAGTTCACCTGAACATAGAAAAGAAGTTTTATTAAAATTTGCTGAATTACTTAGAAAACATGGTGATGAAAATTCAGTTTTAGAAAGTGTTGATACAGGTAAACTTATCACGGATTGTATTAATGAAGTTGCAAATGATGCCCCAATGCACTTTCAGTGGTATGGAGAATTAATTGATAAAGTATTTGGGAAAGTTGGTCCAACAGAACCCTCCATTACTAGTTTAATTGTTAAAGAACCAATTGGAGTTGTTGCTGGAATTGTTCCTTGGAACTTTCCTTTAATGATGGCGGTATGGAAAATGGCACCAGCTCTTGCAGCAGGCTGTTCGGTAATAATTAAACCAGCAGAAGACACACCTCTTACTGCAATAAGAGTTGCTCAAATTGGAAAAGAAGCTGGTATACCAGATGGAGTTTTAAATGTACTTCCAGGTTATGGTGATGTTGGTGAAGCTTTAGGTCGACACAAAGATGTTGATGCAGTTTCGTTTACAGGTTCAACTGAAGTAGGTGGTTATTTTTTAAAATATGCAAGTGAAAGTAATTTAAAACCAGTTGCATTAGAGATGGGAGGAAAAAGTCCATTTATAGTTTTAGAGGATGCTAAAATCACTGACGATTTGATTGATAATGCTATGAATTCTGCATTTTGGAACGGTGGACAGAACTGTTCAGCAAATATGAGACAGATAGTTCATAAAAAAGTAAAAGATGAATTTTTAGATAAAATTTTTAAAAAAGTTAAAAAATTAAAAGTGGGAGATCCATTAGATCTAAAATCGAATATGGGATCTATGATTTCAAAAGGACATTTACAAACTGTTGATGGATATATCAAAAAAGGAATCGATGAAGGGGCAAAACTTTTATCTGGAGGAGTTTCAGATAACAAGCAAAAAGGTTTTTATGCAAAACCAACTTTATTCGATGGATTAAAAGAAAATATGACCATTGCTCAGGAAGAAATATTTGGACCAGTGCTTGGGGTTTTAACGGTTAAAAATGATGAAGAAGCTTTAAAAATTGCTAGTAATTCTAAATATGGATTACATGCAAGTGTATTTACTCAAGATATAAATAGAGCATTCCATTTAGCTAAAAGTTTACCTTGTGGAACTGTGTCAGTGAATACTTTTTCTGAAGGAGACATCAAAACTCCTTTTGGTGGATATAAACAATCTGGTTCACTAAGTAGAGATCAAGGTACTGAAGCTTTAAATTCATTTCTTCAAACAAAAACAATCTGGATTAGTCATAATTAATTGATGATCAAACCTTACAAGATAAGTGTACCTAAAAGTACACTTAATAATATTTATAAAAAAATAAGATCCTATCCATGGAAGATGATGCAAAATGTAAATGGATGGGAATATGGAACTAATTATAATTTTCTAAAAAAAATATCTAAGTATTGGGTTTCAAAATATAATTGGAAAAAGTTTGAGAACAAAATTAATTCTTTTAAAAACTATAAGACTAATGTTGATGGTATAAATCTTCATTTTATAATTGAGAAGAGTAAAAACCCTAAATCGAGACCTTTATTACTTTTGCACGGATGGCCAGGTAGTGTAATTGAGTTTTTTGAGATTATTCCAAGACTTGCTCATCCTGAGAAATTTGGAGGAAAAATAGAAGATGGTTTTGATATAATTGTGCCCTCTTTACCAGGATTTGGTTTTTCAACACCAATTAAAAAAGCTTTAGGTCCTAGAAAAATTGGCAAAATACTAAATAAATTTATGGTTAAAAATCTAGGTCATAAAAATTATATTGTACAAGGTGGAGATTGGGGGGCAACTATTGCAGCTTGGATTGGTCTTGATAGTGCAAAATATTGTAGAGGGATTCATATTAATTGCTTACCGATTAGACATCCAAAAGGACCAAAAAATAATAAAGAAAAAAAATGGGAAAAAAAATTTAATTTTGATCAAATAATGCAGGAAGGATACAGGACACAACAAGCTACAAAACCACAAAGTTTATCCTATGCAATGATAGACAGTCCAGTAGGAACCGCAGCATGGATTTTAGAAAAATTTCACGGTTGGTCTGACCTTAACAAAGGCAAAATAGAAAAAACATTTTCAAAAGATGAATTAATCTCAAATATAATGATCTATATAGTTACTAATAGTTTTAATACTTCTGCTTGGATATATTTTGGAAGAAGAAAAGAAGGTGGTCGATCTTTTCCAAAAAATTTCAAAAAAATAAAAGTTCCAACTGCAATAGCAGAATTTCCAAAAGAAATGCTTGAATGGCCGCCAAAATCTTATGTGAAGAGAATTTTTAATATTAAAAGATGGAAAAAATTACCTAAAGGCGGTCATTTTGCAGCTTTAGAGGTTCCAAATTTATTAATTAATGATATTAAAAATTTTTTTAATAAAGATATAAAAATATTCAAATAAGTGAAAACACCTCTGCTTAAAAAACAAATCATTAAAATTTTTCAAAAATATGGTTTAAGTAAAGATCATGCTTCAATTTCAGCAAATGCATTAATCAATGCTGAATTAGTTGGCGCTTATGGGCATGGTTTATCAAGACTTAAAATGTACTGTGATCGAATTAAAAAAAAAGTAATTAATCCAAAGCCAAAAATTAAAATTAAAAAAATTTCTAATTCAATTTCTCACATTGATGCAAACAATAGTATTGGTTTTGTTGGTGCTGATCTGGGAATAAAAACTGCAATTAAAAGTGCACAAAAAACTGGTATGGGGATGGTAGCAGTTAAAAACAGTGGTCACTATGGTTTATCTGGTTATTACGCAGAACAAGCGGTAAAAAAAAATTTAATTACAATGATCTATACAAATGCTCCACCTGCAGTTGCTCCACATGGTGCTTTAAAATCTTTATTTGGAACAAATCCAATTTGTTTTGGATCCCCTACTGGTTCTAAAATTCCTTTTATTTTAGATACATCGATCTCAGTGATTAATAGAGGTAAAATTAGAGTTGCTGCAAGAAATAATAAATCAATTCCTGCGGGAGTTGCTTTAGATAAATTTGGCAAACCAACTACAGACGCAAAAAAAGCATTAGCTGGAGTTCAATTACCAATTGCAGGTTTTAGAGGATCGGGACTAGCTTGGATGGTAGATATATTAAGTGGAGTTTTAACCGGAGGAAATCACGCAGGAAGAGTTAAAGATCCATTTGATGATTTTTCAGGTCCTCAAAATATTGGACATTTATTTATTACTTTTAAAGCAAATTTATTTCAAAAAAATTATAACCAACGAATAAAAGATAATATTAAAACAATAAAAAAACTTCCTAAGATAAAAGGTGTTAAGGAAATAATGTATCCAGGACAAAATAAATATGCCCGGTATAAAAATAACTCAAAAAAAGAAATTTCTATACCAGATATAATAAAGAAAGATTTGGAAACCTTAATAAGTTAACATCGTTAGAGCACCCAAAGAAACGATAACAGATGATAAAATTATTGTTCTCTTAACTTTTTCCTTCTTTTTTTCTTCTAGAAGTCTTTGCTTTAGAACATCCACGTTAACCCTTTTTGGGGTTTCGACATATTGAGAGGGGGTCTCTACAATCTCGGATGTTCTATGTAAGCTTTCTGTACTCATATTTCGTTTATAAATTTAAATTTAATCATTATTGGTTAATTTTTTACATACTAGTGTTGTCCAAAATGGGTTGACACTAATTTAACTTATGTTCATATTGGGTTTTTTTTAAAATATGAACACAATACCAAGTATATCTGAACATATTGATGAGAAGACAATCAATAAAATAATTCAAGATAATTTTGCCACACTAGCACCAACTTATTTTACTTTAACAAGCAACTGGTTTGTAAGAGCCTATGATCATTACAAAGACATAGATAAGTTTGTCCTCATTATATATTTGATACATCAAGACCTTATATATTTCAGACAAAATGGAGTAAAAATTAACTACGACACATTTTATAAGAATAAATCAATCGAAATTAATAAAATTAATATTTCAGACATTTCAAAAGATCTAGGAGTTCCAAAAGAAAGTATTAGAAGAAAAGTTTTAGAATTAGAAGAACAAAGAGTAATTAAAAGAACCGGTAAGAAAATATTTGTTGTTCGAGATACCCTTTACTCAGCAAAAGCGGTCGATACTCTTACAGAGGTTGCAAATATATTGCATGAATTTAATAAAATTTTAAAAAAAGAAAAATTAGTAACCGAAATTTATTCTGTTAAAGAAATAATTTTAGCAATAAAAGAAAATTTTTCTTATTGCTTGTATCAGTTTAATAAATTTTGGTTTGTTTTTATTAAAAGATGGAGAGAAGAATTAAAGGATTTAGAAGTTTTTGCAATCGGCATGGTTGTGCTAATAAATACAATTAAAAATCCAAAATTTACTCCAAAAAAACAACATTTAGATTCATATAGAAAAGAGATTCAGGGATCAGATAAAAGAGGAGTTAATGCAATGTCAATTTCTGAGATAACTGGTATTCCTAGACCTACAGTTGTTAGAAAAATAAAATATTTAGTTGATAAAAAATTTCTTCATATAAATGATAAAAAATTAATTACATACAATGCTAAAGATAGTGCTTTTGTAACAACAAAGGGAATGGTGAATAAAAATATGCTTAGCTTAAGCCATTTTATTTATAAAGTTTTTAATCAAATAAGAATAATCAATAACTAATTAGACTTTCTTAAAAAATAAATAAAAATAAATCCAGTTATATACATGATTAGTGCATAAGCACCTGTTGGTAATGCATATAATATATCAGTACCAAATATTTGCGTAGAGACAAATAACGCTAACGTACCATTTTGTAATCCACATTCTAAAGCAATACACTTCATTTGTTTAACACCTGAAGTAAAAGCTTTTGCAATGTAATATGCGATAACCATCATTGAAATATTTAAAATTAAAGCAATTAAACCTGCTTGTTTTATAAAGCTAATAAAATTTTCTCTTTCTGAATAAAAGGCAGCTACAAAAAAAACAGCAAACAATACTATGTTAAGTTTGTTAAATATTTCAACTTTAGAAGATATAAAATTTTCAGCAAATTTTCTGATAATCATTCCTAAAATCACAGGTACTGTTACAACTAAAAACATTTTTAAAGCTATTCCTGTCATTGAAATATTTTGAGAAACCTCTGGTATTCCTAACATATCTGCAGATGTAAAGATTATTAAAGGAACTGTAATTATACTTAGTAAGCTAATTACAGCAGTCAAAGATATTGATAACGCAACATCTCCATCAGCAAATTTTGTCATTACATTAGATGTTACACCTCCTGGAGCTGCAGCTATAATCATAACCCCTATTGCTATTTCAGGCGGTGTTTTTAAAATTAAAATTAATATGTATGCTACAATTGGAAGAATTATTAATTGAGAAATAAAACCAACTATAAAATCTTTTGGCGCTTTGAATACTCTTCCAAAATCTTCTATTTTTAATCCTAGGCCTAAGCCTAACATGATCAGAGCCAATATGATTGGCGCTATCTTAGTTACAATCTCCAATGACTTCCCCCTCTTAAAAAAAATTATACAATATTTTTAATTTAATAACTAAAATAAATTTTAAACCTAGAAGTGAATTTTGAAATAAAATAGTAACAATTTTTAATAAAACATATTAACTTTCAGAACAATATAACTTTAGAGAGAGGAAATAATGAAAAATCTAATCAAGATAGCATCTATTGTCCTTCTTTTTTCAATTACATTGTTTGGTCTTACAAACAAAGCTTCTGCTGCAAAATTAACGTTATATTGCAGTGTAGAAATCGATGTTTGTGAAATGCTTGAACAAGCTTATGAAAAAGAGACAGGCACAAAAGTTGCAATGACAAGAGCAAGTAGTGGTGAAACATTTGCGAAAATTAAAGCAGAGGGGTCTAATCCAAAAGGAGACGTTTGGTTTGGTGGAACAGGTGATCCACACTTAACAGCTGCTCAGGAAAATTTAACAGAAAAATATAAATCAAAACATTTCGATGATTTATTACCTGCAGCACAAAACCAAGCAAAAAATGCTGACTATAAATCTGTAGGGATTTATGTTGGTGCATTAGGTTTTGGATACAATAAAGATCTTTTAGCTAAAAAAGGTCTTCCAGCTCCAAAATCATGGATGGACTTAACAAAACCTATTTATAAAGGTGAAATCCAAGTAGCAAATCCTAATTCATCTGGAACTGCTTACACAACTTTAGCTACAATTCTTCAAATTTTTGGAGAAGATAAAGGTTGGGATTACATGAAAAAACTTCATGCAAATATAAATACTTACACAAAATCTGGTTCTGCTCCAATTAAAGCGACTGGAAGAGGTGAAAACTTAATTGGTATTTGTTTCCAACACGATGGTGTGAAACAAACTAAAAAAGGTTTACCTGTTGTAACGGTATCTCCTGCTGAGGGGACTGGTTATGAAGTTGGATCAATGAGTATTATTGCTGGTGCAAGAAATATGAAGGAAGCTAAGAAGTTTTATGACTGGGCATTAAGTCCTGCAATACAAACTATGGTTTTTACTTCAGGAAAATCTTTGCAAGTACCATCAAATACTAAAGCAAAAGCTGATCCTGATGCTCCAGATTTATCTACAATTAACTTAATTGACTACAATTTTAAAGTTTATGGAGATAAAGCTACTAGAGCGAGCCTGTTATCCAAGTGGGATAACGATGTATCTGTAATTCCTAGATAATTTTAGGAATTAATGAGAGGACTCGTTATCTGTTGGATGCTCATAGGAGGATTGGGCTTCCTAGTCTTTCCATGGTATGTGACAGGTGACGGGTTTTTCTCAATAAACTGGATACTAGAATATTCTTTAGAGGATTATGGTTCTGTATTACCTCAAGTATTTATAAATAAAAAATATTGGCTTTTACCAATATTACTTCCTCTAATTTTTCCTTTAGCAACATTTAAATTAAATCAGAACAATCCGAAATATTCTAAAATTTTTTTATACTCAGGGTTAATTGGTTTTTTTTACTTTTTTCTTCAGGGATTTTCTATTGGTATAAGAGGATGGAATTTTGAAATTTTACAATCTATTTTTGGTGATGTAGAAAATCAATTTGGTGTTGGTTCAGGTGCAGTTTTAACTTGTTGTACATTTGTATTTTATATCACTCATGGTCTTTCAGCACGTGGGTGGTTGAATGGAGATAATTTTATAGTTGGAAGCATAGGTAGTATTATAATTTTAGTTTCAACTTTTGTATTTTTTCCAATTTTCAGAATGTTTGCAGTTGCTTTTAAAGGTACTGAAGGTGGATATGAAATAAGTAATTTTTCAGACAAAATATTTAATAAAGGAATTTGGGGGCTAGATTGCCTTTATAGCGATTATGCTTGTGGTGTTTTTTGGAATACCATTACTATGGGTACACTTACTGCATTTTCATCAACAATTTTGGGATTAGCTTTTGCTTTATTGGTTGCAAGAACTAGTTTCAGATTTAAGAAAACAATTAGAGTATTATCTGTATTACCAATAATTACTCCACCATTTGTAATTGGATTAGCGATAATAATTTTATTTGGAAGAACTGGTGTTGTGAGTTCGTTTCTTGAATGGGGATTTGATATTGAACCTTCTAGATGGATTTATGGTTTACCTGGAATATGGTTTGCTCAAACACTTGCTTTTACCCCTATTGCATTTTTAGTTTTAATTGGTGTTGTTGAAAGTGTCAGTCCATCTATGGAAGAAGCATCCCAAACCTTGAGGGCTTCTAAATGGCAAGTTTTTAAAACAGTTACTTTACCGTTAATGAGACCTGGAATAGCAAATGCGTTTCTACTTGGTTTTATAGAAAGTTTAGCAGACTTTGGTAACCCTTTGGTACTAGGAGCAGAATACGATGTATTATCTACTGAAATATTTTTTGCAATTGTTGGCGCACAGTACGATGAAACTAAAGCAGCAATATTAGCTATGATTTTATTATCTGTTGTTCTAGTAGTATTTTATTTACAAAACCAATGGTTAGGAAAAAAATCCTATATTTCAATTTCAGGTAAAGGAGATAGTGGTGTTCATCCAGAACTTCCAAATAAAACAAAATGGGTAATTTATTCAACTGTGCTTCCGTGGGCTTTATTGACATTTATAATTTATGTAATGATCATGTTCGGTGGATTTGTAGAAATGTGGGGTGTTGATCATAGTTTTACGTTAAGACATTATATTGAAGCTTTTAGTGTTGATTGGGTAAAAGAGAGAGGTTTCTTATGGACAGGAACTGCTTGGAATTCCTTTAATACTACATTTACGATTGCTTTAATTTCCTCTTTACCGACTGCTGCAATAGGAATTTTAACTGCATATCTTCTAACAAGACACAAATTCAAAGGAAAAAATGCTTTTGAATTTGGTACGATGTTGAGCTTTGCAATACCTGGTAGTGTTATCGGTGTAAGTTACGTTTTTGCTTTTAATGTTCCTCCTCTTGAAATAACAGGAACTGGAATAATCTTAGTGATCGCATTTGTATTTAGAAATATGCCTGTTGGAGTTAGAGCAGGAATAGCTGCTATGAACCAGCTCGATCCACACTTAGATGAAGCTTCATCAACTTTAAACGCTTCTAGCGCCCAAACATTTAGGAATATAATTCTTCCTTTACTTAAGCCTGCCATTACAGCATCTTTAGTTTTTAGTTTTGTAAGAGCCATGACAGCAATTAGTGCAGTTATCTTCTTGGTAAGTGCAAATTATGACTTAGCTGTTTCATACATACTTGGTCGATTAGAAAATAATGACTATGGCCTTGCAATAGTGTATTCATCTGCATTAATTGTAGTTATGCTGATTACAATTACTTTAATGCAATTAATAATAGGAAAACGTAAATTAGGAAGAAGAGATCAAGCAGCTGGAATTTTACAAGGAAATTTTGGATAATGAAAAAAGCAGAAGTAAAGTTTGAAAATATAACAAAAAAATTTAACGAAACTACAGCAGTAGATAATGTTAGCTGTAAATTTGAAGCTGGAACTTTAACTACCTTGCTTGGTCCATCAGGTTGTGGAAAAACTACTTCACTAAGAATTATTGCAGGTCTCGAAAGAGCTACAAGTGGTAAAATATTAGTAGATGATGAAGACGTAACATTATTGCCTGCAACTGACAGAGATGTATCAATGGTATTTCAATCTTATGCGTTGTTTCCACATATGAGTGTTCTTGAAAATGTTTCATATGGCTTGAAAATGATCAATGTAGATAAGGATGAATATATTCAAAAATCTTTAGAAACTCTAAAATTGGTAAATTTAGAGGGATATGAAAATAGGATGCCATCAGAACTATCTGGTGGACAGCAGCAAAGGGTTGCGGTTGCAAGAGCAATTGTGTTGGAGCCAAAAGTACTGCTTTTCGATGAACCTCTTTCTAACTTAGATGCAAAATTAAGAAGACAAGTAAGAGAAGATATTAGAGAAATTCAACAAAAATTAGGAGTTACAACTATTTATGTAACCCATGACCAAGAAGAAGCGTTAGCTATTTCTGATAAAGTTATTGTGATGAATAATGCAGTCATCGCCCAAGAAGGTAGTCCAAAAGATCTTTATAATTTTCCACAAAATAAATTTGTAGCTAATTTTATTGGTGATGCGAATGTTGTAAAAGCAGAAGTATTAAATAAACAATCAAACTCTTATGATTTAAAAATAGCTGAAATGAAAATTAAAGTACACAGTGACAAGTATTTTGAAAAAAATGTTTCTGTAGCACTTAGACCTGAAAGAATTTTAATTAACAGAGATAAAAAAGAGAACTCAATACATGCAAATATAAATAACGCTTCATTTGTAGGAAGTAGTTATCAATACATACTAAATTCAGATGCTGGAAAACTGTTTGTTATTTCAGGAGAAACAAATGATGTATATAAGGTTGGAGAAGAAGTTTTTTTAAGTATAAATGAAAAAGAAGTAAAAATTCTTAATGATTAAATTATATGCTATCAAGTAAAGAAATTACATGTCCAAATAATCTTCTGGATTTAGCGCATAAAAAAAAAGGTGTTAAAGTTGCCGTTGTAAATGCAGGAAAACCTTTGCCTATGTTATCAGTTCAAGATGCAGTTAATGAAAATCTAATTGAACCTATTTTTATTGGTCATGAAGTTGAAATACAAAAATGTGCTGAAGATATTAAATGGGATATCTCTAAATATGAACTTATTCATGAACCTGTAGAGAACGATACAGCTAAAATTGCAGCTAAACTTGCAAGTGAAGACAAGGTTAAAATAATTGTAAAAGGACATATTCATACAGATGTTCTCATGAAAGAGGTTTTAAAACGTGAATACAATTTGTTAGGTAAAACTAGATTAAGTCATATTTGGCATATGACAATTGATAAAGACGATAAACCATTAATTATTACTGATGGAGCTTTAAATGTTTTGCCAAATGTTAAAACAAAAATGCACATTCTTAAAAATGTCGTTAATTTTTCAAATAGAATAGGAATAGAAAGACCGAAAGTATCCGTATTATCTGCAACTGAAGAAGTATTAGAAAGTGTACCAAGTTCCATCGAAGCTGCAGAGATTACAAAATTAGCCAAAAAAGAAAATTTAAATGCTGATGTTTTTGGACCTTTGGCATTTGATAATAGTATTTCAAAAAAATCTGCTGGAATAAAAGGAATTAAAAATACAGTTGCAGGTGAGGCAGATGTATTATTAGTGCCAAGTGTTGAGGCAGGTAATGCCTTGGTTAAAATGCTTATATACTTTAATGGCGCATGTGCTGCAGGAGTAGTAGTGGGTGGAAAAGTGCCAGTCGTAATAACTAGTAGATCTGATGAAGCTCAAGCACGTTTAGCTTCAATTGCAGCTGCAGTAGTCGCTTTAGACTAAATGATACATTGAATTTCAAAAGAAATTCATTTAAATAAACTGAAATTTTAAAGGAGAATAATGGCAATTACATACTTAAAAAAATCACCAAAAACATCATCAACTGACGATACAAAAACAAGAGAAATAGTAGAAAATATTCTAAAAGATATTGAGACAAGTAAAGAAGAAGGTTGTAAGGAGCTTTCAAAAAAGTTTGATAAATATGAAGGTGATGTAATTGTTTCAAAAGAAAAAATTGAAGAAATAAAAAAAAATTTAGATCAAAAAACTAAAGATGATATTCAGTTTTCTCACGAAAGAGTAAGAAAATTTGCTGAAGCACAACTAAAAAATTATGGCCAAGACTTTGAAGTTGAATTGTCTGATGGTTTGTTTGCTGGACAAAAACTTATTCCTGTTAATACAGCGGGCTGTTATGTTCCTGCAGGAAGATATGCTCATATAGCTTCAGCTGTAATGAGTGTGACAACAGCAAAAGTTGCTGGTGTTAAAAATATTTTAGTTTGTAGTTCACCTAAACCTGGTGTTGGAGTTCATCCATCTATCGTTTATACCGCTGACTTATGTGGGGCTGATGTAATAATGAATCTAGGTGGTGTACAAGCCATAGCAGCAATGACAAATGGTTTATTTGGAAATGCTCCTGCAGATATTTTAGTTGGACCTGGTAACCAATTTGTTGCTGAAGCAAAAAGAATTTTATTTGGAAAAGTTGGTATAGATTTATTTGCAGGACCTACAGAAATTGCAGTAATTGCAGATGACACAGCAGATCCTGAAATGGTTGCATATGATTTAGTTGGACAAGCAGAACATGGTTACAATTCACCTGCATGGTTATTTACTAAAAGTAAAAAAGTTGCAGACTATGTGATACAAAGGGTTCCAGAATTAATTGCAGATTTACCAGATCTTCCAAGAGAAAATTCAGGTGCTGCATGGAGAGATTATGGTGAAGTAATTCTTTGTGATACGGATGAAGAGATTGCTAAAGTAAGTGATGAATACGCTCCAGAACATTTGGAAGTTCAAACTAAAAATTTACAATGGTATCACGACAGATTAAAAAATTATGGATCTTTATTCATTGGTGAAGAAACAACAGTTGCTTACGGTGATAAATGTTCAGGAACAAACCACATTTTACCAACAAAAGGCGCTGGTAGATACACGGGTGGTTTATTTGTAGGGAAATTTATTAAAACATTAAGTTTCCAACGAATGAGTAAGGCAGCTACAAAAGAAGTTGGTGCTGCTTGTGCAAGAATTTCTAGATACGAAGGAATGGAAGCACATGCAAGAACAGGCGATGTAAGATTAAGAAAATACGGTTTTTCTAATTAGTAATTACTTAATTTTAAATCTAAATAAAGAGCTGCTGACCAAGAAAAGTTTTTTGCTCCCATAGGTTGACCATTCTTACAACTGAAATATTCAAAAAAACCTTTTTTTTCTAATATTTGTATAGTTTTATTTTTTATTTTATCAGAAAATAACTTATCTTTGTTTTTTAGTCCTTTATAAATAAACCAATTGCAATTAATCCACACAGGACCTCTCCAGTATCTTTTCTCTTCAAAACTTTTATGATTTGGTTTAATTGATGAAAAAAAATATTTTTCATTTGAATTATGTTTTTTTAGATTTTGAATTAGTTTTTTGTTAATTTTGTCATTATTTAAATCAGCAAATAATACAAAATAATTAGTTATTGATGGAATGTAAATTTTTTTATTATTTTTTAAATCTTTTGAAAAAAAAGTTTTTCTTTTTTTATCATATAATTTAAGAAAATTTTTTTCTGTAAGTTTTATGTAATTATCTATTTTAGTTTTGTTAAAACTAAAGGTATCTAATAAATAAACAAGATCTTTATTTGCTTTTAGAAATATAGAATTAAAACCCACATCTACAACATTAAAAAAAGAGGATTTATAAACTTTTTTTGGATTATATTTTATTTTTCTTAAATTATTTTTTATCGTAACATACCTATCGTAATCTATATTAAGTGGTCTAAAATCTGGATTTACGACCTTGTTATCAGCTCTTTTGTATTTTATATTTTTCTCAATTTTTACTTTATTCATAGGTTCATCCCATATAGGAGAATTATCGTATCCACTTTCCCAAGGATGTAAAATAGATACTAAACCAGTTTTTTTTGGATCTCTGAATTGAATAAACCATTCATGAAATTTTTTAATTTTTTTAATTATTTTTTTTATGTTTAAAAGTTGAGTTTTATTAATTTTATTTTTATTTAAAATTTCTTTTAAAATTGTAGCTAATATTGGTGGTTGAGTTATTCCAGATGAGTGGATTTTATTACCACAATTCCATGCTGTATAATTTGGGTAATAATTTGTTTTTGTATTATGAAATAAAATATGAGGGACCATTCCATCCTTCCATTGTCCATCTAACAATGTATTTATTTCTTTTAATGCAAAGTTTAAATTAAAATAAGAATATCCTAAAGCTATAAAGCCAGAGTCCCAATTCCACTGAGCAGGATAAAGTTTGTTGTTAGTTGGTAAAGTATAACCCCTTCTTCTATTACCAAGTAAAGTTTTTTTTGCTCTATTAATTGAAACTTTCATTAACCTTTTACACTCCCTGCTGTTAAACCACTAACTAAATATTTTTCAAAATAAACAAATATAAACAATACAGGCAATGTCACTACAACTGATCCTGCCATTAAATATTGCCTTGGAGTTTCGGCATCACCACTTAGATATTGAATTGCCCTTGATAATGTAAATGAATTTGGATTATCCAAAAACATTAAAGAAAACAAAAACTCATTCCAGGCAATCATAAATACATATAATGCTACAGAAGAAATGGCTGGAATACTTAGAGGAATTATAATTTTTGTAATAATTCCAAACCAACTTAATTTATCTAATATCGCTGCTTCCTCTAATTCTTTAGGTATGCTTTTGAAATAACCTTGCAGCATATAAATTGCGACTGGAAGTGTTGTAGCAGTATAAACTATTAATAGACCCTCAATTGAATTTCGGAGACCTAATTGACTAAAAATTGTATAAAGTGGTATCACAAGTACTATCGCAGGAAACATATAAATTATAAGTATCGATGTTGATAAAAATGTTTTTCCAAAAAAATTTAATCTCGCAACTGCATATGCTGCAGGAATTGCAAAAAGAAGGGTTATTATAACAGTGCCAACAGAAACAATTGTGCTTGTTAAAATATATTTACCAAATTTATAGGATTTAAAAATCACAAAATAAGATTTAAATAAATCTTTTAAATCTTGAGTAAAGTTAATACTAAAGTCTAAAGGATTTACTAACAAAGCTATTTGTGTTTTAAAACTTGTAACAAACATCATGTAAAATGGAAATAATATTACAAAAGAGAAAAATAAAATTCCAAATAAAGTTAAGAAGTCAAATAATATTACTTGTGTAGAGTGCTCTTCTTTTAGGCCTACAAGACTATATTTACCAATCTTAGTAGTGAAAAAATATAAAATTAAAAATGTCCCTATATTGTACCAAATAGGTAATTTTTGAATTAAGAAACCATCACAAAAAACAAATATAGTTGAAAAAATTATTGATTTATAAATTGATTTAATTCTATTGCCTATAGCTAGATGGGCTATTGATATTAAGAAACCAAAAATGAAAAGTATTTCTATGTTGAAGCTTTTAATACTTAAACCTTGCAAAGTTGCTAATATTTTCCAAATTGATATTAAAAAAATCAGGAAAAAGGTAGAAATTAATGAATATATAATTGTGTTTTTAGTTTTCATCTACCCTCTTTCCTAAAAGTCTGAAATAAAAAAACATAAACATTAAAAGCAACACAACAATTACTATTGATACAGCTGAGCCCATTCCAATATCTGATATTGCGAAACCTTGCTGATAAACATTTATTGGTAAAGTTCTTGTTCCAGATGCACCCCCCGTTAATAAAAAAACATCCTCAAATTTATTAAAATTCCATATAAATCTAATCATAAAAAGAATTGAAATTACTGCAGTAATTTGTGGAAGTGTAATTTTAAAAAATTTTTGAAAAGGACTTGCGCCATCAACATCAGCAGCCTCATATAATTCTTTTGGAATAGCTTGAAGTCTTGCAAGAATAAATAAAAAAGCTAAAGGAAAATATCTCCAAATTTCAAACATTATAACTGTTGTAAGTGCTAATCTTAATTTAAAATCAAAACCCAATATGCTAATTTCAACATATTTTTGTCCAAGTAAGTTTATTGGAGTTTCAATAATTTGATAATTTAATAACAAACTATTAAGTGTTCCACTATTTGGATCTAGTAAAAGTTCCCAAGTATAAGCTAAAGCAACTACTGGAGCAACATATGGAAAAAGCAAAACACTTCTCATGAAGGTTCTTCCATAAAACTTTTGATTAACCATTTGAGCAGTTAAAATACCAAATACTATAGAACCAACGGTTCCAAAAAATGTGTAATAAAAAGTTGTAAGTAGTAAATCTATAAATTCATTTTCAAATAGAACATTTTTAAAGTTTTTTAAGGTAAAGCTGGTATTAAGTAATATATTGTCAGATTTTCCGTCCAGTTTTGGTTTTATCGATTTTAGGCTTTTTTTATCAATTTTTGATCCATCTGTAGTTACAAAAATTACTTGAAAATTTTCCTTATATTTGGCTGGCCAGTTACCAAACTCACATTTTAAAGAAGACTTTATATACTTACATCTTGGATCTAAATTTTCAATTTCAAATTTTTTTGGATAACTATCCTTAAAAGAAACATCCCTTATTTCTTGAATTAATGAACTATTTCTTAACTTATATAATACTTTTATTTTAGAAGGTTCATCAGAAATAGATTTTACAATTTTTTTTGCTCTTGGCTCAGGAATTCTAATATCCTTTAATTCAACTTCTTTAAAACTGATCCAAACATTTGCAAAAATTGGAAATAAAATTATTGCAAAAACTAAAAAGACTGCAGGTAAAGTTAATATGTATGCAGTTTTTTTTTCTGTATTTGCTAAAGTGTCATTCATAAAAAAAGCGGATAATTAATATTATCCGCTTTTTTATTATATTTTAATTATTTAAATTTTGCTAATGAGTCGTTAATCATCTTAACAGCCTCATCAACATCAATTTGATCATCGATATAAAGTCTAGTGATTCTGTTTATAAATTGAGAATTAATGACTTTTGATGCTCTTGATAGTTCGCCCTCTTTTACACCCCATCTATTTGCAGTGTCTAAACCAGCTACAATGTTATTAATAACATCTGGATCGTATAGATCTGACAAAGGAGCCTTTCTATCAACTCCAACAGGTAGTTTACTCCAAGCTTTTGTGAAAGCTTCAGGGTCACTTGAATTTCCTCTTCTTACTGGAAATTTACCTTCTGGAGCTATCGATAATGTGCTTGTATAACCTTCTTCCATTGAGTACATGATAAATTGTTTAGCTTCATCTGTATCAGCATCAGCTGTTATACCAAAATATCTAACATCTGCCCATGCAGCACCTTTCTTATTACTAGGTCCACTAAAATTCGTAATGAAACCAGTTTTAGAAGCTAGCTCAGGTGATGTTGGATCGCTGTTAATTGTTGGTGGAGCCGAGTCTCTTAAACCTGCTAGCTCATCCATAATGAACGGAGACCAAATAATCATTGGAGTTTTTCCTGCAAAGTAAAGTGCTCTAGATTGTTTCCAGTACAATTCACCTGGAGGACTTGCTTTAGCTATTACTTTATAAAACTCTAATGCTTCTTTTAGTTTTTTACCTTGTTTCTTGATACCACCCTTTTTAACAATATTAACCCCATTTGCTAAAAGAACGTGCTCTAAAACCTGACTCATGAAATTTTCATCAGTTTTAGTTGCAGCAACAAAACCGAACATTCCGTTTTGTTTTGATAGCTTCTCAACAGCAGCTACAATGTTTGCATAGCTTGTTGGTGGTGCTAAATCTGCATTTTCAAAAAGATCTTTTCTGTAAACAACCATTTGTGTCCATCCGTCAACGGGAACGGCTGCAATTTTTGAACCTTTTTTTGCCATGTTAAGTGCACCTGGCGCAAATGTATCTTTACCTAATTCTTTAACAACAGCGTTGTTAGCATCCACATCTAATATTCCTGCTTCTGCCCATGGTAATACATATTGTAAAGTATGATAGATCACATCTGGTAAGTCACCTGCTGCCGCTGCAGCTGTAGCTCTAGTTCCCAAATCTTTTTCTTCTACTGGGATCACATCTACTTTAATACCTGTTTTAGCTTCAAAAGCTTTTGCCATTTCCTCTTGCTTAGCCATTCGGGCAGGCTGAACTTCTGTAGTCCAAAACTTTATGTCTGCGTAAACAATATTCGAAATAAAAAACGAAATTACGCAAAACATTTTTATTATATTTTTCATTTCCCCTCCTATTTATATTTAAAACTATATTAAAATGATTCTATTTAGCAAAGATAAGACTGACACATATCAGGTATGTGATTGATACATAGTGATTATTCAAAAAATGGGAAAAAATTGAAATTAGTCAATTATAAGTTGTGTAATGATTTCATCCTTTTCCCATTTTCATCAAAAATAAAAATATCATTTATATCAAAACCTATAGAATTTCCTATTTCGACATTGCTTGGGATTTTTGCACTTAATTGATGTTCGTCTTTTTTCATGTACACAATTTTTTCATTACCAAGGTTTTCTATTAATTCTATTTGAGGATTGAAAGTAAATTGAGTGTTTTGATTTACTTTTAAATGCTCGGGCCTAATACCCACAAAATGTTTAGTTTTATTTAATTTCAATTTATCAAACTTGATATCATTATCTAAAAATTTAATTGTATTTTCTGAAACAACATCTTCCTCTTTCACGTCTAAAATATTCATTTTTGGTGTTCCAATAAATTGAGCAACAAAAGTATTTGCAGGATCATTGTATATTTCTTCCGGAGTACCAACTTGTTCAATATTTCCTTGATTTAAAATAACTATTCGATCTGCCAAGGTCATGGCTTCTACTTGGTCATGAGTTACGTAAATCATATTTGTTTTGATTTGATTATGTAATTTAGATATTTCAACTCTCATTTCTGCTCTCAATGCTGCATCAAGGTTAGACAAAGGTTCGTCAAATAAAAATATTTTTGGATTTCTTGTAATGGCTCTTCCGATAGCAACACGTTGTCTTTGACCTCCAGATAATTGTTTTGGTTTTCTCTCTAATAGTTCCTCAATTTTTAAAATTTTAGCAGCTTGCATAACTTTTGTATTAATTTCTTCTTTAGGTCTTTTTTCAATTTTTAAACCAAAAGACATATTTTCATATACATTCATATGCGGATAAAGAGCATAAGATTGAAAAACCATCGCAGTCTGACGTTTTGAAGGATGAAGTTCATTAATTTTTTGATCATTAATAAATATTTCACCTTCATCTATTTTTTCTAATCCTGCAATCATTCTTAGAAGAGTTGATTTTCCACATCCTGATGGTCCAACTAATACAAGAAACTCATCCTCTTTACCTAGAAGATTAAAATTGTTAATTATCTTATTAGAACCAAATGATTTGTGTACACTGCTAAACTTTATATTTGCCATAACTTATCTAATCATTTCTGAAATAATAAACAATGTTAAAATAGCCATAAAACTTACTATAAATATATTTATCACTTTCCAAACTTTTTCACTTTTAGCATATTTAGATAAATTTTTTGATAAATACCCTATAATAAAAAAGAAAGTAAAAGATGCAATAGAAGCCCCTGCACCAAATAAGATTTTTTGGTATAAAACAAAATTTTTCGAAAAATTACCTAAGAAAAATACTGTATCAGAATAAACATGAGGATTTAAATATGTAAAACCAAGAGTTTTTAAAAATATATTAAACTTTGTATAATCTTGGGCCTGATTATTAAAATTAACCTTTGAGTTTAATAATTTAATTTTTGAATAAATAAAATGAATTAAAAAAATTACTAAAAGAATATTAAATATTAATTCAATTGTATTGTTAAAATATTGGATAAAATAATGAAAAAGGAAAATACCTAAAAATATTAAAATTAAATCTGAAATTGAGCAAACAAAACAAACTAAAAAGACATGCTGTTTTTTTAAACCCTGCTCTATTACAAAGATGTTTTGAGCACCTATTGCTAAGATTAAACTAAGACCAGTAAAGAAACCTAATACTAGGTATTCCATCAAGTTATTAGGTTATTCTGGATTTGCAGTTAAAGTCTTTATTTCTAAAATATTTTCGTTAGGATCTTTAACAAAAAATGTCTCTTGTTCGTACTTAGTACCCTTAAATCTAAGATAAGGCTCGTCATAATATTTTGTGCCACTATCTTTAAGTCTCTGTTTAAGTGCATCAAAATCTTTTCTAGATAAGTGAACTCCAAAGTGAGGAACAGACACATTGCCCATATCAACGTCGTGTCTCTCATTATCTAATTTATGTTCGCTTTTATGAAGAGTTAATTCATTACCCCAAAAATCAACGTCTGCCCACTCTTGTGCCGAATTATCTAATCTACATCCTAAAGTTTCACTATAAAACTTTTTTGCTATCTCTAGATCACCGCATGGGATAGCTAGATGAAAACAATTAGTATTTTTATACATATAAACCTCTTTAAATTGGGCAATTAAGTATTATATAAGGCATATTATTTTTTAATCAACAGCAACTAAACTAAGAAAATATGAGTGATTTTTTACAATCCATAATTGATAGAGATCCTGCTGCTAGGTCTAAGTTAAGTTTAATATTAACTTATCCTGGTGTTAAAGCAGTTTTTTTTCATCGAATAGCAAATTTTTTTAGTACTGCAAAATTTCATTTGATAGCAAGAATCATTTCTCAATTTTCAAGATTCTTAACTGGAATAGAAATTCATCCTAATGCAAAAATTGGAAAAAATTTATTTATAGATCATGGAATGGGTGTTGTAATTGGTGAAACTTCAGACATTAGAGATAATGTAACTATCTATCACATGGTTACGTTAGGTGGAATTGCTCCAAGTATTAATTCAAACGACCAAAGAAATATGAAAAGGCATCCTACTATAAAAGAAGATGTAGTTATTGGTTCAGGTGCACAAGTATTAGGTCCTGTAGTCGTTGGCAAAGGTGCTAGAATTGGAGCAAATGCAGTTATTACGAAAGACGTTTCAGAAAATGCTGTAATGGTTGGAATTCCTGCAAGAAGTGTTGGAATAGCAGATAGTGAATTTAAACCTTATGGAATTACGTCTGATAGTGATAAAAAATCAGATAATGAATAATACCCAAAACGATTTTATTTCTGGAATAGGAAATACTCCATTAATTAAACTCAGAGCAGCCTCTGAAATTACTGGGTGTAACATTTACGGAAAAGCAGAATTTTTAAATCCTGGAGGATCAGTAAAAGATAGAGCTGCACTTGCCTTAATTAAAGATGCTCAAGAAAAAAAATTAATTTCTAAAGGTGGGACTGTTGTTGAGGGAACAGCTGGTAATACAGGAATAGGTTTGGGTCTTTTAGGAAACTCTCTTGGTTATAAAACAATTATTGTAATGAATGACAATCAAACACAAGAGAAAAAAGATTTGCTTAGAAACCTTGGAGCTGAATTAAGATTAGTTCCACCAAAGCCTTATAAAGACGACAATAACTTTGTAAAAGTAGCAGCAAGACTTGCAGATGAACTAAGACCTTCTAATAACAATGGAGTGATTTGGGCTAACCAATTCGATAATACTGCAAATGCTAAAGGACATTATGAAGGCACGGGTCAAGAAATCTGGGAACAAACTGATGGTAAAGTTGATGGTTTTGTTTGTTCTTCAGGTACTGGAGGCACAATTTCAGGTGTTAGCAATGCTCTTAAAGAAAAGAACAAAGATATAAAAATTTATTTATCAGATCCAAAAGGTTCTGCTCTTTATAATTACATTAAAAATGGTGAACTTAAATCGGAGGGTGGTTCAATTACTGAAGGTATTGGGTCAAGTAGAGTGACTGCTAACTTTGGTGAGGCAAAAATTGATGACGCATATTCAATTGATGACCATGAGGCTCTGCCTATTCTATATGATTTAATTCAAAACGAAGGATTAAGTTTGGGCACAAGTTGTGGAATAAATATTGCAGGAGCAATTAGAATGGGAAAAGAGTTAGGGCCAGGAAAAACTATTGTAACTATTCTTTGTGATAGAAGTGACAAATACGCAACTAAAATGTTTAATAAAAAATTTTTAGAAGAAAAAGGTCTACCAATACCTAATTGGTTTTAAATATAAATTTTATCAGCTAATCCATAAGTAAGAATAGCACTTAAAATTGTAAGTACTCCAGCAGCTATTACGCCTTCACTGTTAGTTTTTTCAGTGTGCCCAAGTTTATTTATGTAAATGGTGTAAATGCCAAATATCAAATACATTAAATTTTGAACAAATACTAAATTAAAGAATGCCCATGTTCCATTTACTCCACCATCTCTTACGAACATGATATAAAGAGCCATTAAGAAAGACCCAACAAAAGGAGCTCCAAAAAATCTTGTAATTACAGCTGCCGAGTGATCGATGTTATATTGATCCATAAAACGCTTAGTTCCAACTATAGCTCTAAAAGCATAAACAGCGTAAACAAGGAAATGAACAATAAAAATTATTAGATAAACAATTCCATTAAATTTTTCTATCATGACTTTTAATTATCAAAGATTTAAATTAAATAAAACAGCATAATCAACATTTTTTACCCTCTAAAATTGCATAACTGTCGCGCGCTAAAAACACGAGTGACTCCTTAACAATTATGTAACAGTGTTACGTTAAATCAATCTATTTAAAGGAGGTAAATATGAAAAAAATTTTATTTTTAACAATTTTTTTAACGATCTCAAATTACTCATTAGCAGAATCAGGAAAATTTAATGCTGCTGGAGCAGGATCATGGTCAATAAATGCGATGGATGCTGGAAACGGAAACATGAGTATTACATATGATGGTAATGCTGGACTAATGGATAAAGAACCTGGAAGTATTTTTGATAAATCTACTATGCATTGCATTGGTGGGTTAACATTAGTAGCTGGAAAGTTTGATGATGAAACGGGTATGTGTACTTTTTATCTAATGGATGGAGAAAAGGTCTACATAAATTACAAAGGTAAAGGAACTGGCGGCCAGGGTGGAACAGGTACTTTTGTTATTGTTGCTGGAACAGGGAAATATGAAAATATTTCTGGAAGTGGTTACTCAAGTAGACAAAATATAAGAGGTAAAGCTGGGATGGCACACTCAATGAATCAAATGAGTGGCGAATATACTTATTAGAAAAGGAATATATGAAAAAATTAATAGTCACTTTATTTGGGGTATTTTTTACAATCAATTCAGTTTTAGCTGATGGACATGTGAAGAGAATTATATCTACAAGTGAAACTGGAATGGGTAACGAAATAATATATCCCTCAGGTAAAGCAAAGATAACAGCTTTTGAATTTACTGTCCCTGTTGGAGGTCCAGTTGTTGCTCATACTCACTCCTTTCCAGTGTTAATAATGATCCAACAAGGAGAGATTGAACTTACCCAAGATGGTAAAAGCTATAACTATAAAGCTGGAGATGCATTTGTAGAAGATGTAGGTGTAGTTCATGAATCAAAAAATATTGGAAATGTACCGGTTAAAGCAATTGTTGTTGCAATAGGAGTTGAAGGTCAAAAAATTATGACACCAGTAAAATAGAAAGAGAAAAAATGAAAAAAATAATTTTTACTTTTTTATTGATTTTGCTAACAGCAACTTCATATGCACATATGAGTGATAAAGAAATATCCGATTCTTTAAAATGTGCAGGAATTTTTACATCGACTCAATTTATTAAACAAGGTGAGCTTCCAAATGGAGATTTGGCTTACAAAGAAAATAGTTTGGCTGCAGCAAAGGTTACTAGAGAATTTCTTACAAATGAGGGTGTTTCAGAGGATAAAATAAATTCAAGTATAAATTCTACTGTTGATGAAATGTTTGGTAAACCTTATCAAAAAACTTTAATGGATAATTGCTATGCGTTTATTTTCAAATTAATACCAAAAGGTAAAGAAAAAGTAGAAGAGACTTCGAAAACAATTTATGGAGGATAAAATATGATTATAAAAATAGAGGAAAATATAAAATCGTTTTCAGCATGGAGGGATATGGTTAAAGCTAATGCTGAAAAAATTAAAGGATTTGGTGCAACCATTATTTTTGCTGGTGTATCAAAAGAAGATGCTTCAAAATTTACAGTAATTGTAAAATATGCAACTATGGAGGGGTTTGAGGCATTTAAAAATGATAAAGAACTTCACGCAGCAAGAGCTGCAGCTGGAGTTGATTTAGATTCTGCAAAAATCACTCCCATGGATGGAGACTTTATGGAAAATTTTTCAGGATAATAAAATAGGAGGTTAAAATGAAAGATATATTGGTAGTAGGAAAACTAAAAGAAGGAGCCTTTGAAAAGTTTATGGGCTTTATGCAATCAGATGAGGGTATGGCTGAAAGAAAAAAAGTTGCAGATGTTTCAAAAACTATAGCTAGTGTCTCACCTGATAAATCAACAATAATGTTTAAAATTGCAGTTCATGACATGGCAGCACTTCATTCATTTTTGGATGGATCAAATCCAGTTTCAAAACCTGTATTTGATGAAGTAATGAATGGTTATGAAATTTACGAATTAGCTAAAGTATAGTAGAAGACTGAGTCTACACATACTGACTAATCTCTGCTAGACTATATAACTAAATAATTGGTAACTAGGAGGAAAAATGGCTGGGATAGAAGTAAAAAGTTTTGATAAAGCAGATGAAGTAAATGATAATTTTAATAATGCTAAAATCGAAGCGGTCAAAGTTGGAAATCAAAGATTGATGAAACTTACTTTGCAACCAGGTTGGCAATGGTCAAAAGATATAAAGCCAACAGTTGGTGGCGAAAGCTGTCAAGCTACACATCTTGGGATAATTATCTCGGGTGCTGTTTGTGCAAAACATAATGATGGAACTGAACTAACTTATAAAGCTGGTGATGCATATTCAATACAACCAGGTCATGATGGATGGGTTGTTGGAGATAAACCAGCAGTAGTATATGAATTTCATGGAATGTGGGGTGAATAATGTCTAAATTTTATGTAATTGGAAAGGCAAGTCCTGAGTTATTAAAAAAAATGCATGCTGACCCTGCTGCAGATAGAGGTGCAGTAATGAAATCCATGTGTGATAGCTTGGGCGTAAAAGCTGTAAGTTACGAGTGGTTAAGAGGACGTTTTGATGTTCTTTTCTGCGTTGAAGGAGATTACGAAAGTGTTCTTGCTATGAAAGTAACTGTTTTAAATAGTGGAATGATGTCTGATCTAATGGTTCATGAAGTATTTGATTACAATAGTGCATTTAAAAAGGCAGCTGATGTTTCAAAAAGTTATAAAAAACCAGGTGAATAAATAGAAAGGAAAAATATGTCTATATTAGAAAAATATAGTGCTGCAATAAAAAATAAAGATGAAGCAACGATGAATGATCTTTTGCATGATGATTTTAAATTCACAATGCATAAGTCAGGAAATGTTTTAGGCAAAGGTGATGTTATCAAATGGGCAATGAGCGGCGACATAAATCAAGATAAAGTAAGAGTTGTTTATGAAAATGATCAAGTTGGTGTCCATCATTCATTTGTTACTTTTGATGATGGAAATGTAGAGGCTGTAATGGCAGTTTATAAATATGATAATGGAAAAATTATTAGTTTAGAAACTGGTGCTACACCTATGCCAAAGTAAGTGAGTGGTATTGATTTTTATTTTTCGATAGGGAGTACTTACACCTATCTTTCTGTAACTAGGATACTTGATGTTGAAAAACAACATCAAGTAAAATTTAATTGGAAACCCTTTTCAGTTAGAGCAATTATGAAGGAAATGAATAACATCCCATTTCCAAAAGATAAAATTAATAAAGTCAATTACATGTGGAGAGATATTGAAAGAAGAGCTGAAGGTTATGGTTTTTTTGCTAAAACACCGGTACCCTATCCATTATCAGAATTTGATTTAGCTAACCAGATTGCAATCCTTGGTTTTGAAAAAGGTTGGGGAGAAAAATTTGTAATGCTGACCTATAAAAAATGGTTCCAAGAAGGCAAAGAACCTGCAATTGAACCTAGCATTAATGAGGTTTGTGCTGAATTAAATTTAAACAAAGATGAAATCATATCTGAGGCAAAATCAGAAATTATAAAGGCAAAATATAAAGACAACACAAATTCAGCTCGTGAAAATAAAATATTTGGTAGTCCGTCTTTTATAGTGAAAAATGAAGTCTTCTGGGGAGATGACCGAATGGAAGATGCTATTAAATGGTCTCTTAAATAATTCTATATATTCTCTCAAAATTAATTTAAAGTAATTGTATGAGTCTTGCTAGTTCATATTTATTTTTAGGTATTGCAGTTTTTTTGGGTGTAACTTCAAATAGTTTTGCAAAAAGTGCTGAGGGTTTTACACTTCTTGTTCCAAGTATAATTACTGCAATTACAATTGTATTGTGTATGTATGCACTTTCATTAGTAATGAAAAATATTCCAATGGGAATTACGTATGCTTCATTTGCTGGTTTAACCATAATTGCTACAGTAATAGTTGGTGTAATTAAATATAATCAAGTTCCGAATTTGTATTCGATAGTCGGTCTAATCTTTATAGTAATCGGAGTTTTGATGGTAAATTTATTAGGTAAACAATAATTATGAAACCATTGTTAGGATATTTATTTTTAGCTATTGGTATTTCTTTCGGTATAGCATCTAATAGTTTTGCTAAAATTTCTGAAGGATTTACAAAACTAACTCCTTCTGTTTTATGCATTCTGTTTATGTGTATTACAATGTTTTCAATTGCAAAAGCAATGTCAGCACTTCCTGTTGGATTTGCCTACTCTACTTACAGCGGCTTAACAGTAACTGGTGTTGTTCTTTTTGCTGTTTTAAAATTTAATCAAGTTCCTAATCTTTATGGAACTATTGGAATTATCCTTATTATTATTGGTGTAGTAATGGTTAATTATCTTGGTCGACTAAACTGATATTTTTTTAAAATCTCAGGAAGCTCATGGCTTCCATCTTCATTTAATGACAACTCATATTCATTTACAACAGTGGTAATATCTAAAGGTGAATATAAATGGGGATACATATCCCCATTAGATGCCTGCTCCCATAATAAATGTTCAAGTTTAAAAGCATTTACTCTTAACAAAACTAGATTTACTTTTTTAGAGTAATATTTGTTCAAGGTTTCCTCTACCTGATCCTCCTCAGAAAAATGAATATATCCATCTTTAATATCTTTTTCTGATCCACCATATGTCCCTGATTGTTTGGCTTTTTGCCATTCATCCTTATCTATAACTTTAAAAATAAATTCTAAATTCATTTTTACCAAGAAGAATTTGGACCTTTTAAAAATTCTATTTCTTCTTCTGAAGACTCTCTGCCTAAAATTTTATTTCTATGAGGATATCTATGAAATTGTCTTATTACTTTTGTATGATCTTGCCAAAATTTCTTTATTTCATTGTAATCCTCATGCTCTCTTAAATATTTATTTAACAAGTAATAAGCCATTTCATGATCACTAATTTCCTCACTATGAATTAATGGTAGTAACATAAATAATCTTTGATTAACGTTCATAGCTTCTAAATAACCTGAATAAACTGCATCATTTACAATCAATCTAGTTTTTTGATCTTGAGCAAAAGATTTTTTATCATTTCTGAACATATTTCTAGAAAATTGATCAAATAAAATAACTAACGCTAGACAACTCATAGGGTTATCTTGCCAATCATCATATTCATTTTGACAAGCAAACTCATAATCTTTTAAAAAATTATCTTTAATTTTTTGATCAAACTTTTCATCTTTTTTAAAACGCATCTCAGATGGAGTTTCTTTAAACCAGAAGTCTAGAATTGCTTGTGATCTTTCTGGAATCATTCAGCTAATGGTTTTAATAATTTTAAAATCTTTTGATGATTGGCTTTATTATTTGAAACAATAATATTTCCCCCAACAACAGGGTTTTTGTTGCTCCAAGTTGTTACTATTGCACCACTTGCTCTTACTATCGGCATAATTGGATGAATATCCCAAATCTTATTTGCACATTGTGAAACCATTTCAAGTTTTCCTTCTGCTAATTGGCAATATGTTAATGCATCAAAACAAGGAAATTGCATTCGTTTAATAAATTTTTTAATTTTTGATTGTTGCTTCAAAGTTAATTGATTATGAAAAGCAGCAGCTAATTTTGCATTAGTAAAATTTAATTTACTATTAACTTTAAGTTTTCTTTTTTTATTATTTTCAAAAACATACGCTGTATTTTTATTTATATTTAAATAATATTTTCTCATTTTAGGAAAATTTGCTAATCCTAAAACTGGCTCTCCATTATAATTTAGCGAAATTAAATTGCTCCAACTGGGATTGCCTACTACATATGATCTTGTTCCATCAATAGGGTCAATCACCCATGAAAACTCACTTTTAGTATTTTTATGACCATACTCTTCACCTATAATTTGGTGATTTGGAAATTTTTTTGAAATTTTAGATCTTATAAATTTTTCAAATGCTTTGTCAGATGATGTCACAGGATCGTAACCTTTACCTTTCATCTTATTGGTTATCTTAAATGGCTTATCTAACTTGGTGTAGTAAAATCTTGTTAAATCTTTAGCAAGTTGATTTAAAAAGCTTACATATATTGGATATTTTTTTGTATCAAATTTTTTCACAGAGAACTCTTACTATTTAATTTATGTTGATTAAAGTTAAATTTTAAATAATCCTTAGCTGAGTATTATGAAAATTGAGCTAAATCAAAATAAAGTTTTTTACAATAATGGGACCGAAAAAAAAGAAATTCACCCTTTTTGGTTACGTGAAAGAGTAAATGGTGAAGAATACTTAGATAAAGGAACTCAACAGAGACTTTTTGATCCTACTTCGTTAAATAGTAACATTTCAATAAATAAAGCAAATATTAATGAAAAATATTTAGAAATTAATTTTAATGATGGTGTTAATTCAAAACTAGAAATAAACAAAATTGCTTACGAGTTTTCTAAAGAAGACATTGTAATAAAATCTATAGAAAAAACGAAATGGGATTCCACTCTAAAAAATATCAAAGATTTTGAATTCCAAGAAAATTTTTATGAAAGTAAAGAGATGCATGATTTACTTGTTTCTTTTTATAAATATGGATTTGTTATTATTAAAAATATTCCAACTACAAAAAACTATATTGTAGAATTTGCAAACTCTATTGGAAGTGTTCGGAGAACAAATTTTGGTGAATATTTTGATGTAAAATCTAAACCTGATCCAAATGATCTTGCTTACACATCTTTAGCTTTAGCTCCTCATACTGATAATCCCTATAGAAATCCTGTGCCGTGTATTCAGTTATTACATTGTATTGAAAGTAAAGTATCAGGTGGATTATCAACATTGGTAGATGGTTATACAGTTACTGAAGATTTAAAAAAAGAATACCCTGATTTTTATAAAATATTAATAGAGGTAAAAGTAAGATTTAGATTTATTGATAAGGAGGTAATTTTAGAGACAATTTCTCCTTTAATTGAATTAAATGATGATAAAAGTTTCAAACAGGTAAGATTTAGTCCCAGATTAGATTATGTTCCAATTTTAGAAAAAAAAAAATTAGATCTATATTATCAAGCAAGAAAAAAAATATCTGAAATGTATAATTCGGATAAATATAAAATTGAATTTAAACTCAAACCAAAAGACTTGATGATGATGGATAATCATAGATTACTACATGGAAGAACATCTTATGAAACTAAAGAGGGTGAAAGATTTTTACAAGGTTGTTATATTGATTTTGACAGCACCGAAGGAAAACTTAGACATCTAAAAAGAAAGTTTAATCTTTAAATAATTTTTCTATTTGTGATTCTGCATCACTTATTGATTTTTCATAATCTAATGCCATTTGATCTGCACTGATAATATCTACTTTTTCAATTCCAAAAAAATTAAGAATAAATTTTAACCAAGGAGTTAGGAAATCCTCAGAACTGTTCAATTTGGTTCCTCCAGAGGTTATTACTAAATATGCATGTTTATTTTTTAATAACCCTTCCCGTCTCCCATTAGGTTTAAATCTAAATGTTTCACCAATTCTGGCTGCTAAATCTGACCAAGCTTTAAGTGTTGCGGGAGGACCATAATTGTAAATGGGAGCTGAAATTATAATCACATCACTTTCTTTCAACTCTTTTACTAATTTATCAGAAAGTTCGAACATTTTTTTGTGGTGCTCTGTCTGATCTTTTTCTTCAATTTTCATACCCGACTCTGTGAGTCCGCTAACAAAAAACATTTCATCATCTAAATCACGATAAACCACCTCATCTCCAGGTTTTTTAATTTTCTCTAAAAGTTTTTTAGCTAGTGCGCGTGAGGTTGATCCTTTTTTTCTAGCACTTGAGTCTATTTGATAAATCTTCATTTATACCTTTTATCCGAATTTTTGCATAAAAGGAAAGATTTCAATTATATAAAATCCAATAACTTGTAATTGATTTGTCAGGATTAAAATACCTGTTACTAAAAGAATAATTCCACCAATTTTCGATATTAAATTAATATTTTTTCTAAAGTTCTTGGAAAATAATAAAAATCTTTGAATTAAATATCCTGATAAAACAAAAGGAATTGCAAGACCTAATGAGTATAAAATTAATAATATAATTGCTCTTGATAAGGTTTCTTCAATAGATGCTAAGGCTAAAATTGAACCTAAAATTGGACCAATGCATGGTGTCCATCCAAAACCAAAAGCAACACCAATTACATATGGAAAAAGAATATTTCTTGATTCTTTAGCATCAAATCTTTTTTCAAAATTTAAATAAGGAATATTGATTACTCCAATTAATTGAAGAGAAAAAATTATTATAACTATTCCAGCTACAATTCTTAAAATTTCTGAATTTTGTAAAAGTGTTTGACCTAAAAATGATGCTGATGCTCCTAAAAGAACAAAAACGGTTGAAAACCCTAAACAAAATAAAATTAAAGGAAAAAAGTTTATTTCTTTTTTATTTAATATTTCTTGTAGGGATTGACCGGAGATATAAGAAATATATCCAGGTATTAAAGGTAAAACACACGGAGACAAAAAACTTATAAGTCCTGCTGCAAAAGCAATTAAATATTCAAACATTTATCCAGTATTTTTCATTGCAGCAGATATGCCTGCAATAGACGTCATTAAAGCATCGTCAAGAAATTTTTTATCTAATTTTTTGTATTTTTTATTTGTTAACTTATTCATTATATTTGCCTGTAAAATGTTTAACATCTCGGTATAATTACTTCTAATAAAAAGTGCTTTTCTAAATTTTTTTCTTTCTTTTAACACTTCACGTGGAGTTATTTTATTGTGCAATTTGACCAGTGCATTAAATTGATATCTTAATTTTTTTCCAATTCTCCTTAATGAGGCATCAGCCAAATTACTTTCATAAATAACTGATATTTCTGGATCAACCTTTGAAATTACCATGTCTAAAATATCCATAGTCGACACAAAATATGGCCAGTTCTTTTCCATATCCATAATCGTTTTTTTAAACTTTTTATTTGATCCATATCTCAAAGCCTCAGTTGTTCCTAACCAAGCTGGTAACATTAATCTAATTTGTGTCCAAGCAAATACCCATGGTATAGCTCTTAAACCTTGAATGTTATCAACATTCTTCCTTTTTGTTGGTCTAGAGCCTATAGCTAACTTTCCAAGCGACTTATGAGGTGTAACAGTTTTAAAGTATCTGATAAAGTCTTCACTTTGATTTAAATATTTCCTATAAGCAGATGTTGAGATTTCAGACATATTCTGAATTAATTCTCTCCAATTGGGTTTTGATCTTGGAGGTGGATTTAAAGAAGCATCCATAACCGCTCCGATGTAACTACAAAGATTGTATTCTGCTAAAGGTTTGTATCCATATTTTTGTTGAATTACTTCTCCCTGGTCAGTAATTCTTATTTTTCCATTTACAGTTCCAGCTGGTTGAGATTTTAATGTTGCCTGAATTGGACCACCTCCTCTTCCTGGAGATCCTCCTCTTCCATGAAAAAAAACTAAATCAAACTTGTATTTTTTTGCTAAACCTCTTAATTCCTCTTGAAGTTTGTATTGATGCCAGCTAGCTGATAATTTACCTGCATCTTTACTAGAGTCTGAATATCCAATCATTACCTCTTGTTTAGCGATTGTCATTTTTCTGTACCAAGAGAGTTTGAATAAATTTTTCATAACACTATTTGCATGTTTTAAGTCATCCAAAGTTTCAAAAAGTGGCACAACTCTCAAAAAATTCTTTATTTTTGCTTGTGTTTGTAAAAAATAAACTGACAAAATATCAGATGCGGTAGATGTCATTGATATAACATAGGCACCTAAACATTCGTTAGGAGTTTTTGCTAGCTGCTTAAAAGTATCCCAAACTTCCTTGTTTTCTTTGTCAGTTATTTTTATTCTATCAACAAAATATTTTTTTTCTTTAATTGAATTGTTTAATAATTTTATTTTTTCTTTCTCACTTAAAGAATTATATTTAATATTATATTTTTTTCTAAAAAGTTCATTTAAAAGTTTGCTGTGTCGATCTGCTTCTTGTCTTATATCTAATCTAGCAAGATTAATGCCAAAACATCTTACTCTTCTCATTAAATCTAATAAGTCTGCATTTGCAATGTGGTCTCCCCTATTTAATTTTAAAGACCTTCTTACCTCTCTTAGTGGAAGGGTGATTTCATTTTTATTTTGTATTATTTTTTTTTCATCTAAAAAAGAATTATTATTTAAATGATTTTCAATTAATTGATGTGTTAATCTTACTTTATCTCTAATAGGTCTTAGGAATACTCTATATGGCTCAAAACTATTACCAGTTTCTTTTTTAATTTTTACTGAACATTCCTCCATGGATAAATCTTGAATTAATTTTGTAAGTTCTTTTTCATATAATTTTGCAGCTTGCCATCTTGAAAACAATATAACTTTTTTAGTAACTTCAGCAGTAACATTTGGATTTCCATCTCTATCTCCCCCCATCCATGATCCAAATTGAATTGGATTAAAATCTCTAGGTAAATCTTTCTTTAAATTTTTCCTAAATATATCGTTAAGTCTCTTATAAACTTTAGGTATTGTATCCCATAAACTGTCTTCAATTACAGCCAAGCCCCATCTCGCCTCATCTAGTGGTGAAGGTTTGGTTCTTTTAAGTTCGTCTGTTTTCCATATTATGGCGATCTCTGAATATAACTGTCTGTCTAATTCGATAATCTTGGATGGATATTTTTTATAAAGATGCCTTTGTTCTAATATATGAATTAAATTTGCATATTTTTGAATTAATGTCCTTCTTTTAACTTCCGTAGGATGAGCAGTTAATACAATTCCAATATCAAGTTTTGTTGCTTGTTCATAAATTTTTTTGTCAGAAATTTTTCTATTTTTAAAAAGACTGTTAATTAAATCCTCAATAAATAAGTTTTGATTTTTGTTTTTAAAATATGGATTTTCATATTCATTAAGCCTTCTTGAGGCATCAATTGACTCTGCTAAATTTAGTAAATTTAAAATATGCGAAAAAGCTCTTGTTAATTTAAATGTATTTTCTGGTGAAAGATTTTTAACTTGTTTAGATATTTTCGAAAAAACTTTACTTTTATTTTTATCTGTTAGAGTATTTTTGGATAATAATCTAAATTTTTCAACAATATTAAAAAAAACCTTACCCTCTTGATTTTTTATGACTCTTCCAAGAAAAGTACCTAATAATCTGAAATCTTCTCGTAAAAGTTTTGTAGGTATTCGCTCATAGTAAAGATCTCTTTTCTTCATCACTTAAAATAAATTTTTTTTGTAAAATTCCTCTTGAATTAGTTTTTACACTAAAAAAATAGCCAGAATATCTAAATTTTTGCAAATCTGCTTTGTTCATTCCCTTTGTGGCTGTCGAAACATAAAGTTCTTTATTATTTTTACCTCCAAAAGCACAATTTGTTATATTTTTTGCAGGGAACTGAATTCTATGAATTAATTTAGCTTTTTTGTTAAAAACAGAAATACAAGCGCCGTGGAAATGAGCTACCCATAAATTTTTATTTTTATCTAAAGTCATTCCATCGGGCGACCCTTCTTCAGGAGATAATTTCTTAAATATTTTTTTACTAACTATTTTATTTTTTTTATTGATCTTAATTTTATAAATCGTTTTTTTTGGGCTATCTGTATGATAAAAATTATACTGATCAATAAACGCTGGACCATTAGTAATTCTATAATCTTTATCAACTTTTATTAATTTAAAATTTTTATCTAATTTATATAAAGAACCTTTTTCAATTTTTCTTTCCAAGTTGTCCATAGTTCCAAACCAAAGATTTCCATTAGGATCTGTTTTTCCATCATTAATTCTATTTAGTCTCAAGTTTGGTTCTATCTTTATTGATTTTAAAATTTTTTTTGATTTTAAATTTTGAATTCTTAATTCCCCCTGGAGACCTAAAATAAAAATATAATCTTTAATATGAGCGATAAAACCTATTTCTTTATTTACTTTAAAGATTTTCTTTTTTTTATTTTTAATATTGAAAGAGCAAATTTTCTTTTTTTTAATATCTACAAAATAAATTGTGTTATGTTCGCTAACCCATAACGTACCTTCACCTAAAGTGCATCTTATTTTCCAAAGAGGTTTTGGTTCAGAGGTTTTTATTTTATTCATTTACTTCTAGCTCCTTTATAAAGTTTTCATCAGGATTAATACCAATACCTATATTGTCTGTTATTGATGCAAAACCATTATTGTTTTTAACTTGATCTAAAATTGAAAATTCTTCCTTAGAAAGATCTGTGATAAAAATATTTTTTTCTGTGGTATCGAACTCAAGCATAGATTTAGATGGAAACAAACCACCAGGCATATCTGGTTGGGCAGTCAATAAATGAAGATTAACCGCAATACTTATTGCTGAGCCCCAAACATGGTTAACTACTGGAACAAAATTTGCTTGAGCTAATGCAGCAACTTTTAAATACTCTGTAATTCCACCAAGTCCACAAACTTCTGGTTGAGCAATATCAATACATTTGTTTGCTATTAGTTTATTCCAGCCATATTTTGTAAATTCAGCCTCACCCCCTGCTATACTAGTAGAAATTTTTTGTTTTAATTCTCTGTATCCTTCGTAATCTTCAGGAGCAATAGGTTCTTCAAACCAATAAACATCTAATTCGTCTAATCCTTTTCCAACATAAAGAGCATCTTTTAAATTATAAGCATGATTTGCATCAACCATTAATTTAAAATCTTTTCCAATAGAATCTCTTACAGCTTGAACAAGCTTTAAATCCTCTTTAGGACCTAGTCCAACCTTCATCTTCATTGCTTTAAAATTTTTTGATTTTATTTGCTTTGACTCTTCCTGGAACAAATCAATCAATTCGTTAACAGGTTTTTTCTGTAACATCATTCCATAACCATAAACTGGAACTTTATTATTGCATTTTCCTCCAACAAGTTGATAAAGAGGAGCATTTGTTTTCTTTCCTAAAATGTCCCATAAAGCAATATCTACTCCTGATAATGCTTGAATTGGCATGCCCTTTTGACCACTATCTCTTAAAAGATTATATACTTTCTGCCAGATATGCTCTTTGTTTAGAGGGTCTTCACCAATCACCAAAGGCTGTATTACCTTTTCAACAATATACTTGTTTGCTAAAGCTATATTTCCAGGGCCAAAACATTCTCCCCAACCAGTTATTCCTTCATCTGTTTGGACTTCAACTAGGTGAGCTGTACGATGTTTGTAATATTGTTGTGAGTATCCAAGTTCTTTTTCTAACTCATATTTAAGCACATGACTTTTAATAGAAGTTATTTTCACAATTAATTATAAAGCAACTACCTTTGAGTTTTGCTCTCCTAAGTTTTCAACTGATAATTTCATCATATCGCCAGCTTTTAAGAACTGCTGTGGCTTCATTCCCATGCCTACTCCTGGAGGTGTCCCAGTTGTAATAATATCACCTGGTTGAAGAGTCATATACTTGCTCAAATAAGATACTATCACATCAACATTAAATATCATTGTGCTTGTATTACCTGTTTGCATTCTTTTTCCATTTACATCTAAGCTCATTTTTAAATTATTAACGTCTGAAATTTCATCCTTTGTAACTAAATGTGGACCAACAGGGCCGTAAGTGTCATGAGATTTTCCTTTAACCCATTGTCCCATTTTTTCAAGTTGCCACTCACGTTCACTTACATCGTTTACTAAACAATAACCCAAAATATGATCTTGTGATTTATTTTCTGTTATATGTTTGGCTTCTTTACCAATTACAATACCAAGCTCTACTTCCCAGTCTAATTTTTTTGATCCTGAAACTATTTCAACATCATCGTTGGGTCCAACTATACAGCTTGTTGCCTTCATAAAAACTATTGGTTCTTTTGGAATATCAGCACCAACTTCTGCAGCATGATCTGAATAATTAAGACCTATAGCTATAAACTTACGAGGGCTAGTTATACAAGAACCTATTCTTTCATTTGAAGATAATTCAGGTAAATTTGATAAATCAGCATTTTGCAGCTTTGCAAAAGTCTCAAAGTTTAAAAAATCAGGATTTAAATCCTTAATATGAGAACTTATATCCCTAATTTTACCATCCTTGTCAATAATAGCTGGTTTTTCTTTCCCTTTGTTACCTACTCTTAATAGTTTCATTATTTCTCCTTTTTATTTAAATTGTCATTCCACCATCAACAGAAAAAGTATTGCCTGTTGTAAATGTTGATTCATCTCCTGCTAAATAAATAGCCATAGATGCAATTTCTTCAGCTGTTCCTAATCTTCCCATAGGTTGTCTTGCTATAAAATCTTTCTTTGCTTGAACAGGATCTGGACTTTGGTTCACTCTTTCCTGCCAAGAAGGAGAAAAAACAGTTCCAGGGGCTATTGCATTACATCTGATATTTTGCTTAACAAAATCTGAAGCAATTGATTTAGTCAAACCAATTATTGCTGCTTTTGATGCACCATAGACAAATCGATTTGGTAAACCTTTTAAACTAGAAGCTATTGAAGAAATATTAATTATACTCCCACCTTTTTGTTTGATCATTAAAGGCAAGATTGCTCTGCACATAAAATACATAGATTTAATATTTACATCAAATGAAAAATCCCAATCTTTTTCCTCACAATCAAGAATAGTTCCATGATGGACAAAACCAACTGCATTAAATAAAACGTCAACTCTATCTAGATTTTTTGTAAATTCTAAAATCGCACTGTTATCTGTTGAATCTAACTTTTGTACTTTAATCTTAGGATATTCTTTATTTAAATCAGCCAAAGTTTTATCATTTAAATCAGTTGCGACGACATGAGCGCCTTCGTTATGAAATGCAATTGCGGTTGCTTTTCCAATTCCTTGACCAGCTGCTGTTACTAGAATTTGTTTACCTTCTAATCTTCCACTCATTTTTTATTTATCCTTTCGATTTCATTATAAAGTGAACTATGATCAGTGTTTCCATGACCATTATCGACAAGGGTTTTATACATTTCTTTCACCAAATTTGAAATAGGTAAATGCGTATTATAGGAGTTTGCGCACTCTAAAATGTTATTCATATCTTTCAAATGAGTTGAAGTTTTACCTTTTGGACTAAAATCTTTATCTATCATTCTTTTTCCGTGAGTTTGTAAAATTTTACTGTCCGCCCAACCTCCAGAAAGAGCTTTAATTAGTTTAACTGGATCAGCGCCAGCTTTTTCACACAAGGTTATTGCCTCAGCAACTGCTCCTATTGTAACTCCTACTACAATTTGATTTGCTAACTTAGAGACTTGTCCACTTCCTATAGGTCCTACTAATGTTGGGTTTCCCATTGCTTTTAAAATATTTAGAGAATTATCAAAAACACTTTGTTCACCTCCAACCATAATTGCTAAAGATGCTTCCTCTGCTCCAATAGTTCCTCCTGAAACTGGTGCGTCTAAATAATTTATATTTTTTAACTTTAAAGTATTTCCATATTTTTTTGCAGTGGTTGGTTTAACGGAGCTCATATCAATAATAGTAGATCCAGATTTTAAATTATCTAAAAAATCTGAATTATTCATTATTGCATCAACTGCACTATCGTCTGTTAACATTGTAATTATACAATCTTTATCTTTAACAACCTCACTTAAAGTTTTTGATATTTCTGCACCAAACTCTCTCAAAGGTTCAGCTTTATTTATTGTTCGGTTGAATGCGCTTAATTTCAATCCTGATTTTAATATATTTTTTGCCATTGGAAGGCCCATAAGACCTGTTCCAACAAAACCAATATTTATCATGGCTTAGGTTTAAACTCGTGGAAATTTTGTGTCATTGCCTCTGGGAAAAACATAACACATGCTAACACTATTAATTGAATTACTATAAAAGGAGCAAAACCTCTAAAAATATCTGTTAATGAAATATGTGGAGGTGCAACTGATTTCAAATAAAAAGCTGCAGGACCAAATGGTGGACTTAAAAATGAAACTTGCATATTTACACAAAACAAAATTCCAAACCAAATAGGGTCCATGCCCAATGCTATAACAATTGGTAAAAATACCGGCATTGCTAATAAAACAATTCCAACCCAATCCATAAATGCTCCCATAATTAAAAACATTATTTGCATCATAAAAATTAAATACATTGGTTTTAAATCATAAGCTAAAATAGTCTCTGCCACATAAGTTGGTCCACCAGCAAGTGAATAAGCACCTGCAAGCACCGTAGCACCAAATGTTATTGTTAAAATCGTACCTGAAGCTTTAAATGTTCTAACCAATGCGTCTTTGAACAAAAACCATGTTAGCTCTCTTCTAGCAAAAATTATTATTAAAGTTGCAACAACGCCCATTCCAGCTGCCTCTGTAATACCTGTCATACCAGAGTAAATTGAACCCAAAACAATTATCACAATACCAATTGGTGGTAAAAGACCTGGAAGGTAAGACATTTTTTCTTTTAAGGTTAAAGCTGGTTCATCACTTAGTGGTGCAAGATGAGGTTGTAATCTTGTTCTGATAAGAATGTAAGTAATAATTAATCCTGAAATCATTAAACCTGGAACAATTGCCTCTTGGAATAACATTGTGATTGAGGTTTCGGTAGTTAATCCATAAATAATTAAAACGATAGATGGAGGTATCATTGTGCCTAAGGAACCTGATGCACAAATAATACCTATCGACATATCCTGATCATATTTCAATCTCAACATCTGAGGGAGTGCAATTAATCCTAATAAAACTATTTCTCCTCCAATAATTCCACTCATTGCAGCCATGATTGTTGCCATGATTGCAGTTACGACTCCTACTCCACCTCTAGTTTTTCTTAACCAAGCATTTAAAGCATCATATAAATCTCTCGCAATGTTCGAGCGTTCAAGCAAGGAGGCCATAAATATAAACAAAGGAACAGATAAAAAAGAATATGTAACTACAAGAGAATAGTATCTTGAAAGTAAAATTCCCAATGCATGTTCGCCTATATATAAAAATACAAGTACTGCACCCATAAAACCAGATGCAAATCCCATTGGAACACCAATAGATATAAGTGCTAATAATCCAACAATAAGTATGATCGAGAGTGTACCTATCTCAAATTCCATCTTATTTTAAATCTTTAGCTGGTTGGTATTGTTTTTCTTTAGGATTTTTCCAATCAATAATTAAATTATTTACAGATTGAAGTGCAATAAGAAATAAGCATATCAGTGTAAGAGGTTTCATAGTAGCTGGAATTGGTGGATCCCAATATGTTGCAAATCTTTCCCAATTTATGAATGATCTATGTGCATCTTCAAAACCGCCATAAATTACAGCAGCGGCAAAAACCACAATAATAGTAGTGCTAATTAAATCAAAAATTCTCTGAACTGGCCTGCTGACATAATCATATAATAATACTATTCTTATGTGGCTTCTTAGTCTTGTAGCGTATATCCCGCCTACTAAATAACATACACCAGCCAACCACAAACATAACTCGTTAGCCCATAATGTTGGTTTAAATAAAACATATCTCATAAAAATTTCATACATCATCACAATTACAATTATAGGAATTAAGTATTTAACTGTGTGACTTAAAAATAAGGAAATTCGGTCTATCCAATTTATTGGAAAATCATCTTTACTTGCAACTTTTTCACTTTGCTCTTGTAACTGTTTATCTTGTAAATTTTTATCTCGCATAAGTAAAAAACTTTTTTTTTAGAAGGGCCTTTTCAGGCCCTTCAAATTTTTTTACTCTTAATTACATAATACCATTAGCTTTCATATAAGCTTTATGTATTTCAATAAGAGCAGCTGCTTCTGGAGATTTAGTCTTCCATTCTTCCCAAGCGGCAAGAGCAGCTTGTCTGAATTTAAGTCTATCTTCTCTAGACCAGTCGTGAAGAGTAACGCCCATATCATTTAAAGCTTTAACAGCTTCAGCGTTTTTTCTTTCAACTAAGCTAGTGATAGTTCTTCCAGCAATTTCTATACCTGCTTTCATTGCACCTTTTTCATGAGGTTTTAACTTGTTCCATACTTTAGTGTTACAAGCTAAGTGGTCAGCTGGCATAGAGTGGAAACCTGGATATGTAGCATATTTATTTTGCTCATAATGACCACCTGCATAGTTAGTTGCTAGTGATGAATAGTCTGCACCATCAATAAGACCAGTTTGTAAAGCAGTTGGAACTTCACCAAAGTCCATAACGATAGGTTTAGCACCTAATGCTGTGAAGATCATACTTTCCATTCCTGGAGGTGATCTAAATTTAAAGTCTTTCAATGAAGCAACATCTGGAATTGGTCTGCTTGAAATTAAAGACTCATGTCCTGGTATCCACCATCCAATTAGAGTCATTCCATACTTGTTGTAAAGTGCATCAACAGCGTCCTGAGCTCCTGGGTAATTTAGGAATTCATATTGTTGATATGGGTTATCATATCCACCCATCACGTCACCTGCGAATTGGAATGCTGCATTTTTACCAGTTTGGTAACCTGCACCAGTCATATCACAATCAATAATACCAGTTTGTGCAGAGTTAAAGACCTCAGCAGATTTACCAGTTACTGACGATGAGTAGAACATTTGTACTTTTAAGCTTCCGCCAGAAAACATTTCAACGTTTTTAGCGAATTGAGCTGCAACTTCACCATTAGGTGAACTAGCAGTAAAGTGTGTTTCAATCTTTAAAGTCTTTGCATTTGCAGAGCCAAATAAAGCAACTGAAACAATAGCTACTGCAGCTATAGTCTTAGATATAAATTTAAACATTATCTTCCTCTCGTTTATGTTTTTTTGAAAGTTAACCATAAATGATTTTTGAGATCAATAATTTCGTTTAATTTTTATATATAGAAATTATATATATTCATTGAACAGACAACTTATAGTTGTTCTAAACTACTTCTGAAATAAGAGGTTTTTTATTAAAAAAACAATAAATATTATCCACTGCCATCATACTCATTGCTAATCTTGTCTCGTGTGTTGCGCTTCCAATATGTGGTAAAACGAAACAGTTATCTAATTTTAAATATCTTTTATCTAAATTTGGTTCATTATTGAAAACATCTAAACCTGCTGCATAAATTTTTTTATTTTCAAGCGCATCTATCAATGCATCATCATCAATAGTTGATCCTCTTGAGGTATTTATAACTACGGCATGCTTTGGTAGCAAACTTATTGTTGATGAATTAAGTATATGTTTGGTCTCAGCTGTTGCAGGTGTGTGAATAGTTAAAAAATCACACTCTGGTAGCATTGTATTTATATCAGAATAATATTTTGCACCATCCTCTAAATCTTCAGAGAGTTTGTTTCTATTGAAATAAATTATCTTCATTCCAAAAGCTTTAGCACATTTTGCTGTCATCCTTCCAATACGTCCCATACCAACGATACCTAAAGTTTTACCAGTAACAGAATTTCCAATCATAAATTTAGTTAAGTCTGGTTTTTGATTTTTCCAGTTATCAGCTCTAACTAAATTATAAGCTTCTCCAATTCGTCTGGATGCAGCTAATATTAAAAGGATCGTAGTTTCCGCCACTGCTTCATTTAATACATTAGGAGTATTTGTTACTTTAATTTTTTTTTCTTCTGCAGATTTAATTGATATATTGTCATAGCCTACACCAACCTGAGCTATAATTTTCAAACTCCCATTTAAATTATTAAAAAAGTTTACACTAATTTTATCAAAACCTGTTGAAATCATTCCATCATAATCATTAATAATTTTTAATAATTCACTTTCTGGAATAGGCTCGTCGTTTGGATTAAGAGTTGCTTCAAATTCTTTTTGAAGTTTTTCTTCTGCTAAATCTGAGATTTTTCTAGAAACTAATATTTTTGGCTTCATATTAGTGAGAATCTCTTGGTAAACCTTTCGTATGTGATACGTCTAAATATTTACCTCGAGAATTAATGCATGCACCATCATCCAATTGACCAACAGTGTTTCTAAATATTTCCTGCCAAGGAGTTTGATTATTTAGTTTAAATACTTTTTTATTCTTTCTTCGTTTTTTAAATTCAGCTTGAGAAATTAATAAATCAACTCTTCTTTTATTTAGGTCTATTTTGATTTTATCGTAAGTTTTAACAATTCCTAAATCTCCACCTACTGCTGACTCTGGTGAAACATGAAGTATTGATGGGCTTTCTGATGTTCCACTCTGTCTTCCATCCCCCAAAGTTGGTAAATGTCTTATTCCTTTTTTTAATAATCTGTCTGGTGGTTGCATATTAACTACTTCAGCTGATCCAGGATAACCAACAGGGCCGCAACCTCTAATAATTAACAGAGAGTTTTCATCTATTTTTAATTTTTTATCATTAAGTCTTTTATGATAATCCTCAGGACCCTCAAAAACTATAGCTTTACACTCAAAAACATTTGGGTGTTTAGGATTTGATAAATATTGATCTCTAAAATCTTTGCTAATTACAGATGTTTTCATGATTGCAGATGAGAAAAAGTTACTTTTCATAACTAAAAATCCAGCTTTTTCAGTCAATGCATTCTTAAATGTTTTAATTACTTTGCTATCAACATCAACTTTCTTTCTTAAATTTTCTCCTACAGTTTTACCTGTAACTGTTTTTATTTTTGTATGAATTTTTTTGTTTTTAATTAATTCTTTCATTACCGCAGGTATTGCTCCGGCTCTATGAAAACTTTCCATTAAGTATTCTCCTGCAGGTTGGCAATTCACTAATAAGGGAATGTTGTGCCCAAGTTTTTGCCAATCAGAAAGATCAAATTTAATTCCCATATGTTTTGCAATAGCACTTAGATGAGCTGTGCAGTTACTTGATCCACCAATAGCACTTGCAACTACTACTGCGTTTTCAAAAGCTTTACGTGTCATGATTTTTGATGGGGTTAAATCTTCATAAACCATTCCAACGATTCTTTTTCCTGTTTCATAAGAAATTTGTTCTCTTTCTCTATAAGGAGCTGGAATAACTGCACCCCCTGGTAAAGACATGCCCAATGCTTCTGCAACTGAGTTCATTGAAGAAGCTGTTCCCATCGTATTACAATGTCCGGCACTTGGCGCAGAAGATGCAACCATGTCCATAAATTCTTCATACTTTATATCGCCCTTTGCTAATAATTTTCTCGCTTCCCAAACCACCATTCCTGAACCAGCTAATTTTCCTTTGTAAACTCCATCCAACATTGGACCACCTGATAAAACTATTGCAGGAATGTTTACAGTTGCAGCTGCCATCAAAGCTGCGGGAGTAGTTTTATCACATCCTGTTGTTAAGATAACTCCATCAATTGGATATCCATACAAAACTTCCACTAGCGATAGGTAAGAAAGATTTCTATCCAACATTGCTGTTGGTCTTTTACCAGTTTCTTGAATTGGGTGAGTAGGAAATTCCATTGGTATACCACCTGCTCTTCTAATTCCATCTTTTATCCTTTTGCTCAAAGACATAAAATGCCTATTGCATGGAGAAAGATCACTTCCGGATTGAGCTATTCCTATAATTGGATTTCCAGATTGCAATTCTTTTCTAGTAAGACCATAATTTAAATACCTTTCTAGATATAAGGCCGTCATGTCAGGGTTTTTTGGATTATTGAACCACTGTTGACTTCGAAAACTCTTTTTTCTTTTTTTAGGCATAATTTAAATAATGGTTTGTTTAGATTTATAGTTATATAATAATTCTATGAATAATCTAATAGTTTTAAATAAGAATGACAATGTGGGTGTTAGTCAATTTATTATTCCTGAAAAAACAAAAATTGAAGGTCACGAGATTAGTACTATCGATCCAATCCCTTTTGGACATAAAGTTTGTTTAAAAACAATTAAAAAAGGTGATCCAATCATTAAATATGATCAAATTATTGGTTTTGCATTAAATGACATTAAACCTGGACAACATGTACACTCACATAATTTAGAATTTAGAGAATTCAAAAGAAATTTTAAAGTTACAGATAAAAAACATGTTATTGATGAAAAAGCAGATACCTTCTTTAATGGAATCTTAAGAGATAATGGACAGGTTGCTACTAGAAATTATATAGGAATAGTGAGCACCGTAAATTGCTCAGCAACTGTAACTAAAATGATTGTTGAGAAGATTAAATATTCTAACATTTTAAAAGATTATCCAAACATCGATGGCATAGTACCAATTACTCATTCAACTGGATGTGGAATGAATACAGAAAGTGAAGGAATGCAAATTTTCCAAAGAACTATAGACGGATTTAAAAATCATCCAAACTTTTCTCATGTTTTTGTAATAGGTCTTGGTTGTGAATGCGCCCAAGTAAGTTTATTTGATGAGTCTTTAAAAAAACATAACCGAATACATTTTTTGACAATCCAAGATGAAGGTGGAACCAAAAAAATTGTAGATAAAGTATTATCACAAATTAAAAATTTACTTTCTGAGGCAAATAATATCCAAAGAAATTCACAACCAGTAAGTCACTTAACACTAGCTCTTCAATGTGGAGGTTCTGATGGGTATTCTGGAATAACTGCAAATCCCGCTTTAGGAGTGGCGGCAGATCTATTGGTTAAAAAAGGTGGAAGTGCAATTTTATCTGAAACCCCAGAGATTTATGGTGCAGAACATTTATTAATTAATAGAGCTAACTCACAAGAGACTGCTGACAAACTACTTAAAAGAATTGAATGGTGGAGACATTACACTTCAATTAATAATAGTTCGATGGATAACAATCCAGCACCAGGAAATAAAAAAGGTGGTCTTACTACTATATTAGAAAAATCTTTAGGTGCTGTTGCAAAAGGAGGAAATTCTATCCTTCAAGATGTATTGCACTATGCGGAACCTTTAAAAAATAAAGGTTTTAATTTTATGGATTCTCCAGGTTATGATCCAGTATCAGTTACTGGTCAAGTTGCGTCAGGTGCTAACGTAATTTGTTTTACAACAGGACGAGGATCCTGTTTTGGTTGCAAGCCAGTTCCAAGTTTAAAACTTTCAACAAACTCAGCGATGTTTGAAAGAATGTCTGAAGATATGGATATTAATTGTGGAACAATTGCTGAAGGAAAAGAAAAAGTTGAAGAAGTTGGTCAAAAAATATTTGAATTAGTTGTAAATACTTCTTCAGGAAATAAATCAAAAAGTGAAATCAACGGCTATGGTGACGAGGAGTTTAATCCTTGGCAAGTTGGCGTTGTAATGTAATTAAAATTTCCTGTGCATCAACAAACATCTTTGATTAATGTAATTTTATTAGCTGCCGGTGGTTTTTTCATGTTTGTTTGTATGGACTCTATGGCAAAATACCTTGGTACTGTTATGCCAATTACTCAAGCAATTTGGGGAAGATTTTTTTTTCACTTAATTTCTTTAATTATATTTTTTTTAATTTTTAAACCAAAAGTAAACTTAAAAAAAAATTTTAAAGTTCAAATAATAAGATCTACTTTAATGGTTACAGCTACATCGTTTATGTTTTATTCTTTACAGAAATTTGATTTAGTAGATATTTATGTTGTTTTCTTCACAGCTCCATTAATTGTTTCATTACTTTCAGCATACTTTTTAAAAGATATATTAACACCCAAGGGTATACTTTTGATGTTACTTAGTTTTGGATCAATTATTTACTCATTAGGGCCAAGTATGAGAATATTTAGTGTTGATTTAATTTTTCCAATAGTTCCGCCAATTTGCTGGGCTCTATATCAATTTTTTACTAAACTAGTATCAGGTGATAACGATCCTTTTGCTGCAATTTTTTATACCTCTATTCTGGGTGCAATTATTTTTAGTGTATTTATATTTTTTAATTGGGTTCCATTGGAAAAAAATATCTTCTGGCTATATCTAATATTACTTGGTGCGGCAGGTTTTGTAAGTCATTCTTTAATTATTTATGCTATTCAGCTGTCTAATTTATCTTTTGTAACAAATTTTCAATATTCTCAATTGGTTTGGTCAACAATTATAAATTTTCTAATATTTGGTGTACCATTCGATTATAATAAAATTGTTGGTGTAATAGGAATTATAGTTTTTGGTATAATGTTTATTCGAACAGAGGGAACTAAGAAAAGTTAATTGATGATATAATTATGAAAAATATTGGATTTATTGGTGTTGGTTATATGGGCTATGGGATAGCCAAAAATATTTTAAAACATAAAAATAATCTTTTTGTCATCGCTAATAAAAATAGAAAACCAATTGAGAAAATTGTTAGCGATGGAGCTGAAGAAGTGAAATCTTTTGAAGATTTTTCCACTAAAAATTTAGATGCGATGTTCATGTGTGTTACCAATACTCCCATAGCGAAATTAATTTCTGAAAAAATATCTGATATTTTTGATAGTAAAACTTTAATTATTGATATCACTACTCATAATAAAACAGGATCAATGGAAACAGAGGAAATATTCAAAGCAAAAAAAATTAATTATGTTGAATGTCCTGTAATGGGAGGACCCGTTCAAGCTGAGCAAGGTATACTAGGGGGTATTGTTGGAGCATCAGATGAAAATTTTAAAATGGCTGAGCCATACTTTAATTTTTTCTGTAAAGAATATTTTCACTTTGGACCTGTTGGAATGGGAGCAAAATCTAAGCTTTTAAATAATTTTTTGTCCCTTGGAAATGCTGCATTAGTTAATCATTTAGCTAAAAGTGCTAAAGAAATGGGTTTAGATTTAAAAAAAGTATTTGATGTTGCAAAGCTTGGTTCTGGAAATTCAGCAGCACTTAATAGAGTTTTTGATAATCTGTTAAAAGGTGATTTTACTGGATTTAAATTTACAGCAAGTAATTCTGTAAAAGATTTAACTTATATTCAAGACTTATTAAAAGATTTTCCTGAAGCTGAAAAAGTTGCCGAAGTAAATAAAAGATATTTTCAAAAAGCTGTTGATGACGGTTACGGCGAAAACTTTATTAGTGAGTTAATAAATAAAAAATAATTTAAGAAGTAACTTAAGTTAGCGGGAATCTACTAAAGCACTAGGTTGTATTCAATAAATATATTTGCTCAAAATTAAAATAAATTAATTGAAATTGTATAAATTATAATTACCTTTTTTATAGAAGGAGGTTTATGTTAATACTTTCACCACCTGATACTTAGCTGAACAGCTTTTCATTTGAAAAATATAACGAAAATAAATTCCTCTCGGGATTATAGTGCCAAAAAGGCGATACAAGGGAGCTCTTTAGGTATAAACTTAAAGAGCGAACCCTTTTTATAACTAATTTACTGATTTTAATATTTCTAGTGGAAGTGGAGCTTCTGGGTATTTTTTTTGACATAACTTTTCATAGTTTTCACAAAAACTCATGATAATTTTTTGAACCTCTTTTTTATTTTTATTTGAAAAATTAAGCTCTTTAATTAGTTCAAAGCAATTTTTTTCTAATTCTTTTATTTGTTCTCCTGAAAAAAATTCTCCCGTTTCTATTTCCCAATAAGTATCTTCAAGCTCATCATCTGTTAGATCATTTAATTTTTTTTGTAATAATTTAATAGTCTCGTCCTCAGTTTTCTTGTCTCTCATGGGAGAATCCTTAAGTTTTCCAAGGCATTTATCTCTTAATCCATCAATGAAATGAAAATAAGGTTTACCTTCAGAAAAATCTCTAAAATGATTTGTATTAAAATACTTATCTATAGCTTTTTCTGTTGAAACCTTTTCTTTGCCCTTAATTATCGCTATTTGTACATAAACTTCTTGGCTAATATATTCTTCAATATGATCTTTAACTTTTTGAGGTATCATTTTTTATCTTGGTGACTAATGTTCTTCTCTATACCTGCTGTGACAAGCCTTACAATTACTCCACATAAATTGTTTCAGAGTTCCTCTTATATCATCGGCATCTTCAATAACGGATGTGAGTTTTATCATATCCTCAGATGCTTTTGTCATTAATGCATTAAAAGCGTCTTTTTCTTCCCAAACAGTTGGTAAAGCTCCAGTATCAAATTCATCTTCAGTATTTTCAGGAAATAAATCAATCAAAACTTTATAATTTTCACTCATTTCAATCATTAGTTTTTTTGCTTTTTCGAAATCTCCTTTTGATGAAAAAGCTTGTACTCTTTTTGCCGTACTATAGTTTTTACTAAATAATGCTTGTCTACTTTTAACAATCTCCTCAACTGTTAATTCGGCATTACTAGATGAGACGAAAAATACGCTTAAAATTAAGAATAAAATTATTTTATTATATTTTTTTATGTGATTAAATAAAATATGCATGTAACAAATACCTTAACAGAGTATGGCATTATATCAAAAGCGTTACATTGGCTCAGCGCAGCTATTCTATTCATACAAATACCCTTGGGTTTTTATCTTGTAGATTTAGATTTTGGTGAACAAAGAATAACCATAGAAGATATACACGTTACATTAGGTTTAACTGTTTTTTATATAATAATAATAAGGTTAATAAATAATATACTTAATCCAACTCCAAAATTAGATCCAAGTATTTTTAAAGGACAAAGGTTTCTCGCAAAAATGAACCATGTACTTTTATATATTGCTATTTTATCAATAACAATTTCAGGAATATTAAAAAAATTATTTAACGGAGAAACATTAACAATATTGTTTAG
>CACJPL010000002.1 GCA_902595285.1 uncultured Pelagibacteraceae bacterium | reverse complement strand
AAAAGAAATTTTGAGGAAGATAATTTTAAAGAGGAAATTATTTCTATTAAATTAAATAAAAAAACTATTTATAAAGAAAATTTAATTTTACAAAGTTTGTATAAAGCTGCTACAGATGAAAATATACCCGCAAATATTATTATTGAGTTTGCCAGAATATATGGATTTCAAGTTGATTTCCAAAGAGATATTAGAAGAAAAGATAAATTTCAAATATTGTATGAAACTTTTGTGAATCAAAAAAATGAAACTATTGAGACAGGGGAAATTCTATTTGCTAATTTAAATCTTAGTGGCCAAGATAACAGTCTTTATTATTTTGATAAAGTAGGTAGCGAAGGTCATTATGATAAAAATGGTAAAAGTGTTAAAAAAGCGCTAATGAAAACACCCATAAATGGTGCAAGACTTTCATCATCTTTTGGTATGAGAAAACATCCTATAGATGGATACAATAAAATGCATAGAGGCACAGATTTTGCTGCACCTATGGGAACACCTATAATGGCATCTGGAGATGGTGTAATTAAAAAAGCAGGATGGTGTGGTGGTGGAGGTAATTGTGTAAAAATAAGACATAATTCAACTTATCAAACTGTTTATGCACATATGTCTAAGTTTGCTAGAGGAATCAAAGCTGGTGTTAGAGTCAAACAAGGTCAAACTATTGGTTATGTTGGATCAACTGGAAAATCAACTGGTCCACACTTACATTATGAAGTAATTGTGAATGGAAAGAAAGTGAACTCACAAAAACTAAAATTACCTTCAGGAAAAATTCTAAAAGGCGAAGAGAGAAAAATCTTTGAAACTAAAAAAATTAAATTAGATGTACTTAAATCTGAAAAAATAATAGGTATTAATTAATTTATTTCTGCTTGAGGCTTTTCGCTTTTTTGAATTTTAGTATTATCATCACTAGATGTTTCCTCTAATTTTTTTTCTGAATTAAGCGTTGAGCTATTAATATTTTCATCAGTAACATCAAGATTATTATCAGATCTATTTTCTGAAACCTTATCTCTTTTAAAACTTTCTTTTTCATTTAATATTCTCGTAAAGTGATCTGCATGTTGCAAATAATTTTCTGATAGAATTTTATCCCCATTTGAAAGGGCTTCTCTGGCTAAATCGTTATACTTTTCAATTAATTTTGGAGCATTATGATTGTTTCTTCCAGGAGTTTTTCTTTTAAAATTTTCATTATTAGAAAAATTAGAGTTAAATTTAGATGTATCACCATTGGATTTAAAGTTTCTAGTATTTCTTCTAAAATTACTTCTTCTATTATTATTGTTTCTAAATGTTACCATAATACTAACTAATTATATTTTAGTACTGACTATGCACCTATCATTATTAGCTAGGTCTTTTTGAGTACTATTTATATAAAAACCTTCTTTTTTTAATAAATTACTTACTTCACTTTTTTGATCAAAACCAATCTCTAAAATAAGTTTTCCATTTTTTTTTATCAGTTCAGATGATTTTTTTACTACTTTTCTGATTTCCGATAAACCGTCTAATCCACCATCTAATGCTTGTTTTGGCTCAAACTTAACAATATCTTTCTCCAAATAATTTAATTTATATTTTTTAATATAAGGAGGATTAGATACTATTAAATCATATTTACCTAAATTGAATTTGTCAACATCTGATTTATATAATTTTAATCTAGAACTTACTTTTAAGTTCATTGCATTTATTTTGCTTATATTTAGACATTTTTTACTAATATCAATGCCAGTTCCATAAAAATTTTTTCTCTCTTTTAAAATTGATAAAAGAATACATCCTGAGCCAATTCCTATATCTAGCAGTTTAATTTTATCCTTAAATTTTGTTAACCTCAAAATAATTTCAACAACTAGCTCAGTATCAGGTCGTGGTATTAATGTATCATTTGTAACAAAAAACTCCGAATTCCAAAAAAACTTCTTTTTGGTTAAGTAAGCAACAGGGCTTCCTAAAGATCTTAAATTAATCAACTTGTAAAATTTTTTTAATTCATTTTTCTCAATAATACTATTTGAGTTCAGCAAGATAAAATTTCTATCTTTATTTAATGTTTTTGCCATCAAGATTTCTGAGTCCAATAATGAATTAGGTATTAGTTTGTTTTTTAAAATTTTCGAACCCTGATTTATAGCTAAATTTATATTCATATTTTTATAAATTACTAAGACTTTCCTCTTGTGCTTGTAAAGTTAATGACTCAATCATTTCATCGAATGCCTCACCTTCCAAAAATTCATCTAATTTATGAATTGTTAGATTTATTCTATGATCTGTTACTCTTCCTTGTGGAAAATTATATGTTCTTATTCTTTCTGATCTATCACCTGTACCAATTTTAGTTTTACGATCTTTAGATCTTTCTTGGTCTATTCTAGATCTTTCAAGTTCATAAAGACGAGCTCTCAAAATTTTCATTCCTTTTGCTTTATTTTTATGCTGTGATTTTTCATCTTGCTGAGATACAGATAGACCAGTAGGTATGTGAGTAATTCTAACTGCACTATCTGTTGTATTTACAGATTGTCCTCCTGGCCCTCCAGCTCTAAAAACGTCAATTCTTAAATCAGAATCATTTATTTTTAAATCTACCTCTTCAGCTTCTGGCAAAACAGCAACTGTAGCTGCTGAGGTATGCACTCTTCCTTGTGTTTCTGTATCTGGAACTCTTTGCACTCTATGAACTCCACTTTCATATTTCAATGTTGAATAAATATTGCTACCCTTAATAGAAGCTATAACTTCTTTTAATCCTCCTGCATCACTCCTTGATATTGAAATCAATTCTAAAGACCATTTTTTTTTATGACTAACTTTTTCATACATTTTAAATAAATCTGACGCGAATAAACTAGCCTCTAAACCACCTGTTCCTGCTCTAATTTCAATAATAGCATTTTTTTTATCTGCCTCGTCCTTTGGTAGCAAAAATAATTTTAGTTTTTTTTCATTAGCCACATGTCTATTTTGTAAATCTATAAGTTCTAAATCTGCCATTTTTTTTAACTCCTCATCAGCAGAGTTATCATTTAATATTTTCTTCAATTCTTCTTTTTCAGTTTGAAAAGAAATATAATCTTTGGCATCCCGTACAATCTCATTTAGATCTGAATACTCTTTTGATTTTTCTGCAAACAACTTATTATCTAATTCACCTGAGGATAAATCTTTTTCTATAGATGAATGTTTGATTATTAAATCCTCAATTGTTTTTAAGGGTATCATAATTAGTTCTCTAGTTCAGATACTTTTTTTTCAACCTCACTAACTACCTTATTAATTATATCCTCTGTCAAAACTTTTTCATTCTGAACACCAGACAGATAAAGCATATTATTACCTCTTCCACCTCCAGTAATTCCTATATCTGTCATTGCAGCCTCTCCTGGCCCATTCACTACGCAGCCAATTATTGATAATGTTATTGGTGTTTTTATATGAGCTAATTTCTCTTCTAAAATTTTGACTGTATCTATTACTTTAAAAGCTTGTCTTGCGCAAGATGGGCAAGAAATAATTTTTACTCCTCTATTTCTTAAATTTAATGATTTTAATATCTCATTTCCTATTTTTACTTCTTGAGTTGGATTATCAGATAAGGAAATTCTTATTGTATCTCCAATTCCATCCATTAATAAACTTCCTAAGCCTATGGATGATTTTATGCTACCTGAAACAAAACTTCCTGCTTCAGTGATTCCAAGATGCAAAGGATAATCTGTTACTTCAGATAATTTTCTGTATGCTGCTATAGAAAGAAATACATCAGATGATTTCACGCTAATTTTAAAATTAAAAAAATCTTTATCCTCTAAAATTTTGATATTTCTTTTTGCACTTTGAACTAATGCCTCTGGACATGGCTCTTTAAATTCTTCTAAAATATCCTTTTCTAATGAACCTGCATTTACTCCAATTCTTATAGAGCAGTCATTATTCCTTGCAGCTTTCAACACTTCATGAATTTTCGATTCATCACCAATATTTCCTGGATTAATTCTTAAACAGCTTGCTCCATTTTCTGCTGCTTCAATAGCTCTTTTATAATGAAAGTGGATATCTGCAACTACTGGTATTGAAACATGTTTTATTATTTCTTTTAAAGCTGATGTTGATGCTTCATCAGGACAAGAAACTCTTACAATATCAGCACCCTCCTCAGCTATATCATTAATTTGTTTTATAGTTGCTTTAACATCTGTGGTTAAAGTATTTGTCATGGATTGAACAGAAATTGGATTATTGCCCCCAATCTTTACATTTCCAACATTTATTACTTTTGTTTTTCTTCTTTTAATATCTCTAAAAGGTCTAATACTCATTATAATTAGTCTAATTTAAATTCTTTATGTAAAGCAGCTACTGCTCTTTTAACATGCTTAGCAGAAACTAGAACTGAAATTTTTATCTCAGAAGTAGAAATAACTAAGATATTAATTTTTCTTAAGGCAAGCGCTTGAAACATTCTGTATGTGATTCCTGGTGTAGTTATCATCCCTACGCCAATAATTGAAACTTTAGAAACACTCTTATCAAACGATAATTTTTTAAATGATATTTTTTTATTCTGTTTAATTAATTTTTCTGTTTTCTTTAAATCATCAGATTTAATTGTAAATGTAAGGTCGGTCTCTTTACCGTCTAAAGAAATATTTTGAACTACCATATCCACATTAATAAGATTTTTTGATAATGGTTTAAAAATAGAAGCTGCAACCCCTGGCCTATCTTTTACTCCAATTATTGTAATCTTCGCGTCATTTTTTGTTGATGATATCCCAGTAATAATTTGGTTACTAAAAGACTTTTTGGAATCTGTAATTAAAGTTCCAGATTTTGATACAAACGAAGATTTAACTTCAATATCAATCTTGTTTAACTTTGCATCTTGCACAGATGTAGGTTGCATTACTTTAGAGCCTAGAGATGCCATTTCTAACATCTCATCATAAGAAATTTTTTTTATTTTTCTTGCGTTTTTATATTGTCTTGGATCAGTAGTATAAACTCCATCTACATCTGTATAAATTATACACTCATCAGCTTTAATAAATTTAGCCAACATAATTGCTGTTGCATCAGACCCACTTCTTCCGATTGTTGTTATTCTTAAGTCATTGCTTACGCCCTGAAAACCAGTGATTACAGGGATACCACCTGATTTAATATAAATACTTAATTGTTTGATGCCCACTGAACTAATTCGTGCACTAGAATGTGGGCCTTTTGTCAAAATAGGTAATTGCCAAGATGTCCATGATCTTGATTTAAATCCATCATGTTTTAATCTTCCAGCAATAAGGGCACAAGACACTTGTTCCCCAGTAGAAATTAATGCATCATATTCTGCTAAATCAAAATTGTTGCTAATTAATTTGGATTTATTTACTAGTTTATTTGTCACACCACTCATTGCTGAACAAACAACTATTACTCTATTTTTTTTCTTTTTATAAAAAGCAATAATTCTAGACACCTTTTTAATTCTATCTATATTTCCTACAGAGGTTCCACCAAATTTTAATACGACTGTTTTCATGCTAGTTTAATTATTAATATTTAATAAATAATTGATAAAATACATCTTAATTGTTATGTCAACTGTTTATCACAATGAGCAGCGTAAATAAAAAAGAAATAGAAAAGTTTTCTAAAATGGCCACTGAATGGTGGGATCCAGAGGGAAAATTTAAACCATTACATAAATTCAACCCAATCAGAATTAAATATATAAAAGAAAATATCATTAATAATTTTAAATTAAAAAATAAAATAAAGCCTTTATCAGGAATAAATATTCTTGATGTTGGTTGTGGCGGGGGACTACTTTCTGAACCAATGTCTAGAATGGGAGCTAATGTAACTGGTGTAGATGCTTCAAGTAAAAATATAGAAATAGCAAAATTACATTCAAAAAAAAATAAATTAAAAATTAATTACCTATGTGCCTCACCTGAAAAACTAAATATAAAAAAAAAATTTGATGTGATATTAAACATGGAGATTGTTGAGCATGTAGAAGATATTAATTTTTTTCTAAAATCATGCTCTAAACTTTTAAAAAAAAATGGAATTATGTTTGTGGCAACAATAAATAAAACATTAAAATCTTATATTTTTGCGATTATTGGAGCAGAATATCTTCTTAGATGGCTGCCGATAGGAACCCATGAATGGGAAAAATTTGTAAAACCAGAAGATCTTAAAAAAATTTTGTTGAAAAACAATTTATATCTTAAAAAATTAGATGGTATGAATTTTAATATTATTAAAGATGAATGGAATGTTTCAAACGATTTATCAATCAACTATATTGCTAAGTTTATAAAAAGCTAATTTTCATTTTCATCTATCCAAGGTATTATTTGAGCATTTATACCTTCATCTTTTAGCTCTTTTAAATCATCCTTTGAAACACTTCCATAAATACCTTTTATTTTTTTTTTACCATCATAATGAATTGATCTGGCCTCATAAACAAAATTTTCACCTACATATTTAAAATTATCTTTTATGAACTTTTGGTAATTCATTATTGTTTTTTTTACACTTTGATATTTTGCTAGGTTTATTTTTTCAATTGTTTTTGATTTGTTATTTATTAACTGAGGTGCCATAATTGTTTTTTGAATTTTAGTTGAATTGCAATTATGACAATTTAGAAGTTTTCTTTTCTTTAATCTCTCATATTCATTAGAGGAAGCGAACCAACTATCAAATTTCAATTCACAATTTTTACAAACCAGTTTATATTTAATCATAAGTAATAATTAATAACAAAAATTAATATTTCAATGAGCTAACTTCGATAGTCAGCATTAATTTCAATATATTTTTTTGTAAAATCCATTGTGTATGCAGTGAAATTTTTTTTTCCAGTAAAAATTTCTACATTTATATCAATATTTTCTCCTCTCATATAATTTACAGCAAGTTTTTCATCATAACCTTCGATTAACTTGCCTTCTTGCACAATTGTTATATTTCCTAATTTAATTAATAATTTATTTAAATTTATTCTTGGCCCAGCTTTTCCGATTGCCATAATAATTCTTCCCCAATTTGGATCTTCTCCTGCAACTGCAGTTTTTACTAAAGGGGAATTAGCAACAGAAAATGCAATTTTTTTTGCATCTATTTCATTTTTAGATTTACCAACATTGACAGTAATGAACTTCGATGCACCCTCACCGTCAGAAACAACTCTTTTAGCTAAATTCAAAAGAACGTTATTGAGAGATTTATCAAAATTTTTTATTTTATTTTCGTTAATACTTGTTACCTGAGAATTTTTAATTTCATTTGTGGCAAAAATAGTTGCCATGTCATTGGTACTAGTATCACCATCACAAGAAATCGCATTAAAGGTGTTTGTAATATTTTTTTTTAATAATTTACTCAATATATCATTAGATAAGGTCGCATCAGTAAAAATATAAACTAAAGTAGTCGCCATATTTGGATATATCATTCCCGAACCTTTAGCTATGCCATAGATTTTAACTTTTTCACTTCCAATTTTACACTCTTCCATTGCTAATTTTGGTTTTGTATCTGTTGTCATTATTGCAAGCGCTGCTTTCATCCAGATAAATTTATTTTGAATATAGCTAATTTTATTAATTAGATTTGAAATATTATTTGAAATTTTTTCATAAGGGAAGATTTCACCAATAGTGCCAGTACAGCCAAAAATTATGTTTTTAGGAGAAATTTTTTTAGGATTTTCCTCATCCTCTTTTTGTTTTTCGTTTAAGTGTTTGGAAGTTAAATCTGCTAATTTCTTTAAGCTTTCATAGCCTGATTTACCTGTAAATGCGTTTGCGTTTCTTGTATTTACAATAAGAGAAAAAACCTTTTTTGGTTTTTGCTTTAAATTCCACTTAATATTCTCAGATACTATTTTAGATTGTGTGTATAAAGAGGCGTAGTTTGCGCCTTCTCTAAAATAAAACATTGTTAGATCATCTCTAATATCTTTATATAAATTTGCAGAAACTACAGATATTGAAAGACCATCAATATGATCAAGGTCTTGAAAATCAATCATTTTGGTATTTTTTGATTTAGATGATAAAAAATTAGTTAAATTAATTCCCATAATGTTTAAATTATTTATTTAATACATATATTAAACAATATAATTTAAGAATAAATCAAATAGTAATGTTTAATCCTTTAAATTTAATTACAAAATTTATTAAATCTAGCAACCAAAAAGAGCTAGAAAGGATCAGTAAAATTGTAGAAAAAATAAACCTATTTGAGGATGATTTTAAAAATTTAAACGATATCGACTTTCCCAAAAAAACAAATGAATTTAAAAATCAGATAAGAAATGGAAAATCTTTAGACGACTTACTTCCTGAAGCTTTTGCATTAGTAAGGGAGGCCGCTAAAAGAACAAGAAATGAAAGACATTTTAATGTTCAGTTGATTGGAGGTGTAGCTTTACATCAGGGCAAAATTGCTGAGATGAGAACTGGAGAAGGAAAAACTTTAACCATAACACTTGCTGCTTATTTAAATGCATTAAGCAACAAAGGTGTTCACATAGTAACTGTAAATGATTATCTTGCAAAAAGAGACTCTATTGAAATGGGACAAATTTATAATTTTCTAGGTCTTACATCAGGGTTTATTAACAACTATCAAGATGATGCTGAACGAAAGAAAAACTATAATTGTGACATTACTTATGCAACTAATAGTGAATTAGGTTTTGATTACTTAAGAGATAATATGAAATTTTCTGAAGAGCAAATGGTTCAGAGAGATCATAATTTTTCAATAGTAGATGAAATAGACTCATGTTTGATTGATGAAGCGAGAACACCTTTGATAATTTCTGGAGCAGCTGAAGATAAAACAGCCCAATATCTGGCAATTGATAAATTAATTAAGATCTTAAATAATAAAGATTTTGAAATAGATGAAAAAGAAAAGAGTATTTTATTGACAAATGATGGAATTAATAATGTTGAAAAACTTTTTTCTGACGCCGGAATTCTAAAAAATAATAATTTTTATGATCCAGAAAATTTACATTTAGTTCACCATGTTAACCAAGCTTTAAGAGCAAATCATTTATTCGAAAAGGGTAGAGACTATATTGTTCAAGATGGAAGTCTTAAAATTATTGACGAACTTACTGGAAGAATTCTAGAAGGTAGACGTTTTGGAGATGGTTTACATCAAGCATTAGAAGCTAAAGAAAAAATTCAAGTACAGGCTGAAAATCAAACTTTAGCGTCAATAACTTATCAAAATTATTTTAAACTTTATAAAAAAATATCTGGTTGTACTGGTACGGCTGCTACAGAATCTGAAGAGTTTTTTGAAATTTACAATCTTCCCGTTGTTGTTATTCCAACAAACAAAGAAATGATCCGAAAGGATTTTAACGACTTAATTTTTAGAACAGAAAAGGAAAAGAATGATGCAATTATAGAAAAAATAATTGAAAGAAACAAATTAGGTCAGCCTATTTTAGTATTTACTTCAAGTATTAATAAATCTGAAATTTATTCAAATTTATTAAATCAAAAAAATATTAAACATGTAGTGTTAAACGCAAAAAACCATGAAAATGAAGCCGAAATAATTGCAAATGCAGGAAAAGAAAATTCATTAATTATTACAACAAGTATTTCAGGAAGAGGAGTTGATATTCAACTTGGTGGTAAAAAAGGTTATATTCCAGAAGACCAACTTAAAATAAAAAAAGATAAGATTAAATCCTTAGGTGGTTTATTTGTTATTGGTACAGAGAGAATGGAATCTAGAAGGGTAGATAATCAAGCTAGAGGAAGATCTGGAAGACAAGGAGATGAAGGCAGTTCTATATTTTATGTTAGTCTAGAGGATGATTTGATGAGAATTTTTGGATCAGAGTCTATGAATAGCATGCTTGAAAAACTTGGGCTTAAAGACGGTGAAAGTATTGATCATCCGTGGATTAATAAAGCATTAGAGAGAGCGCAGCAGAAAGTGGAAGCTAGAAATTTTGATATAAGAAAAACACTTATAAAATTTGATAATGTTCTTAATGATCAAAGGCATGTTGTATTTTCACAAAGAAAAAATGCCATGAACAGTGAAAATATCTTTGATTATTCGAATGAATTTTTAAAAGAAATATCTGATGATTTAATAAAGTTAAAAATTTCAAATTTATCCAATCCAAAAAGCAATGAATTTAACAATAAGACCAAGCAAATAGTTGGAAAAAGTTTTGAGGAAGCTGAGTTTAAAGATTTAATTGAGGCAAAAGACAAAGACTTTAGAGAAAAGATTTCTCATAAATTTCAAGAGACTAGAAACGAACGGATTAAACTTTTAGGTGAGGATCACGCAAAAGAAATTGAAAAAAGAATTTTTCTTCAATCAATCGATTTAAATTGGAAATCGCACATTCAGTATTTGGAGCAATTAAGACAGGTCATAGGATTAAGATCTTATGGTCAGAGAGATCCATTAGTGGAATATAAAAAAGAAGCATTTGAATTATTTTCAAATCTTCTAGAAAAATTAAAATTAGATTATGTAACAATTCTTATAAACTTAAAAGTTGTTCTTGATTCAAGCCAGGAAAATGAAAAAAAACAAATCAATATTTCTAAACAAATTTCAAATAATAAAAAAATGGGAAGAAATGAACCATGTTTTTGTGGATCTGGAAAAAAATTTAAGCATTGTCACGGTGCTTTATAAATTTAAATTAAAATAAGAATCAAAGAAATTAAAATTAATCCACCGACAATTGCTGATAATACTTTTTTTGATTTTAAAATTTTATCAAAGTTATTTTTCTTAATAGTTAACGTACTTACATCTTCGGTACTAGACATAAAACCATCGTTTCTTCCAATTTTAAGAAATTTATTTTTTCTCTCATTCATTATTTCTTCAGAAGATAATTCATCAAAATAATTTAAATTTTTTGTTAAAGTTCCTCTCACGTTATTTAAAATAATATCTCTATCTCTGTGTGCACCACCTAAAGGTTCTTCAATTATTTCATCAATGACTTTTAATTTTAATAAATCTTTAGCTGAAAGTTTCATGGCTTTTGCAGCATCAAGCATTTTTTTTGGATCTCTCCATAGAATAGTTGCACATCCCTCAGGGGATATTACTGAGTAAATAGCATTTTCTAGCATAAGAACTTTGTTTGATGAGGCCAATGCTATTGCTCCACCAGATCCACCCTCACCTATGATTATTGCAATAGTCGGAACCTTAAGCTCCATACAGCATTCAATTGATTTTGCAATTGCTTCGGCTTGACCTCGCTCTTCAGCTCCTACACCTGGATATGCTCCTGGAGTATCAATAAAAGAGATTATGGGTATATTAAATTTGTTTGCTAACTTCATTAATCTAATAGTTTTTCTATAACCCTCTGGCCTCATCATTCCAAAATTTCTTTCTATTCTACTATCTAGATCTTCTCCTTTTTCTTGGCCTATAACTAAAACAGATTTTCCACTAAACTTTGCAAATCCAGTTAATACTGATTTATCTTCTCCGTAATACCTGTCCCCAGATAATGTAATGAAGTCGTCAAACAAATTATCAATAAAAAATTTTGCTTTTGGTCTGTCTTCATGGCGAGCAACCATAGTAGTCTGCCAAGGATCTAGATTAGAATAAATATTTTTTAATTTTTCATCTATTTCTGTTTGAGTGCTTGAAATTTTTTGAGTGTCGACTTCTGATAATCCCTCTTGGTTGTAAGGATCTTTCAATTTTTCTAGCTCGTTTTCTAGATCTTTAATTTCTGTTTCAAAATTTAGATAATTTTTCATATTTTATTTATAGAGGATGGTTAAAATACAAAAAAGGCAATAAAATGATATTAAATAAGGTGTAATTCTTATTAATTGACTTAAATCATTTAACAGATACAAATTCATTATCGGGAGAGACTATTTATAGCGCCGAAGGAGCAACCACCCCGGAAACTCTCAGGCAAAAGGACCGATTGAAGCATAACACTCTGGAAAGTGATTGATTTCCGCCGAAGGAGTAAAACTCTCAGGCAAAAATACAGATGGGGTACGAAATTAAGTGCTATGCAAGAAAAATACATTAAAATTAATAATCTTCAGGTATCTAAAAAGCTATCAAACTTTGTAAATGATGAATTATTAAAAAATACAAGTGTATCTTCAGAAAATTTTTGGTTAGGTCTAGAAAAAACTCTTGATGAATTAGTACCAAAAAATAAAGAATTAATTAAATTAAGGGAAGATTTACAGAAGAAAATAAATGAATGGCATATCAAAAACAAAGGTAAAGAATTTAATTCAGATCAGTACAAAAAATTTTTATTAGAAATTGGTTATTTAAAAAATGAAGGACCTGATTTTAAAATAGAAACTGAAAATGTTGATGAAGAAATCGCTAGTATAGCTGGACCACAATTGGTAGTGCCTGTAATGAATGCGAGGTATGCATTAAATGCTGCAAATGCAAGATGGATGAGTTTATATGATAGTCTTTATGGTACAGATGTAATTGAACAGTCTGAAGATAGCGTATCTGAGCGGTATGACCCTTTAAGAGGTGAAATGGTTATAAAATATGGAAGAGATTTTTTAGATAAATACTTTCCATTAGCAGGATTAAGTTGGAATAAAATTACGAGTTTTGCAGTAAAATATGGGAAATTAAAAGTTTTAAAAGGTGCTGATATTTTTGATTTGGAGGATGAAAATAAATTTGTTGGGCACAGAGGCGAAAGCGATTATCCATCTGCAATTATTTTAAAAAATAATAATTTACATGTTGAAATCCTAAAAGAATCAAGAGCTTTTGCTGCTCAACAAGATCATGCAGGTATTAGTGATATTATACTAGAATCTGCAGTGTCAACAATTTGTGATAATGAGGATAGTGTAGCAGCAGTTGACTCAGAAGATAAAATTATTTGTTATAGAAATTGGCTAGGTCTAATGAAAGGAGACCTTAAGTCAAAATTTGAAAAAGAAGGGAAATTGTTTGAGAGAAAATTAAATCCAAACAGAAGTTATATCTCAAAAGATGGCAAAGGTTTAAAGTTACATGGTAGGAGCCTTTTGCTTGTAAGAAACGTTGGTCATCTTATGACAAATCCTTCAATTTTATTGAGTGATGGAAGTGAAATACCTGAAGGTATTATGGATGCATTTATAACTACAGCAGCCGCTCTACATGATATTAAAAATAAAAATAATTCAAGAACTGGATCAGTTTATATTGTAAAACCTAAAATGCATGGTCCAGACGAGACAGCATTTACAGATTTAATTTTTTCTAGAGTTGAGGAAGTACTAAATTTACCTAAGTACACTTGTAAGATTGGTATTATGGATGAAGAGAGAAGAACATCAGCAAATTTAAAAGAATGTATTAGAAGTCTTAAAAATAGAGTTTTTTTTATTAATACTGGATTCTTAGATAGAACTGGTGATGAAATGCATACGTCAATGGAAGCTGGTCCTATGATTAAAAAAGGTGATATGAAATCATCTAAATGGATTACTGCATACGAAAACAACAATGTTGATATTGGTTTAAGTTGTGGGTTTTCTGGTAAAGCTCAAATTGGAAAAGGAATGTGGGCAATGCCTGATAAAATGAAAGATATGATGGAACAAAAAACAGGACACTTAAAAGCAGGTGCAAACTGCGCATGGGTCCCTTCTCCAACAGCAGCTGCGTTACATGCTTTACATTATCATGAAATAAATATTTTTGACGAACAAAAAAAATTAATTGGTAGAGAATCAGCTAAGCTTGATGATCTCCTAACAATCCCAATAGCAGACAGACCTAATTGGTCTGTAGAAGATATAAATAAAGAAATTTCTAATTCTGCACAAACTTTATTAGGGTATGTTGTAAGATGGGTTGATCAAGGTGTAGGTTGTTCAAAAGTACCTGATATTAATAACATAGGGTTGATGGAAGACAGGGCCACTCTTAGAATTTCATCTCAGCATATAGCAAACTGGATACATCATGGTATTACAACAAAAATACAAGTAACTGAAATAATGAAAGAGATGGCAAAAATAGTAGACGACCAGAATAAAGATGATCCGCTATATGTTAAAATGAGTGGTGATTATGAAAACTCTATAGCATTTCAAACTGCATGTGATTTAGTGTTTAAAGGCAAAGAACAACCTTCAGGTTATACCGAACCATTACTTCATTTAAATAGATTGAAAAAAAAATCTAATCTGAGTTCGAAACCAAATTAGATCGATTTTTAAAAGCAGAAAATAAAGTCCCATCATCTAGACTTTCAATCTCTCCTCCTACTGGCAAACCTTGTGCTAATTTAGTAATTTTAACATCTAAATTTTTTAGACTATCTTGAATGTAGTATGCAGTTGTTTGACCTTCCACAGTTGCGCTAGTTGCTAGAATTATCTCCTCGATTTTATCTCTGTTAACTCTTTCTACTAATGAGTTGATTAATAAATGTTCTTTTCTTTGACCAACTGAAGAAATTGTTCCACCCAAAATATGAAAATAGCCCTGAAAGATATTTGAATTTTCAATCGACCATTGGTCTGCAATATCCTCTACTACACAAATTTTATTATATTTTGCTTTTGTATTCTCACAATTTAGACATCCATTTGAATTTGACTTTAATGTACCACATGAATTGCATCTAACTACATTTTTATAAACTTGCGCCAATGTATTTGCCATAGGTTTTACAAGTTCGTCACGATTATTTATTAATTTTAAAACAATTCTTTTTGCTGATTTGGGGCCTAAACCAGGAAGTTTTGAAATTAATTTAATTAATTCTTCTATCTCACTGATGTTTTGCATCTACTATAAAGGCCATTTAAAACCAGGAATTCCAAAACCTCCAGTTGCTTTTGAAATTTCCTCAGTTGTTTTTGATTTAAGTTGAGATTTAGCACTATTATGTGCTGCAACAATTAAATCTTCAATTATGGTTTTCTCCTCTTTCATAATTTCATCAGATAACTTTATTGTTTGCATCTCTCCCTCTCCATCCAAAGTTATCTTAACAGAATTCGAGCCCGAAACTCCCTCAACTCTAATTTGCTTAATCTTTTGTTGGCTTTCTTTCATTTTTGCCTCAAGTTCTTTTGCTTTATCTAAAATTTTGCTAAAATCAGTCATTATCAACTCCATTTTTGTTTAAATTTACATCAATTAATTCTGCGTCAGGAAATTTATCCATCACACTTTTAAATATTTCTGAATTTTTCATTTCATCAATTAATTGTTTTCTAACATTTTTTTGTTTGTCTTTTACTGACATTTGCCCCTTTAATTTACTAAATGTAATAATCCATCTTTCCCCGGTCCATTGAAAAAGTTTTGATGATAAATCTTTTACAAAATCTTTGTCTAAACTTTCATTAAAAGATATTTCAATTCTATTTTGTTCAAATTTTACAAGATTAACGTTTTTTTCTAACTCATATTTCAGTTTAATCTCTTTTTTTTTTGCACAGATTTCGATTAAATCCTCGAATGCATTTATATTGATTTTACGTTCTGCTTTGATTTCTGTTTGGACTTCTGGTTTGGTTTTTTCTTCCTGTGTAACATTCTTAATTTGATTTATTGTTTTGGAAGTTAATTCAGTTTCTGTATTCTTATTTAAATTTTCACTCTTTAAGTCAGCCGCAGCATTTTCAATTTTATTTTCAGATTTTACAGAACTTAAATGCATTAGTCTTATTAAGAACATCTCAATTGAAAGGTGTTGATTAGAAACTACGTCTATCTCTTCGAGAGAGGAGATAGCGAATTGCCAGAATAATATTAATACCTCTGAATCTATTTGATTTGATAAATTTTTAATTTTAGAAAATTCTTCATCGTTTAATGAAAAGTTTGTACTTTCTAAAGTTAAAGAATTAATATTTTTAAAGTAATAAAGTAACTCTAAAAAATCATTAATAAAAACTTTTGGTTCAACACCTTGGTCATAAATTTTTCTATAAATATTTATTACTTTTGTTTCTTCACCTTTTAAAATTAACTCAAACAAATCAATTAATTGAGATTTATCAAAATACCCAAAAATTTTCTGAGCTGAATTTAAGTCTAATTCTTTTCCTTCATCTAAACTTAATAATGCTCTATCCAGCAATGATAAAGAATCTCTAACAGAGCCCTCAGAAATTTTTACTATAAGCTTTAAAGCATCTTCGCTTATTTCTCCATTTTCCTTGTCCTTAATTTTTTTAATAAACTCTAATAATTCTGAGGATTTAATTCTGGATAGATCAAATCTTTGACATCTAGATACTACTGTAATTGGAATTTTTTTAATTTCAGTAGTTGCAAAAATAAATTTTAGATATTGTGGTGGTTCTTCTAAAGTTTTTAGTAAAGCATTAAATGCTTGCTTACTTAACATATGTACTTCATCTATAATGAAAATTTTATATTTTGCTGAAGTCGGCCCATATCTTGAAAATTCGATCAAATCTCTCACGTCATCTACACCAGTTTTGCTTGCTGCATCCATTTCAAGCACGTCTATATGGCTAGACTCACTTATGGATTTACAGCTTTCACAAAAGTTTTCTTTACATAAATTATTGATACCATTTGAACAATTGAGTGCTTTTGCAACAATTCTTGCTGTTGTGGTTTTTCCAATTCCCCTTATTCCAGTGAATAAATATGCGTTTGGTATTTTGTCAGCTTTAATAGAATTAGTAATAGTTTCTACAACAAACTCTTGACCAATAAGATCATCAAAAGTTTGTGGTCTGTATTTTAATGCTAATACTTTTGAGTTATTATTCATATATTTAATAAGGAGACTAGAACCTGAATAACTGTCTCTACGACTGCTTCCGTTAAGATCTGGTCGGGTTCAAGCAGCATTCACCTCTAGCCTCCAGATCTATTATAGCAGTTAAAATTTCTAATCCACAATAAAAGATTATTATTTATTTTGTCTCAAACTATCAGCTTCAAAAACACCTAGAACGTGAAAATCCTCACAATGTAGGCCCAGCTCTTCAAGAGATTTTTGAACTTTTGGATCCTCTATATGTCCATCTAAATCACATAAGAAAAAATAAGAGTCGAAACTATTTTTTTCTGGATAACTTTGCAGTTTAGTTAAATTTACACCGTTGATAGCAAACCCACCTAAAGACTGATAAAGTGCTGCTGGTTTACTTTTTAATTTAAATAAAAAAGAAGTAATATAAGTTTTGTCTTTAAATTCTGGTTGAGAAATATTTTTTCCCATAACTAAGAACCTTGTTAAATTTCCACCTTCATTTTCAATATTTTTTTTAATTACTTCTAATCCATATATTTCAGCACTCAAAGAAGATGCTATAGCTGATTGCTTTTCATTTTTTGTTTTAGAGATCATTTCTGCAGATCCCGCTGTATCTGCTCTAATATGTTCTGTTAAATTGTTATTTTTAATAAAATTTGAACATTGGGACAGTCCTTGTGCATGAGAATATACCTCTTTAATATCTTTTAATTTTGTACCAGGTTGTCCCAATAAATTATGCTCAATTTTTTGAAAGTGTTCTTTGTATATGTTGAGCCTATGTTTAAAAATCAAGTACTCAATACCGATATTCCCAGTAATTCTATTTGACTCTGGTATTATTATTCTGCTTTCAGGTTCTTCTGAAGCTCTATTAAAACATTCATCAAAAGTTTTACAAGGTAATATTTCTGCTTTAGGATCGATTGAAAGAGCTGCTAAATGTGAATATGCTCCAAAGGTTCCTTGAAAATAAATTTTACTCATCAATTCTTATATTCCATTATTTTTTTTAAGGCTAGAAAATCTTCCTCAGTATCTACTCCTATTGGAGAAGATTTAGCTAGGGAAACATTTATGTCAATATTATTATCTAACGCTCTTAATTGCTCTAACCGATTTTCTATTTCATTTTTAGATTGATGCAGATGAACAAATTTTTCAAGACATTCTTTTGAATAACAATAAATTCCAATATGATGATAAATATTATCCATATAATTGGATATTCTTGAAAAGGATATTGCTCTTGGAAATTGATGGTCTTCCAACTTTTTTTCTGTAACAACTTTAACAATATTTTTATTTTTAAGGTTTTTATTTTCTTTAATTGTTGCGGCAAGAGTTCCTAAATTAGAATAATTTTTTGCCATTTTTTTATTCAAACTTTTTATGTCATCAATGTCGATTGCTGGTTCATCACCTTGTAAATTCATAATAAAATCAACATCTCTGATGTTTGTTTTTTTAAGAGCCTCGTGAATTCTATCTGTCCCTGTCTTGTGTTGATTGCTAGTTAAAATAGCATTAAAACCATTTCTCTTAACATCATCAACTATTTCCTGGTCCTCAGTAGCTACAATCACATCTCCAATGTTGGCCTCTTCTGCTCTTTTAGTAACATGTGAAATAATTGATAAACCATTTATTTTTAACAAAGGTTTTCCAGGAAGCCTAGTTGCGGACATTCTAGAAGGTATAATTACTAAAGTTTTCATTATATTTTCAAATTATTATACTCATTAAACAAGTATAGAGGCAAATTTATACATTAAATTTTAACTTTTTTTTAATTTATCATGTTATACGTTCACTACAAAATTTAGAAAAAATGGATTCTTTTGAAATAAACAAAATAGTTGCTGCAGTTTTAATGGTTGCCTTACTTGTTATTGGTATTGGAAAATTGTCTGATGTTATATTCCATGTAGAAAAACCTGAAACACCTGGTTATTTAGTTGAGGTAGAAACTGCTACCACTGTATCCACAACTAGCTCAAATTCAGCATCAGACGAAGTTGACATATCAGCATTAATGGCAATGGGGGATATTGCACATGGTGAGAAGGTTTTTAAAAAATGTGCGGCTTGTCATTCCATAGTCAAGGGTGGAAAGAATGCGATAGGACCTGCTTTATATAATGTTGTAGGAAGAAAAGTTGGAGGAATTGAAGATTATAAATATTCTAAAGCATTAGCAGCATATGAAAAAAATTGGACTTTTGAAGAACTGAATGGATTTTTAATTAAACCTGCTAAATGGATTAAGGGAACAAAGATGGCTTACGCTGGTCTTAGAAAAGAAAAAGATCGAGCTTCTGTAATAAAGTATTTGAATGAGAATTCAGATAGCCCTTTGCCACTACCTTAATTTTCCAAAACAATATAATAGAATACTTTTCTGTACGTGAACTCTATTAAGTGCCTGTTGCCATACATGAGATTTTTTACCTAAGAAAACATCATCACTTACTTCATCGCCTCTAGGCAAGCAATGTAAAAAAATACATTTTTTTTTGGCATAACTCATTAATTTTTTGTTAATTTTAAATTTTTTAAATTCTTGTTTTTTTTTTTTCTTTTTAACTTTATCATTTAAAGAAATAACTTTATCAGAAAAAATTACATCTGCATCAGATACTGCTTTTTTAGGATCATTATATATGTAAATTTTTTTATTATTTTTTTTAACCCAATTTCTTACATCATTTCCTGGTTCAAATTTTTTTGGACAACCAATATTTAGTTTGAAAGAAAATTTTACAGACGCAGCTATTAAACTATCCAAAACATTGTTGGCGTCTCCTATCCAACAAACATTTAAATTAGAAATTGGTTTCTTCTTAATTTCCTCTACCGTAAAAACATCAGATAAAACCTGGGTTGGATGAGATGAAGGACTTAATCCATTAATTACAGGTATTGATAAATATTTTTTAAATTTTTCAACCTTTTTATCACTATCAGTTCTAAGCATAAACCCATCTCCGTAAGTAGAGAGAATTTTTGCTGTATCAGCAATGCTTTCTCCTCCTTGACCCAGATGAAGTTCGTTAGATCTCAAGGTCAAAGTTCCACCACCCAATTGTTTTATAGCCAAATAAAAGCTTAATCTTGTTCGTAAACTAGATTTTTCAAACATTTGAATTAATAATTTTCCTTTTAAGGGTGCTCCCTTGTCAATCTCTAGTGTACTTAGTTTTTTTCTTGAGCTTTTTCTTTTTTTAGCGTCAGTAATAATCTTTCTTAAATCTTTAGCCGAAATATCTTTTAGGTTTGTAAAATGTTTCATTTTATTTTATTTCTGAGCAAACTTTATCAATAATTTTTAATGCTAAATCTATTTCTTTTTTTTTGACATTTAAAGCTGGTAAAATACGAACAACATTTTCTGCTGCACGTATAGTTAGCAGTCTGTTATCCATAAGTTTTTTAATAAATTTTGTTTGATCGGTATAAAGCTGTATACCAATTAATAAACCTTTCCCTCTTATTTCCTTTATGACATATGGATATTTTTTCTTTATCTTATTTAAATTTGAAAAAAAATATTCTGAGGATTTTTTTACATTATCAAGAAATTTCTTGTTCGAAACTATATCAATCACACTGTTTCCAACAGCCATAGCTAAAGGATTACCTCCAAAAGTTGAGCCATGCGTACCTGGTGTCATAGCTTTAGCAACTTTTTTATTCATTAAAACTGCTCCAATAGGAAATCCACCACCTATACCTTTGGCTATTGGAACTATATCTGGTTTTACCTTAGATTTTTCAAAAGCAAAAAAATCTCCAGATCTCCCTATTCCACATTGTACCTCATCTAGAATTAATAACAGTTTTTTCTTATCACATAATTTTCTTAATTCTTGCAAACACCAGTCTGGTATTACTTTAATGCCACCTTCTCCTAGAATAGTTTCAACCATTATTGCTGCTGTATTTTTTGTAATTTTTTTTTCAATAGACTTATGATCTCCAAATTTAAAATGGTCAAAACCACCTACATGTCCAAATCCTTCTGTCATTTTCTTTGATCCACTAGCAAAAATTGTAGCCAAAGTTCTTCCATGAAAAGAATTTTTAATGCACAAAATTCTGGTTTTATTTGGTTTTCCGATAGAATAAAAATATCTTCTAGCTACCTTTATTGCTGCCTCAGTGGCCTCTGCCCCAGAATTTTGGAAGATTACATAATCAGCAAATGTTTTTTTACATAACTTTTTTGCTAAACGTTCACCTTCAGGTATTTGAAATGCATTAGAAACATGCCAAAGTTTTTTTGATTGGTATCTTAGAGTTTTTACTAATGTTGGATGAGCATGACCTAATGAGTTTACAGCTATACCAGAGAGCATGTCCAAGTATTTTTTTCCATCTGAAGAAAAAAGGTAACTTCCCTTTCCATACTTAAATGAAATTTTTTTCCTATTATAATTTTTTGCTAAGTTACTCATAAAATTTCTTTGTTTTTATAAATTTTACTTATTAGATACAAGTTATGATTGAAAAGAGATTAAACAAAAAAAAAGAAATATTTGTTGATAACTCTGATATTTTGATTGTTTCATTTAAATTTATATCAGTATATTGTTAGTTTATTAAAACAATATACAAGATATAGATAAATGAGTTGGACTGAAGAAAAAGTTGATAAATTAAAAGAATTATGGGGTAAAGGAAACACCGCGAGTCAAATTGCTGAAATTCTTGGAGGAATAACAAGAAATGCAGTTATTGGTAAAGCACATAGACTTAATTTATCTGCAAAAATTAAAACCCGAACAGCTACATCTAACCAAAACTTTGAAAATACTAATGAAAATAAAAATATAAAAACAAAAAGAGGTAGAAGAAATAAGTTTAAATCTTTAATAATAGAAAAGGATTTTGAACCAGAAAATCCGAAACAATTGGAAGAACTTGATGAGAATTCTTGTAAGTGGCCAATAGGACATCCAGATGAAAAATCATTTTACTTTTGCGGTAGATCCTCACTTAAAGATTTCTCTTATTGTAAACTTCATCTGCTTTATGCTTATCAACCAAAAGGTAAAAAAGAAGAAGCTAATGAAAAAGATGAGGTTCCTGAATTCATAGAAAAAAAAATTCAATCAGCTTAATATATCTAATTTTCAATCTTTTCGTTCTGATATTTTTCTGTAGAAAATTGACCACCTTCTTTCCACATAAAACAATATTTTTTAACTTCATCATCAAAATATCTTAAGCTAGGAATACCAATGTCAAAATTTGTTTTGTACTTACCTGATGAAATATTATCATATTTTAAAAGCCTCAATTGATCTTTTGTTATTAGTGGTTTGGGAAAAATCTCAAAAAACCTTGCTGTTATATTAGCTACTGGTAAAGGCATAGGTAATAAAAGTCTTTTCTTATCTATCAAAATTAGCAATCTTTGTATAATTTCTTTAAAAGTTATTATTTCTGGACCCACACATTCTATGATCTTAGGGTAAGTATTTTTAGAAATGATATTATAGATAACATCTGTTAGGTCGGAACAATGAATGGGCGCAAATTTAGTGACTCCATTGTAGTAAATTGGGAAAAAAGGAAGTCTATTTAGCAATGTCATAAAATTAGTAGTAAAATTATCATCTACTGAGTAAACAATTGATGGTCTTAAAATTGTAGCAAGTGGAAAATTTTTTAATACTTTATCCTCACCTTCAAGTTTGGTTTTTGCATAATTTGAATCAGTTGCTTTATTTATACCTAATGCCGAAAGATGAATAAAATGTTTTAAACCATACTCTTTTGAAAGTTTAGCCAACAAAGAAGGGAAAACAGAATGAATATTTTGAAAAGTATTTCCTTTTTTTTGCTCAAATAAAATACCTATTAGGTTTATACAAATATCAGCTTTTTTGAAAAGATTTCTAATTTTATTTTCATCGAAAATATTGGACTCAACAACATCAATATAGCCAACATTGGCTTGAGTTTTAACAATATAGCTTTTTTGATGCAAATTTCTTGTAACAACAGTAACTTTAAAATTATTTTTTGTGAGTTTTCTTATTAAGTTTTTACCTATTTGGCCACTGCCACCAAAAATTAGACAATTTTTTGCTTTCATATATATATGTTTTAAAATGAGTAATAATATTCAACTATATAAAAACGATCTACCAGAAGATTTAAATTTAGGCAATATAATTGCCGTAGATGGTGAGTTTATGGGTCTAAATGTCAGACGTGATCCACTATGTTTAATTCAAATTTCATCAGGAAGATCTGATGCACACATTGTTCAATTTGATAGAAAGAATTATAATGCACCTAACTTAGTAAAGCTGTTAGATGATAAAAATATAATCAAGATTTTCCATTATGGCAGAGCAGATTTAGCTCATATTAAGTATTATCTGAAAACTGAAACAAATAATATACTTGATACAAAAATAGCATCAAAGCTTGCAAGATCTTATTCAGATAATCATTCTTTAAAAACTTTAATAAAAGAATTTATTAATATAGACATTAGTAAACAATTTCAAAATTCAGATTTCGGTGGAGAACTTTCACCAGCTCAACTTAAATATTGCGCAAATGATGTTATATATTTACATAAAATACATGAGGAGCTTGATAATATACTTAAAAGAGAAAATAGAATTAAATTATATAAAGATTGTCTTAATTTTTTAAAAACTAGAGTTGATCTTGATTTGGCTTTATTTAAAGATGATATTTGGGCACATTAATGAAAAATAAGAAATTTATTAAAATAGCAAAAGAAGTAATTAATCTTGAAATTAAAGCTTTAGAAAAATTAAAAAAAAATTTAAATGACTCATTTAATAAAGCTGTATTAGAAATTTCAAAATGTCAGTCAAAAATAATTTTATGTGGAGTAGGTAAAAGTGGAATTATAGCATCTAAAATTGCCGCGACACTTTCGTCTGTAGGCTCCCCCTCTTTCTATCTCTCTGCAAGTGACTCATCACATGGTGATCTAGGAAGCATATCAAAAAAAGATATATTAATTTTAATAAGTAATTCAGGACAGACTAAAGAGCTAAGAAATATTATACAATTTGCAAATAGAAATAAAATTTTACTTATTGGTATTGTATCTAAACAAAATTCTATTTTATATAAAGCATCAGATATCAAATTATTACTACCTCAAGTAATTGAGTCTGAGGGAATAGTTCCAACATCCAGCACAACTGCACAGTTAGCTTTAGGTGATGCATTGGCAATATCAGCAATGAAACATAAAAAATTTAATAAATTAGATTTTAAAAAGATACATCCCGCAGGTAGTTTGGGTGCTCAATTAAAAACAGTTGAAGATATAATGTTAACTGGTGATAAAATTCCTTTTGTAAAAGAAAATTTAAAAATGAAAGATGCTTTAATAATACTCAATAAAAAAAAACTTGGATGTCTTGTTGTTACTAATAAAAGGAATTTAACTGTAGGAATAATAACAGATGGACAAATAAGAAGATTTAATCAAAAAAATATAGATCTAAAATCTAGAATTGTTAAAGAAGTTATGACAAAAAAGCCTATAAGTATTGAAAAAAATGATCTAGCTGCAAAGGCCTTATCTATGATGAATTTAAAAAAAATAACCTCCTTATGTGTTCATCAAAACAAAAAAAAGGATAAAACAATAGGAATTCTTCATATACATAATATTTTGCAGTCAAATATCACGTAAATGGGAAGAGAAAAGATTATAAAAATTTTTATAATTTTTGCTTTAGCTTTAATTTTAGTAATATTTTTTTTCACTTTTGCAAAAAAATTAGAAAATAAAAAAAAAACAGAAAAAATTATTGAAGAATCTTATTCCTCAAATATTTTAAAAAACGTCAATTATGCATCAAAAGATACCAAGGGTAATGAATATATAATTAATGCTTTACAGGGTGAGATAGATTTACAAAACACTAATATTATTTATTTAACAGATGTATCAGCATTAATTATTTTAGAGAATTCAAAAAAAATTACAATAACCTCGAATTATGGAAAATATAATATTAACAATTATGACACTATATTTAATGAAAATATTAAAATTAACTATGAGAAAAATCAAATTACTGGTGAATATCTTGACTTTTCATTTGACAGAAATTCTTTGATTATATCTAGAAATGTGATTTATACGAATGAAGAAAATATTCTAAATGCTGATGTGATAGAAATGGATATTAATACAAAAGATACAAAAGTATTTATGTATTCTGCTAATGAAAAAGTAAATATTAAAAGCAAAAACTAAAATGGCTATAATTAAAAAATTTAGGATCAAATCTTTCAAAAAAAAAAATACAATAATTGAGTTTGAGAATGTTTCTTTAGCGTATGGTAACAGACTAATTTTAGACAATATAAATTTCAAAATTAATGAGGGACAAATATTTGGGATGTTGGGCCCTAATGGTGTTGGAAAGTCAACAATATTTAATCTTATTACAGGATTAATATCTCCAAAACAAGGAACAATAAAAATAAATGGTGAGGATGTAACTGGATATCCTGTTTATTTTAGAACTAAAAAATTTAAAGTTGGTTATGTTCCTCAGTACGGAGGATACTTTAATGATTTAACATTACAGGATAACCTGAAGGCAATTGGTGAAATAGTAATAAATGATAAAAATTTAATAAGAGACAGAGTAAATTACTTATTATCTAGATTCGAATTAGAGAATATAAAAAATATTAAAGCAAAATTTTTATCAGGAGGGCAGAAAAAAAAATTGGTCATTGCCTTGTCGCTTTTAAGTGAACCAAGAGTCTTATTATTAGATGAATGTTTTGCTGCATTAGATGTACTAACAATTAAAATGTTACAAGAAATAATCGTAAAATTACAACAAGAAAATCAAATAACAATTTGTATATGTGACCACCAAGCTAGAGATTTACTTGCATGCGTAGATGTGGCTATGATATTGAGTAATTGTAAGATCGTTGCACAAGATACTCCTTCAAATTTAGTAAAGGATATTGATGCTCAAAACGCCTATTTTGGTGATAGTTTTAAGTTTAATTAAAAAACAATGAGTAATTCTATCACTATCAAAAAAAAAATTAATAGTTTTAATAAAAAAATTGAAGTTAGTGGAGACAAAAGTTTAAGTATAAGATGGATTTTATTTTCATCTTTAGCAAATGGAAAATCCGAATCTAAAAATCTTTTAAAATCTGAAGATGTGTTGGCTGCAATAAATGCTATAAAAAAACTTGGTATTAAATCAGAATTTAAAAAAGATAAATGTATTATTTATGGAAGGGGTATTGATGGCTATAAATATAAAAAAAATATAACAATCAATGCCAAAAATTCTGGAACTTTAGGTCGTCTTATACTTGGTCTATTAATTAATGCAGAAAATAAAATTAAAATTATTGGAGATAAAAGTCTTTCTAAAAGAGATTTTAAAAGGGTAACAAAACCATTAGAAAAATTTGGAGCATCCTTTAAACTTAAAAATAAAAAGTTTTTACCACTTGAAATACAAGGTTCAAAATTTCTCAAACCTATTAGTTATTTTGAAAAAAAAGGTTCGGCACAATGCAAAAGTAGTATAATTTTTGCAGGGCTTAGAGCAAATGGCACAACTTTTATAAAAGCAAAAAAATCTAGAAATCATACAGAGATTTTATGTAGATATTTAAATTTACCAATAAAGTTAAAGAGCAAAAAAAAATACGACTACATAGAGATAAAAAAAGCTAAAAAAATAAAGCCATTAAATTATAATATACCATCCGATATAAGCTCTAGTGCATTTTTTATTGTTTTAACACTTTTAAGTAAAAACTCTCAAATGACAATAAAAAATGTAAATATTAATCCTTCTAGAACCGGAGTAATAGATATTCTTAATATGATGGGGTCTAAAATTACCTTTTCAAATATAAAAAAATATAAAGGAGAAAAAATCGCAGATATTAAAATAAAAAGTGTAAATAATTTTAAATCCATAAATTGTCCGACAAATTTAAACTCTTCAGCAATAGATGAATTTTTAATAATTTTTTTAATTGCTGCTAGGGCCAAAGGTATTTCAAAATTTAAAGATCTGTCGGAATTAAACCACAAAGAAAGCCCGCGATTAGATTGGGGTGCAAAAATATTAAATTCAATGGGAGTCAAAACTATTAAAACTAATAACTCTATTCAAATATTTGGAAATCCAAACCTTAATATCAAAAAAAAAATTATTATTAAAAATTACCTAAAAGATCACAGAGTTTTTATGACTAGTGTTATTGCGGCATTAACTTTTGGTGGAAAATGGAAAATTTATGATAAAGATTCTATTAATTCATCTTTTCCAAATTTTTTAAAATTGATCAAAAATTTAAATGAAAATAATTAAAAGAAAAAATATTTTAAAAATTGCTATAGATTCACCTGCCGCAGCTGGTGCTGGGACGTTGGCAAAAGCAATATCTAAACATTATAAGCTTTATTATCTGGATACAGGGAAAATTTATAGATATATTGCATATCATAAATTAAAATTTCCAAAAAAATATAATCAAAATTATATAAGATCTAAAATTAAGTCTTTAAAAATTAATTATCTATCAAATAAATTTTTACTATCAGATCAAGTTGGTATTGAAGCCTCACTAATTTCAAAAATAAAAAATTTAAGAAAAATAGTTCATAATTTTCAATTAGATTTTGCCTATAATCCACCAAAAAAATATAAAGGTTCATGCCTTGATGGAAGAGATATTACATACAAAATTGTACCAGACGCAGACTTTAAATTTTATATAACTGCAAATATTAAGACTAGAGCTAAAAGACGATTTAAAGAGCTTAAAAAATTAAATAAAAAAATCTCTTACACAGAAGTGCTAAAAAGCATCAAAAAACGCGATAAAAATGACTTCAAAAGAAAAATTTCACCTCTAAAGAAAACAAAAGATTCACTATTGATTAATACGACAAACCTTACTAAAAGGGCATGTTTTTTAAAAATAAAAAAAATTATAGACAGGAAATTATATAATTAATGGAAATTTACAAAGACTTATCAAATCCAGCATCACAAGAATTTGAAAAATTACTTAACAGCCAATTATCAAAAGTTCAAATAGAAGAAGGAAAGATTATTGAAGGTAAAATAAATAAAATTACCGAAAAATTTGTATTTCTTTTTGTGGAAGGTTTAAAATCCGAACCAGTTTTAGATATAAACGAGCTAAAAAGCATGGGACTATCTGAAAAAATTAAGATAGGCGAAACGATTTCAGTTCTTCTAGAAAAAATTGAGGATAAACATGGTGAAGTTTTAGTTTCTGCAAGCAAAGCGCAGAAAATTAAGGGTTGGGACAAATTAGTAGAGGCTTACGAGAAAAATGAGCCAATTATGGGAAAAATTACATCAAAATGTAAAGGAGGATGTATTGTTGAACATATAGAAACGGGGTCTTTAATGTTTTTACCAGGATCTCAGATAAGTGATAAACCTTTAAAAGACATAAGTCATTTAATGAATGAACCTCAAAAATTTGCACTAATTAAATTGGATAAAATTAGAGGAAATGCATGCGTTTCAAGAAGAGAAATTATTTCATCATTTAAAAAAGAGGATAAAGCAAAAATTATTGAAAAATATAAAGTTGGAGACATAATTAAAGGTGCTGAAGTAAAAGGCTATAGCTCATTTGGTTGCTTCTTTAATGTAAATGGGGAATTAGATGTTCTAGTGCACCTTCAAGAAATATCATATTCAAGAGTTAATCATCCTGATGAAGTTTTTAATATAGGAGAAAAACACGATTTGAAAGTTATAAGTGTTGATACAGAAAAACTTCAAGTTGGATGCTCTGTAAAACAGTTATCTCCCGATCCTTTTGAACACATTGAAAATTACGAATTAAATAAAGTTTATAAAGTAAAAGTTGTTAAACTTATGGATTTTGGTGCGTTTTGTGAGTTAGAACCAGGACTTACAACACTTCTACACTCAAGTGAACTAAGCTGGACTAAAAAAAATATATCAGCCAAAAAAATGTTTAAAGTTGGAGATGAAATAGAATGTGTAATTACAGAAATAGATAAAGAAAAAAGGAGAGTTGCGATCTCACATAGACTTACTCAAGAAAATCCATTCGAAACTTTGGAGAAAAAATTTCCTGTAAACTCAGTGGTAGATAGTGAGGTTGTAAGTAAAAATGAGTATTCTTTGTTTGTAAAAATAGAGAATTTAGAAATAGATGCGTTTTTACACTGCAATGATCTTACGTACCTAAATAATGGTGAAGAAGAACTTGTAAAATATAAAAAAGGTGACAAATTAAAAGTAAAAATTCTAGAAATAAAAGTATCTGAACAAAAAGTTAGAGTTGGATTAAGACAAACTCAGCCTGATCCTTTTGACTGGTTCAAAAACAAGAATAAAAATCAAACAATAACAGTTAAGGTTGTAACTACTGACAATAAAGGTTTGATAGTCCGACCAGAAGGTTGTGAAATGGATTTTCAAATTAAAAAATCAGCAATTGCAATCAACGCAGCAGATGCAAGACCTAGCAGATGGACAGGTGGAGAAAAACTAGATTGTGCTATTGCAGAACTTGATTTAAACAAAAGAAAAGTTTCTTTGAGTATTAAGCTTTTAGAAGAAATTGAAAAAAAAGAGGCTTTAGAAAAATATGGATCTGAAGGTTCTGGTAAAAACCTTCCATTTTCATCTTTATCTGAGGATCTAAAGAAAAAAGAAGACAAAAAAGATTAATTTAGGAAGATCTAAATTGGCTATTGTAAAATCCAAGCTTTTAAAACAACTTTCAAACAATTATCCAAATTTCTTAAAAAAAGATTTAGAAAAATTTACAAATATCATTCTTGAAGAAATTAAAAGAGCCCTAAAAAGAGGTGATAGAGTCGAACTAAGAGGTTTTGGAGTTTTTTCCACAAATATTCAAAAAGCGAGAATATCAAGAAATCCAAAAACTGGTGAAAAAGTTAATACACCAGAAAAAAAAACAATTCACTTTAAAATGTCAAAAGACTTGTTTAAAAAATTAAATAATAATGAAGAATAGAAATATTTTTGTTGCATGTGATACTTCGAATTTAAATCAAATAAAAAAAATAATAAGTCAAACTAAAACAAATAAGCTTAAAATAATTCCCAAGTTTGGTCTTCAGTTTTTTTGCTCAAAAAATGGAAGAAAATTTTTAGAAAAATTTAAATCTGATTTTTGGCTGGATTTAAAAATAAATGATATTCCTCAAACAGCTTTGTCGGCTATCAATAGCTTAAAAGATTTAAAAAAATGCAAATATATAACCGTACATGCTAATGGTGGTTTAGAAATGCTAAAAGCAGTTAAAAAAAAGTCTAAAATGGTAAATAAAAATTTAAAAATATTAGCTGTAACAGTTTTAACAAGTCTCAATAATAAAGCTTTAAGGGAAATAGGTCATACGAAAGAAGTAAAACAATTGGTTTTAAAACAAGCAGCATTGATAAAAAAATCAGGATGTGATGGTATAGTTTGTTCAGCTCAAGAGGCATTGATACTTCGTAGAAAGTACAAAAATTTATTAATAATAACTCCAGGAATAAGATTGCCTGGTGATAGTTCCAATGATCAAATAAGAATTATGACTCCTAAAAATGCATTTAAAAATAAAGTTTCAGGAGTCGTTATTGGAAGATCTTTGACAAAAGGTAATATAAGAAATAATACAAAAAGACTTATAGATCATTTAAATCAATGATCAAAGATTGTAAAATCTGTGGCATTTCAGATATAAGTATTTTAAATTTTCTAATTAACCATACTTATCCTCCTAAATTTATTGGTTTTATTTGTAACTATCCGAAAAGCTCAAGATATGTCCAAATCACTGATTTAAAAAAATTGTTAAATGTTAAGAAAAATAAAAGTAAATTTGTTGCTGTTTTAGTAAAACCAAAAAATAAAATTTTAGAGGAGATCAAAGATTTGCCTTTTGATTATTATCAATTGTATGACTGTAGTCCAGATGAAATCAAAAAAATTAAACTGAGATACCACAAAAAAATTATTACAGCCTTAACAATAAAAAATAAGTCTGATGTCAATAAATATAAATTATTTTCTGCTGTAACAGATATTTTTTTGTTTGACAGTAAAGGGTACGAAAAAAGTGAGAGATTTGATCATGATCTAATTAAAAATATCAAACTCAACAAAAAGTTAATGTTAGCTGGTAATATAAAATTTGATGATAATCTTAATAACTATGACAAATTTGCTGATTTTATAGATTTATCTGGAGGCCTGGAAACTTCTGGATTAAAAGATACAAGCAAAATAGAAATTTTTTTAAACAATTTAAATAAAATAAAAAATGAAAATAAAAAAAAAAATTCCATTGATTGACCAGCATGATCGTTACGGTTTTTGGGGAGGTAAATTTGGAGGAAGTTTTATTCCTGAAACTTTAAAAAAACCTATAGAAGACTTAACAATAGAATTTTCAAAATTAAGAAATAATAAACAATTTTTAAAAAAAAGAGATTTTTATTTTAAAAATTATATAGGATCACCTACATCTTTTGTAAGATTGGATAAATTATCTAGTCATTTAGGTGGTGCCCAAATATGGGCCAAAGTAGTATCTGAAGCCAATGGGGGTGCTCATAAAATTTATAATGCAACTGTTCATGCTTTAATTTGTAAAGCAATGGGAAAAAAATACATAGTAGGAGATACCGGTGCTGGCTATGCCGGTAAAATGTTAAGTATGGCTGCGAAGAAATTTGGTCTCAAATGTAAAATTTTCATGGGCGCAAAAGACATCAAGAGACAAAAACCAAACTGTGATGCTATGAGAAAAAATGGTGCTGAAATAGTTCCTGTATATTCAGGAAGTCAAACCTTAGTCGATGCAGTCAGTGAGTGTATGAGATATTGGGTATCAAATTGCGACACTACACATATGTGTGTTGGAAGTACAGTAGGTCCAAATATATTCGTAAAAATTTGTGGATGGAGTACAGCACAAATTTCAAGAGAATTAAAAGTACAAATTAAACAAGAATTTAAAAAAATTCCAAAAAAAATTAAATTAATTAACTGTGTAGGTGGTGGAAGTTCAGCATATGGTTTTTGGAGTGAATTTATAGATTTTAACAAATCGCAAATAGAGTTAGTTGGTGTAGAGGCTGGAGGCCCAAAAAAATCAAAATTACATGCCGCTCCTTTAAGTAGAAATGCTAAAATTGGAATTTTACATGGTGCAGCTTCTTATGTTTGTCAGAACAATGAAGGTCAAATTAATGATACAGAGTCAATTAGTGCTGGGTTGGATTACCCAGGTGTCAGTCCAATACATTGTTTTTTAAAAGATACAAAACGAGCTAGATACACTTATGCAACTGATGAAGAAGCACTTAAAGCACATGTGATGGTAACTAAATTTGAAAAACTTAATCCAAGTTTAGAACCTAGTCATGCATTTGCTGAAGCGATAAAAATTGCTCCAAGATTAAGTAAAGATACCATAATAATAGTTAACTCTTGTGGTGATGCTAAAAAAGATAGGGATATCTTAAGAGAAAGACTGGGTAAAAATTAATGAATTCATTAATCAGTAAAACTTTCTCAGCTGTGAAAAAAGAGAATAGACCAGCTTTACTGACATATACGGTAGCTGGAGACAATACTAAAAAAAAATCTTTAGAAATATTAAAATCAATTTCAAATTACGCAGATATTTGTGAATTAGGTTTTCCACACAACACACCAATAGCTGATGGAGGGCAAATACAGACAAGTGCTTACCGAGCAATTAAAAATGGTATTAAAATTAATGATGTATTTTCAATTGCAAAAAATTTTAAAAAAATAAAAAAAAATAAACCAATTATACTGATGGGCTATTACAATATGATCTATCAATATAATGAAAATAAATTTTTAGAAAAATGCAAAAAATCAAAAGTTGATGGTTTAATAGTTGTTGATTTACCTTATCCTGAAAATAAAAATTTTGCATCAAAATGCAAAAAAAAAGGAATTAATTTTATTCAATTGGTTTCACCAACTACTTCTCAGATAAGACTAAAAAAAATAATAAAAGACTCTCATGATATGATTTATTACATAAGCATGTTGTCGACCACAGGTGGAAAGCTTAAAGTGTCCCCAAAGAAAATATTAGAAAAATACAACAAAATAAAAAAACATAATAAATCAAAAAATGTAGTTATTGGTTTTGGAATTACAGAAAAAACCATTCAATCTCTTAAAAAAGCTGATGGTTTGGTGGTTGGTAGTGCAATTTGTAAAGAAATCTCCAAATCTATTAAAAAGAGACAAAATGCTGTCACAAATGTTACTAATATCGTAAAGAGATTAAAAAATAAAATTCAATGAATTGGATAACTAAAATTATTAAAGCAGGTGAAAAAATTAAAACTGCTATACGTGAAAGAGCTACGAAAGAAGATATTGCAAAAAGTGACTGGACATCATGTTGTAAGGGTCCAATTTTAAAAAAGGATTTAGAGGAAAACTTGTGGGTATGTCCTGATTGTAAACGTCATCATAGAATAAAACCTCATCAAAGATTTGATATATTGTTTGGAAAAAACAATTACGAGATTTTTAAAACACCAATACCAAAAGATGATCCACTAAATTGGACAGACTCTAAACCTTATAAAGAAAGATTAAAAAGTGCTCGAAAAAAAACAGGATTAGAATGTGGAATGATGGTTGCTTCTGGAACTATAAATAATATTAAAATTACCGCTGTAGCTTCTGATTTTGATTTTTTAGGAGCCTCAATGGCAGCAGCAGAAGGTGAAGCTTTTTTATATGGAATACAGCATGCGATAGAAAATCAAACACCTTTTTTATGTATTAGCGCTGGTGGAGGAATGAGAATGATGGAAAGTTTAATTTCTTTATCTCAAATGACAAGAACAACACTTGCAATTAATGAATTAAAGAAAAACGGTCTTCCTTATTTAGTTTGTATCACTGATCCTACTGCAGGGGGTATTACCGCATCATACGCTATGTTAGGTGATATTCATATTGCAGAACCAGGAGCTTTAATTGCATTTGCAGGTGCAAGAGTAATACAAGGAACTGTTAAAGAAGAACTTCCAGAAGGTTTCCAAAAAAGTGAATATGTTGAAAAAACTGGTTTTGTCGATTTAATTGTTGAGCGTAAAGATCTTGCATCTAAAATTGGAACCTTATTATCAATATTGTTAAAGAAAAATTCTGATATAAGTGCTGAACAAAATGAAACTTCAGAAGATAGTCAGTCGCTTACAAGAGCTGCATCCTAAAGAAATAGATTTAAGTCTAGATCGTATTCAAAGTCTCTGCAAAAAATTAGGCAACCCTCAAGATAAAATCAAAGCAATTTCAATTGTTGGTACTAATGGAAAGTACTCAACTATCCAAGCAATGTTTTCTATTTTAAAGGAAGCAAATTTCAATTGTAATATCTACACTAGTCCTCATATCAAAAGTATCAATGAAAGGTTTGTTTTTAATAATGAAGAATTGAATGATGAAGATTTGGCAAATTTACTTGAAGAAGTTGAGGAAGCTAACAATGGTGAACCAATTACTTTTTTTGAAATACTGACTGCAGCCTATTTTTTAAAAGCATCTCAATACCCAAATAATATCAATTTAATTGAAAGTGGATTATTCTTTAGATTTGACGCTACTAATATCTTAAAAAATAACCTTGCTAGCGTTGTAACATCTATTGGCCTTGATCATTTAGATTGGCTACCTGAAAATGAACAAACTGTTGAAAAAATTATTTTTGAGAAAACATCAAGCTTATTAAACTCAAATATTATAGTTGCAAAACAAAGTACTAATAAAATTAAAGAAAATATTAAAAAAACAATTTCAAATAATAGATCAAATAAGTTTTTCCATAATGAAAATTATAGTTTTACAATGCAAGAAAATGACTTCTTTTATTATGAAGATCAATTTGGGGGAATAAAATTACCTATGCCAAATGTTAAAGGTCAATTTCAATTAGAAAATGTCTCAACAGCAATTGCGACCCTAAGAATTTTGAAAGACTTAAAAATTAAAGATGACCACATTAAAAAAGGTATTTTAAAAATAAATTGTGTTGCAAGATTACAAGAAATTAAATCTGGAAAACTTAAAGAGCTTGTAAAAGATCACAAACTTTATGTTGATGGATCTCATAACCCATTGGGAGCAAAAGTTTTAAATGAATACTTGGAAAGTTTAGATTGCAATAAACACATCATTCTTGGAATGATGGCTAATAAAGATCATAATGAATATATGAGTTTCTTTAAGGATATCTCTACATTGACTACAATAGATATACCTAATCAACCTAATTCAATTAAAGGAGGAGAACTTAAAGATAAGCTAAACGGCTTTTCAAATATAAATTATAAGGAAAGTATAGAAGATGCTATAAAGTCAATCCCGGTAAAAGAAAACGATATAATCCTGATTACTGGATCGTTATATCTTGCCGGTGAAGTTTTAAATTTAAATTAGATATTTTTATCTAAAAATTCCTTCATGTGACTTTCGGGAACTCCACCAACTTTTCTATCTACTTCAACGCCTTTTTTATAGATAATAACTGTTGGAACACCTCTGATACCTGCTGCACTTCCGGTATTTATTCCACCATCTTCAACATCAGCATAATAGAAACCAGCCTTATCTTTATATTCATCAGATAACTTATCCATTACTGGTTTTAGTGCCTTACATGGACCACACCACTCAGCTGAAAACTGGATGACTGAAACATCTTCATTTTTAATTTTAGTATCAAAATCTTCGTCTTTAAAATTTGTAAGCATATTTCCTTTCTATTAATTAGAGCCTTAAAGTCAACTAGGCAATTTCATATTTTTTTTCTATAGACATAATAAATTCATTTATTTCATCTAATTTTTTTAGTTCCTCTTCATCATCTCGATTTGATGCTTGATCTCTTAAGGTATCAATTTCTTGATAGGCCATTCCTATAGTTTGCCACTTTTCTCTATTTTTGCTTAAAATTCGTCTAGCAATTTCACTTTTTATATTTTTATATAAATCTGGTGGCAAAATATACGGTGCTTCTTGATAAATAATTTTTTGCCCAAACCAACTACATCTTTTATCTTGAAACTTATCCAACATTCTTAATTTATCTTCCCAAGAAGAACTATGCCAAGTTTTAAATAATTGGGTGTCTTTATTGGGAATGAATTTTTCATATAAAGTTTCTTCAGGTAACAGATCTTCCTGGGTTTGAGTTTGAGCTTTTTCTTCAGCAGCCTCTCTATTAATGATTTGAATATTTTTACAAAAATTTTCACTATTTCTAACCATTTTTGCTCTTTTCTGGATTGTTTCTAAATCTAAGTCAGCATATACCTTCTCTTTTAATGCAAACTTTTTATCTAAAACTACAGGAGCTTTGTTGGTTTTGATTACTCTAAGTGCTTTTGGACTAAACTTTTTTAAATAAACTTTAAGATCATTTATTGATAAATTTAACAAAGGTTCAGGATCTCTTCTTAAATCAAATAAATATCCCCAAGATGCATATGATGGATGAAAACAATGATCTGGATGTAATGTAGAGACAAGATACATCATATTTTTTCCCTTAACATTTTCGAAAATTGAATAAATCCCCTCACTTTTTAAGATAGTTTCAACGCTATTTTTTGTAGATGTACTTAAAAAATTTTCCCAATTGTCTTTATGTTTGTCTTTTATAATTCTTAGAATTTTTAAGCTTGTAAATGCATCATGATAAGCAGTGTGTTGTTGAGATGTATCAAATCCTTGTTGTCTAGCTAAACCTTCTAAAGCTAGACTTTCATTTCCAGCTTCCGTTAATTCAGTCTTTAATGTTTCAGGATTCAAGGTTTGTGCTACTCTTGCAACATGTAAACCGTCATGTTCTTTATTGGGTGATGAATGTGTAATGTAAGGATATCTATTCCCTTTAAAAAAATTAAAATGAAACATTCGTCTATCAAAATTTAAGTTACTCCAACCCATAAACAATGCTGGACCAGCTTTAGAGAAAAAATTTTCTACTGTGCCTAAAAAATCGTAATGCGAGTAATTGCCTTTAGTAAGTAAATCAATACTTGTTGAATTAACTAATAAGGCCTTTGCACTTGGAACCTCACCCTCGGGCATTCTGCCACGAATATTTAGCTTACCAATTTCTTTTAAGTTTTTATCAACAACTACAGCACCTACTTCAATTATTGAGCCCCAAATTGTACTATTTGTTGTTTCTGTATCGTAAATTACTATTTTATCCATAAAATCCTAAGTTAAATCCGATAGCTCATTAAATTTTTTTAATCTTCCCAAAAACAAATTTTGATAAACAATTAAATCATGCCCTTGAATTTTAAACTCTTGGAATAATTTATCTACTGTGCAAACCAAAATTACACAAGAAGTGATATTGGAGTTATACACAATGTTATGTGCTAATGAATATGCACTTGTTTGAAGAAGCCATGAGTCTATATATTCAGCCTTTTTAGGTTTATTACTTTGTTTAAAATCTATTATTGTTTCTTTTCCTTCATAAACTCCGACACAATCAGCAGTACCTGCATACTTCTCTGGGTAATAAAGAGTGCATTCAACACCCCAAATTTCATCCAATCTATTTTTCAAACCTTTTTCTATAATTTCTTTAGCCATTAATTTGTATTGTTCGTTATCTTCAAAAAAACTTAAATTTTCTCTTCCAAGTAAATAGGACTCTAAATAGTTGTGCATTTGAGAACCTCTACTACTTGCTGCTTTTGTAATTGCCTCAGCCTCTTTTTGCCCAGTTCTTTCTCTCCAATTTGCTAATGCTGCTTTATCTTCTTCAGATCGAGTTGCATCTAAAATTGAAGTGACACTTGGTAATTTTGTTTCCCCTAATAAGTATCTTCTAATGCCATCAACTGTTGCCCTTGATGATTTTGGATAATCATATTTTTGATTCCACTGCATGAGATTTCTTATAGACGTTATTAAGGAAAAAAAGAAATTAATTTTTAAGCTGCCTATTTCGTTCAACAAATTTTTCCACGTTTTCAGTTTGTACAGCTTTCTCAACCTGCTCGGGATCTTTAATATTTTCTAAGGTTCTTGAAATTGATCTTGCATCCGTTCCAAATTTATCAACAACTCCCATAGCATCTTCTAATTTTTTTCTAAGAACTATAATGTTGTCAAAATGTTTAGAAAATCTTGTACTGATTGTTTTTAAATGATTATAAATTTCCGTTGCACCTTTTTGTACCTTCAATGATTGAAATCCCATGTGTAAAGACTGTAAGTAAGCAGAAAGAGTATTGGGTCCACATATTACAACTTTATATTTTTTCATTAACTCTTGAGTTAATAATTCTTTTGTACTTGGATCTTGGTATTCAGTTAACTCTTTGTATAAACTTTCTGTAGGAGCATATACGATTGCAAAATCAGTAGTTTTTGGTGGAACTATATATTTTTCATTAACACTTTTAGCTTTTGCTTTAAACGCTGAGGCTAATTTTGCTCTAGCATCTGCTACAGCCTTTTTGTCTTCCGCGTCATGACCATCGGTAATTGCTTTGAATTTTTCTACTGGAAAATGACTATCAACAGGAACCAAAACATCTCCTTGAAGCTTTATTGCAAATTCAACATTTTCACTGGTTTCCTCTTTCATTTTAACATTCGTCATGAATTGAGAGGCTGGTAGCAAATCTTTAATTAGAGCATCTAAGCTAAATTCTGCAAGAGTTCCATATTTCTTAACTCCAGCTAAAATTTTAGTTATCCCCTCTTGGCTTTGATTTAATAGTTGAACTTGTTGATTAAAATTACCAACCTTTTCCTCTACCTTGGTTAAAGTTTCAGTCATATCTTTAGTAACCCCAGTTGATAGATTATTAAATGAAGTCGACATTGCACCAAGTGAGCTATTGATTGTAGTGTTTAAGGTGTCTTTTAAACTTGATATTTCTGATTTTAAATTAGCTATTTCCTCAGCTTCTTTGTTTTCATTTTCATCTTTTGGCTTAGTTTTTAAATTTAGATAAAGAATAGCTAAAACACCGCCTAATAACAAAACTAGTAAAATTAACAATATATTATCCATGATTCTAAATTTTTATTTTATCGTAAATATTTGATTAATGTATTTAAATATTTAAAAATACTTTATGGAACTAATTTTAGTATTAAAAATATTCTTTATTATTTGTGTTATTGTTGCACTTTATGCAATTATTAGAAATCTAGATATTATCAAAATTATACTAATTTATTGGAAAGACTTAATTTTTAGAGAGTAATTTTACTATTTTTTTAAGACCCATTTTATTATTGGATGACTTAGAAATCATCATGCAGGCCTCTGATCTTAATATTTCTCCATCCTTTAAAATACGTAGATTGTTTGCTTTTAACGTTTCTCCGGTAGAAGTGATATCTGTAATTATTTCCGATGAGCCTGTAAAAGGATAAGCTTCAGTTGCACCCAAACTATCAATTAATTTGAATTGGGTAACGCCCTTTGAAAACAAAAATTCCCTTGTTAAGTTTGGATATTTTGTTGCTACTCTTAATCTTTTCTTTTTCTTATCTTTAAATTCAAATGCAATTTCTTCTAAATCTGCAACTGTTTGTACATCTATCCATGGATCAGGAATTGCGACTACTAATGTAGCCTTACCAAAATCATATCTTTTTAAAACATTAATTTTCTTTTGAGTGTTAATTTCACTTTCCTTTAATAAATCAAAGCCAGAAAAACCTATGTCCAAAGATCCGTCTCCAAGTCTTTCGATGATCTCTCTTGCATGAAGATATAAAATCTTAATATTTTTAAATTGTTTTATAGATCCTAAAAGATCTCTTTCTCCTCTTTCAGAAATGAGATTTAATTTATTTTTTTTAAAAATATTTAAAACATCTTTTCTAAGTCTACCTTTGCTTGGAACTCCAATATTTAAAATATTTTTTGTCATTAGTAATTTAAATTTAAAGCAGCACCTACTGCTGGAGTTTGTTTTTTTGATCCTAAGTCTGAAATTAGACCATCATAACGACCACCATTAATAATATTTTTTAATGAGTTTTTAGATTTAATATCAATTTTAAAAACCATCCCAGTGTAATATTCTAATTGTCTTCCAAAGGATGCTGAAAATACTACATTTAATTTTGAAACCTTATTATTAGAAATTGGAAAATATTTTTGATCTACAGCTAGATTTATTTTGTTTTTTTTAAAAAATTTATTTAACTCAATTGCTGCTTTATTTATGGGACATTTAATTTTTAAGAAATCTTTAATTATTTTTGAAACATTCTTTCCTTTACTAGCTCCTCTAGGATCTTTTATTTTCTGATCAAACCTTTTTAATATTTCATTAATTGTTCTTCCTGCAACAATATTTGATAAATCCTCTTTAAGCATTTTCACGTAACGCTTTTTATCTATTTCTACAATTGTTGGATCAACATCTGAATTAGTTTCTAATCTTTTTAATAAATCATTAAAATATTCTTCTCTCCAGAAGTGTCTGGCTAATCTTAGCTTCCATCTCTTTGGAATATCCAATTTTGAAATTAACAAATTAAATATTTCAACATTTCCAATAGTTAGTGTTCCTGAAGAATATTTGATATTTTGAAGTGATTTAAGAGATGTATTTATAATTTCTTTATCATCATTTTTCTCATCCTTAGATCCTAAAATTTCAAATCCAATTTGATTTCTAATGATTGAGTCTTTTTTGTTTTGTGATTTTCGATAAGCTTGACCACTGTAAAAAATTTTTTCCTTACCTTTTAAATTATTTTCCAAATACCTTAAACAAGATGCAATTGTTAAATCTGGTCTTAAACACAACTCGCTTCCATTCTGATCAGTAAAGGAGAAGATAAACTTTCTAAAATTTTCTCCTGATCTTTGAACAATGTGATTAGCCTCAATTACTGAAGGTAAATCAATATATTTAAAACCCTTAGATTTTACTGATCTAAGAATGTTTTCAGATAAGTTTTTTGACTTCATCGATTAAATTTTCTTTTGGAAATGTTTTATTGTTTTCACCCTTAACGCCTTTGAGACTTTTTATAGTGACTGTATTTTCATTAAATTCATTTTCACCACATATTATTGCAACATCCAACTCACGTTTATTTGCTAGGGTTAGTTGCTTACCTAAATTTTTTTTTATATCTAAAAAAATTTCAGCATTGATATTATTATTTCTTAATAGATCTAAAATTTCATAATAACTTTTAAGATATTTTTCATCCATTACACAAACTAAAACTGGTTTTTGACTATCTACTTTTACTTGATCCAATTGCATTAAAGCAAATAACAATCGATCAACTCCAAAACTAATTCCGGTGCCTGGAATATCCACACCTTTAAATCTCGAAATTAATTTTGCATAGGCTCCTCCAGAACAAATACTGCCTATATCGACCTCTTTGCCTTTGTTATTTGTGACTTTAAAATTTAGATTTGTTTCAACAATGAAATCTGAATAATAAGCCAATCCCCTAACAATTGTAAAATTTGTTTTGACCTGATTTAAATTTGAACTGTAACCCAATACTTCAAATACTTGTTCTAATTCCTTTATACCTTCTTGAGACAATGGATTTTTTAATGTTTCTTTTAATTCTTTTAAATCTTTAATTTTTAAAAAATTTAGTATTTCAGATGCTTGTTCATCGTTTAAATCTGCACCCTTAGTGATTGCACCACTTATATCTTTTCTCTCTTTTTTGAGCAGATCTTCAACACCTTTTAAACCAAAACCTGGTTTGTCTAATTTATCAATTGCTCTAATTACTTTAATTTGCTTTTCTTCTGAAATTTTTAAATCATCAATTAATCCTTGAACTATTTTTCTGTTACTAACGTTGATTGTAAATTGATCTTTTTTTAGACCACAATCTAACAAGGTACTTGATATTAAATTGCAAAGCTCCGCATTTGCTTGCGCAGGATTAACATTTCCAACGATATCAAAATCTGCTTGCATAAATTCTCTGTATCTTCCATTACCAGCCTTTTCATTTCTAAAGACATTTTGAATGGCATACCTTTTAAAAATTGATGGAAGCTCTTGATTATTTTGAGCAACAAATCTAGCTAGTGGGCTTGAAAGATCATACCTAAGAGTAATGCTCTTTTCTCCATCCTCAAATGAGAATACATCAGACATAGGATTAGCTTCATCTTCTGCCAAAAAAGATCCTATATTTTCACTTATCTCAAACGAAGGGGTTTCCAGAGCCTCTGCTCCAAATTTAATAAAATTATTCTCAATAGCTTTTAAAAGCTTTTTTTTGAGAAGAAGTTTTTTATCCCAACGATCTTCAAATCCTGAAGGTAATCCAGGAATTAATTTTTTTTCTTTATTCATTTTTTGGTACCCGGGCTGAGAGTCGAACTCAAACTTAAAGTTCCACAAACTTCCGTGCTAACCATTACACCACCCGGGCTTATCCTCTTTGTTTTTATCTTATTTTATGTGGATTTAAAATTATAATATAAATAAATAGCCTACTGGCTATGGAAACAGTTTCTGTGAGTGCTTCTAAGAGTCTTTTTGTATGTAATATTTATATTCATGAGCAGTCTTTTAGACAAAAAAAATTAATATTCAAGGTCTAAATAGAAAAAGGACGTTATCTATTTGATAGATAAAACGCCCTTTTAAATAATTTCTAAATTAGTCTATTTTTTTTAAATTAACTGCAGAAGGACCTTTGGGACCATCTTCTAATGTGAATTCAAGTTTATCACCTTCATTGAGATATCTCATACCAGCAGCTTTTACCGCTGAAGCATGAACAAAGGCATCTTTTTCTTTATCATCTCTTTCAATGAAGCCATATCCCTTTTTACCATTATACCATTTAATTTTTCCTTGTAGTGTACTCATCTTATTTCTTAGTCCTTTTGTTATTTATTATATCTTGAAGTTAATTTCTTTTACGATTATTTCAAGATGAAACTTTGTGGTGGTGGCTGAGGAAGGATTCGCACCTCCGACACAAGCCTTTTCAGGGCTCTGCTCTACTCCTGAGCTACTCAGCCTTATTCATCCCCTAAAGATAATTCTTCCTTTAGTAAGATCGTAAGGTGTCATTTCAACTGTCACATTATCACCTTGGAGAACTCTAATTCTGTTTTTTCTTAACTTACCAGCTGTATGGGCAGTAACTGTATGTCCATTTTCTAATTTTACTCTAAACATAGCGTTAGGAAGTAGGTCTATCACTGTACCTTTAAATTCCAGTAAGTCTTGTTTTGACAAATTTATTTTCTCCTTATTCGTTTTACTACAGATTGAGCATGTCCAACCAACCCTTCGTAATTTGCAAGTGTTATAACTGATGGTCCAAGACTTTCAATACCCTTTTTTGATAAGTTTATGTATGAAATCCTTTTATAAAATTCATTTACACTTATACCGCTAGAGTATTTTGCAGAACCATTAGTTGGCAACACATGGTTTGATCCAACATTATAATCAGTCATTGCCATTACAGCATATTTTCCTAAACATATTGATCCTGAATTTTTTATTTTTGGAACTAACGATTTATAATTTTTAATATTTAATTCTAAATGTTCTGGTGCAATTTTATTTACAACGCTTGTTATTTTAGCGTCTGAAGAAATATACATAAGAATTCCATTATTAATTAAACTTCTTCTTGCAACAGAAGCTCTTGGAATTTCTTTTAATTGTTTAGTAATTTCAATTTTTACTTTATCTAACAAATTTTTATCTTTTGAAATCAAAATACATTGTGCAAGAACATCATGTTCAGCTTGTCCAATTAAATCACTTGCAACCCACTCAGGATTTGAGAATTTGTCACAAACGACAGTCACTTCTGAAGGACCTGCAGTCATACCTTCAATTCCGACAACACCAAAAACTTCTTTTTTTGCTGCCGCAACATATGCGTTTCCAGGACCAACTATTTTATGAACTTTTTTAATTTTTTTAGTCCCATATGATACTGCTGCAATAGCAGAAGGACCCCCGATAGAATAAATTTCTTTTATTTTACATTTTTTTGCAGCGTACAATACGGCTGGATTTTGTTTTCCTTTATGTCCTGGATTAATCATAACAATTCTCTTAACACCGGCAACAATTGCTGGAATAGCATTCATCAAAACACTCGATGGGTATGAGGCAGTAGATCCAGGAACATAAATTGCAACAGAGTCTAAAGGCACATATTTATAATCAAGTTTATTTTTTAATTTATCTGTATAAGAAATATTTTTAAATTTTTGAAGTGAATGAAATTTATAAATTCTATTATAAGCCGTATCGATTGCTTTCTTTACTTTTTTATCGAGTGAATTTATAGATTTTTTTATTTGTTTTAAGCTTGGGATAATTATTTTGTTTTGATTAAATCTTTTCTCATATTTTAATAATGCTTTATCTCCATTTTTTTTAACATCTTTAATTATATTTGTTACTGAAACAGAGTTTGATTGAATTTTTTTTTTTCTCTGTAAAAGCAAATTATCCAATAATTTATCAAAATTTTTACTTTTACTATTTAATATCTTCATAACTATTTAATTTCACTTTGATCCTCTAATCTTGCTTCGATAGTTTCTGTAGTTAAAGCAATATGAGCATTATTATTAAAAATAAGATTTATTTCATAAACATCATTATTTTTCAAATAATCTATACCTATCAACTCTAAAACTGTTTCTTGATTTGATTGATCAATATTCTTTGATCTTACTTTATCAATGAAATCAAACCTACAAATACTATTGATTTTTTTATCTTCCTGACCACTTTCAACCTTAGTTCTTTCAATTGACAATAAAAAAACTTTATTGGATGCGAGATATTTTACATCAGCAATTTTAACTTTAGCCCCTGAACTACAGGCTGAAATCATTTGTAATCCTTCTTGGTCACTTGCTATTATTTTGGCTAAATATTTATTCACTATTTTAATCTTTTGATTTTAACACCAATTTTTTTTAATTTATTTTCGATTTTTTCATAACCTCTATCTAAGTGATAAATTCTGTTAATATATGATTTGCCAGTAGAAACTATAGCTGCTAGAACCAAAGCAACAGAGGCTCTTAAATCACTAGACATTAATTCGGCACCAATGAATTTAGTGTTTCCTTCTATCGTTGCAATATTCTTCTTAATGCTTATTTTTGCTCCTAGTCTTTGCAATTCCGCAACGTGCATAAATCTATTTTCAAAAATGCTTTCAGTAACTGAACTTTTTCCAACTGCCTTGCACATTAAAACCATTAATTGTGCCTGAAGATCTGTAGGAATTCCTGGAAACTCTTTAGTTTTAATACTTTTTATTGATTTTATTTTTTCAGGCCCTTTAATTATGATTTTATTTTCAATAGTTTTAATTTTAGCACCAACTTTTTTAAGTAATTTTATTTCCGTATCAATAATTTTAGGATTTAAATTATTTATTTGTAAATTACCTTTTGAAAGTGTTGCAGCTACACAAAAGGTGCCTGCCTCTATTCTATCAGCCATCACAGAATATTCAGTTTCATCCAAAGAATTTACACCTATAATTTTACAGACTCTTCCACTCCACTTAATTTTCGCTCCAGCTTTATTTAAAAAATTCGTAAGATCTTTAATCTCAGGTTCTATTGCACAATTTTTTAAAACTGTTTTACCTTTCGCTAGACATGCTGCTATTATAGAATTTTCTGTTGCCCCAACACTTATCTTTGGAAAATTTATTGTTGTTCCGCAAAGTTTTCCTTTTGATTTCGCTAGAATATATCCATCTTTTAATTCATATTTCATTCCAAGTTTTTTTAATGCTGTTAGATGATAATTAACTGGTCTGGCACCAATTAAACATCCACCAGGTAAAGAGGTTTTAGATTTGTGATATTTTGAAATAAGTGGACCTAAAACTAAAATAGAACCTCGCATTGTTTTTACCAAAGAATAACTGGCAAAAGTTTTCATATTTTTTTTATTTATAATTTTTGCTGTTTTTTTATCTTTTGATAAAATAATTTTTGAACCAAGGGACTTTAATAAATTTAACATTGTATTAATATCTCTGACTCTTGGTAAATTTTTGATAACTACAGGTTTATCAAATAATAGTGTTGCTGCTAATATTGGGAGAGATGCATTCTTTGAACCTGAAATTGAAACATTGCCCTTGATTTTACAAGGGCCATTAATCAGAAATTTATCCATAAATTACTTTTTAATCTTAGCAACTTGAATTGTGGTTTGACCCTGATATTTGCCGTTTTTTGATTTATAAGTTGTTTCTGGCTGTGTATCTGATTTGAAAAATAAAAATTGTGCTATTCCTTCGTTTGAATAAATTTTTGCAGGATTGGGTGTTGTATTACTTAGCTCTATTACAATATTTCCCTCAAATTCATTTTCAATTGGAGTAACATTGCAAATAATTCCTGTCCGTGCATAAGTACTTTTTCCCACACAAATACATAATACATCTTTTGGTATTCTAAAGAATTCTACTGTTTTTGCTAAAACAAATGAATTTGGTGGAATAATACAATATGGTCCCTTACGTTCTATAAAGTTATCATCTGAAAAATTCTTTGGATCAACTAAAGAACTGTTAACATTTGTAAATATTCTATATTCATCAGATATTCTTACATCATATCCCATGCTACTTAATCCATAAGAAATTTTTCCATCAGAAACTTGATGATCTAAAAATGGATCAATCATGTTATGCTCTTTACACATTTTTTTAATCCAGGAGTCGGGTTGAATAGACATTATTTATTTTTCTTTTTATTTTTTTTTTGAAAAATTTTTCTTTTTTTTAAATTTTTTTTAAGCGCAACACTTAAACGCTCATTTTTATCTTTTAAACTCATTCTTTATTTGGGTTAGTCAAGAAATCTAAAGAAATCGGTTTATTTGGATCTAATGAAGCTGTTTTGTTTTCTTCTTTTTTTGGGCCTTCTTTAGCTAAACGCTTAGCTTTTTTTTCAGCAAGTTTTTTCTCTCTTTTAGCTTGCTTTTCCATAAGCTTGTTACCTTTAGTTGATTTGTAATCGTAATGAATTCCCATAACATTGTCCTGAGTTAGATATAAATCATAATTAACAAAAAATTAAGGCAATAATTTGAAAAAAATGCTTTATTATCAATAAAATACAATTTGTCTCTAAGCTCCTGTAGTTAAATGGTATAACAAGTCATTGGTAATGACTAATTCCCTGGTCAGTACAGGGTGGGAGCACCACTAATTTTTATAAAAATATCTTCTAAGAACTACTGTAATCAAAATTAAAATAAAAAAAGCTAAAACTGGAATATATATATCTGGTAAAAAAATAATATCTCTAATGCCTGGCAGTTTAGTATTTTCATCTACAATTTTTTCCAAACCACTTCCAATTGATACAGCTAAAAATATTTGAGGAATAATTCCAATTAGAGTTGCAAAGAAAAAGTTTGAAATCTTTACATTAAATAAAGTTGGCAAGAGACAGCTTAATTGCCAGGGTATTCCGCCTATAAAACGATAAATTAATAAATAAGTGAATTCAGCTCTCTTAAATTTAATCTCAAGGAGTTTATATTTATTTAAAAATCTATCTTTAATAAAATCTTTTAAAAAATAATTACCAAAAATATATAATAAAGTTGCGCCTATACTTAAACCCATAACAACAGCTAAAGTACCTATCCATTTTCCAAAAATAAATCCTCCAATTAATGAAATCGGTGAAGCAAAGCCCAAGAATGGAAATACCCATAAAATTGAAAGGATAAGAAAAATAATAAATACGTAATACAAATTTGAATTTTTAAGTTCTATAAAATAAATTCTATTATCTCTTAAAAAATTATATGAAGTAATTTCCTGAAGACCAAATTTAGAGAGAAAGAAATACAAAAATAAGCAAACTATAAATACATAAAATAAACCAATAAATAATTTAATTTTATTTGAATTTTTCATGATTCTACTTATTTTAATGCTTAATCTTCTATTTGCTATTTTAATTATTACTAATATAAAGGGCAAAATTATTAAAAAACTTAATCGAATCTAAATATGAAAAGAACTTATCAACCCTCTAATAAAAAAAGAGCTCGTAAACATGGATTTCGTTCAAAAATGAAAACAAAAGGTGGAAAAAAACTTTTAGCTAGAAGAAGAGCTAGAGGTAGAAAGTCACTAACTGTGTCTGTATAAATTAATGAAAAGCAAAATACTTGCTCTTTCAAAAAACGAAGAATTTAAGCATCTACTAAAACAAAAAAAAATTACTAACAAATATGTATCTATTTTTTTTGGTAAATTGATAAATAAAGATACAAAAAAGTTAAACATCAGTTTTGTTACTAAAAAAAAAATTGGTAATGCTGTCAAGAGAAATAAAATAAAAAGAAGATTAAGAAATATTATAAACGAAGCTGTTAAAAATATATCGATAAACTTTAAATATTCATTTCTTGTTATCGCTAAGTCTTCTATGCTAAATAATGAGTACAAAATTATAAAAGAAACAATTTTTCGTGATTTTGAAAAAATAAAATAATGAATATTTTTACTTTAATTTTAATTAAATTGATCAAAGGCTACAAATTTTTAATTAGTCCATTGTTGGGTCATTCTTGCAGATATTTACCAACTTGTTCTGAATATAGCATAGATGCTTTGAAAGAATATGGATTTTTTAAAGGTTTATTTATGAGTATTAAAAGAATTTTATCCTGCCATCCAATTAAATTTTTAGGCGGTGGAGAAGGGTTTGATCCAGTTAAAAAAGAAATGAAGGATAATAAATAATGGAAACTAGAAATATAATTGCTGCCATAAGTTTATCAGCTGCAGTAATTATATTATATTCATTATTTTTTGCACCACCCCCAATAACAAAAGAAAATTTAGCTGAAAAAACTAAAACTGAACAAAATTCAGATGCACCGAGTCTTGATCAAAAAGAAAATGTAAATGAAATTTCTAGAGAAGATGCTTTGAAAGAAAGTGAAAGAGTTTTATTTGAAAATCAAAGTATTGTTGGATCTATTTCTTTAAAAGGAGCTGCAATAGACGATCTTACTTTCAAAGAATACAATGTCAGTTTAGAAAGTGATGAAAAAGTAAAATTTCTTGCACCACGAAGCTCTAAGGAAGGATATGTAATAGAAAGTGGTTTTATTACTACTGATAAAAATATCAATATTCCAAATGCAGAATCAATTTGGTCAGTTTCTGGAAATAGTAAATTAACTGATAAATCTCCTATAAAACTAAGTTGGACAAATGATCAAGGAATAACTTTTGAAAAAGAAATTGCCTTAGATGATAAGTTTTTATTCACCATAAAACAAAGAGTTATAAATTCTACTGATAAAAACTATGACTTCTATTCTTATGGGCAAATTATAAGAAATCAAATTCCAGAAGGTTTGACCGATTTTTATATTCTTCATGAGGGCCCTATCGCTACATTAGATGAAGAATTAATTGAGGAAGATTATGATGATATTCAAGAGAAAAAGTTTTCAAGAACGGCTCAAAAAGGATGGTTAGGAATTGGAGATAAATATTACATATCAACACTTATTCCACCAAGAGAAAAAGAATTTAAAACTACGATGGATTACAAAAACAAGTACAGAATAAACTTTGTTACAACAGAACCATTAGAGTTGACTGGAAATTCCTCTATAGAAGAAAACTTGCAAGTAATAGTAGCTGCAAAAAGAGTTGACGTAATTGACGGTTACGCAGAAACTTTAAAAATTGATAAATTTGATCTTACGATTGATTGGGGTTTTTTGTACTTCTTAACACGTCCTTTGTTCACTGCTTTAGAATATTTCTTCAAAATTTTTGGTAATTATGGATTGGCAATTATTGCTGTTACTGTTTGTATTCGTGTAGCATTTTTTCCACTTGCAAATTTTTCATTCAGAAGCATGGCTAAAATGAAAGCTCTACAGCCTGAGATGACAAGACTTAAAGAAGTGCATAAAGATGACAAAATGAAATTACAACAAGCAATGATGGCTCTTTATAAAAAGGAAAAGGTAAATCCTATGTCTGGATGTTTACCAATTTTAATTCAAATACCTGTATTTTTTGCTTTGTATAAAGTTTTATTTGTAACGATAGAAATGCGTCACATGCCTTTCTATGGTTGGATCCAAGATTTAAGTGCTAAAGATCCCACTTCTATATTTAATTTATTCGGATTATTTCCATATGATGTGCCCTCTTTCCTTGTTATTGGAGCATGGCCAGTCGCCATGGGGGTCAGTATGTGGGTACAGCAAAAGTTAAATCCAGCTCCAACAGATCCAATGCAAGCAAAAATATTTATGTTTTTCCCTTTATTTTTAACAGTAATTCTTGCACCGTTCCCAAGTGGGCTAGTAATTTATTGGACAGTTAATAATATTTTAACGATGGCTCAGCAGGTTGTAATAATGAAACGTACAACAGTTAAAACTGTAACCTAATAATTTAAAAATAATAAATGAACCTTGAAAATATATTACCTGCAGATGGGCCACCATTAGATCAAGTAACTAAATATATTGAAAAATACAAAAATGATTTAATAGTCATTAAATATGGTGGGAACGTTTTAATTGATCGAAACGTATTTAATAACTTTATAACTGATCTTAGTATTTTAAATAAATTAGGCCTTGCAACTGTTGTAATTCACGGCGGTGGACCCAGAATTAAAAGAGAGCTAGAAAAATCAAATATTCAATCAAAATTTATAAGAGGTCTAAGGGTAACAGATAAAAATATAATTAATATCGTTGAATCTGTTTTGATTGATTTTAATGATGATATTGTTAGTTCCTTAAAAGACAAAGGAACAAAAGCAATCTCTATTCATACAAAAAAAAATAACATTATTACAACTATACCAGAAGCAGATGAGCTAGGATTTGTAGGTATACCGAATGAGATAAATAATGAACAAATATTAAATGTAATCAATCAAAATAAAATTCCTATAATTTCACCATTAGGCTTAGGGAAAGAAAATCAAACATATAATATTAATGGAGATACAGCTGCAATGGCTGTAGCAAAATCCTTAAAATCTAGAAGACTGTTGTTAATGACGAATGTAGATGGTGTTCTAGATAAAAATAAAAAACTAATAGAAGAAATTTCTTCATCTGAAATTTTAGAAATGATTAAAGACGAAACTATTACTGAGGGTATGATACCTAAAATAAATGCGTGCTTAGATGCAATTAATAATGGTGTCACTGCGGTGGGTATAATTAATGGTACAAAGCCGCATTCATGTTTATGGGAAATATTCTCTGATAAGGGGTCAGGAACCTTAATAAGACAATGAAAGAATTAAATAATATCAAAAACATATTATTTGATTGTGATGGGGTACTCTACAGTGATCTTAAAGGAGTATTTGGTCAAGTAAGTAAAAAAATGACTCAGTATATTTCAAAGAAATTAAATATAGATTTAAAAGAAGCAAAAGAATTACAAACAAATTATTTTCATAAATATAACACTAGTCTTAATGGTTTAATGATACATCACGATATACCTCCAAGAGAATTTTTAGACTATGTGCACGATATTAATTTAGATTTTTTAGAAAAAGATACTGCTTTAAGGAATGAGTTAGAAAATATAAATCTAAACAAATTTGTATTTACAAATGGGAGCAAAGAACATGTTAAAAATATCACTACTCACTTAGGAATTGATGATCAATTCGATGGTGTATTTGATATTGTTGATGCTGAGTACAGTCCAAAACCTGAGGCAAAAGCATTTGATCTGATGGTCAAAAAATTTCAAATTGATCCAACTGAGACACTTTACATTGAAGATATAGCAAAAAACTTATCTATCGGAAAAGAAAGAGGAGCAAAAACAGTTTGGTTAATCAATGATGAATACTGGGGGAAAAAAGAGTCTGATGAAGAGTATATTGATTACAAAATAGAAAATCTTTCTTTATTTTTAAAAGAAATAAGGTTATTAAAAAACTCATAAAACTATGAGTATTGAAAAAATTATAAATGAAGCATGGGAAAATAAAGACCAAGTAAGTCAAAATTCAGATAAATCTTTAAAGGATGCTGTTAATCAAATTATTGATGATTTAGACAGTGGAAAAGCAAGAGTAGCCGAAAAAATCGATGGTGAATGGGTTACTCATCAACATCTAAAAAAAGCTATCATGTTAAGCTTTAGAATGTATCCAATGGAAAATTTAAATGGTCCATACAGTAGTTGGTATGACAAAGCTCACTTGCTTAAAGGAAAAACAGCTGGATGGACAATAGAAGATCATGAAAAAGCTGGTTTTAGGATGGTGCCCAATTCGCCAGTAAGAAAAGGATCATTTGTAGGAAAGAATGCGGTTTTGATGCCATGTTATGTAAATATTGGAGCATATATTGATGAAGGAACAATGATGGATACATTTAGTCGTGCAGGAAGTTGTTGTCAGATTGGAAAAAATTGTCATATCTCAGCAGGTACTGGAGTTGGAGGTGTATTAGAACCTGCTCAAGCATTACCAACTATTATTGAAGATAATGTTTTCTTAGGAGCAATGTCCGAAGTTGTAGAAGGCGTAATAGTCGGAGAAGGATCTGTTCTAAGTATGGGAATGTATATTGGACAATCAACAAAAATTGTTAATAGAAAAACTGGTGAAATAACTTACGGAAAAATTCCACCATATTCAGTTGTAGTTCCAGGATCCTTGCCAGATAAAAACAATCCACAAGCGCCATCATTGTATTGTGCAGTGATAATTAAACAAGTTGATGAAAAAACGAGATCAAAAACATCAGTTAACGATCTTTTAAGAGAATAAAAATGCAAAAAATTAATGAACTTCAGTTAGCTAAAGAGCTAATTAGGTTTCCATCCGTTACAAAAACTGATGCCGGTGTTATAAAATTTTTAGAAAAAAAATTAAAAAAAATCGGCTTTAAAACTAAAATTCTCGAGTTCAAAGATAAAAATAGTTATCCCGTAAAAAATCTTTACGCAAGACTTGGTGCCGCAAGTCCAAATTTTTGTTATGCAGGTCATTTGGATGTAGTGCCACCTGGTAATTTGGATGATTGGACTGTTAATCCATTTAAACCTTCTGTTAAGAAAGGTTACTTAATTGGCAGAGGTGCAAATGATATGAAAAGCTCAATAGCTGCATTTGTTACCGCGGTAAGTAACTTTTCTAAAATAAATAAAAAGTTCAGTGGGTCTATTAGTTTTTTAATTACTGGAGATGAAGAAGGAATTGCAATTAATGGGACGAAAAAAGTTGTTGAATATTTGAGGAAAAGAAATGAAAAAATAGATTTTTGCTTAGTAGGAGAACCTACGAATCCAAATAAATTAGGAGAAATGATTAAAATTGGTCGTAGAGGTAGTATGACTGGAAAATTGACTGTCATTGGTATTCAAGGTCATGTAGCTTACCCTAACAGAGCAAACAATCCATCAACAGCTTTAGTCCAAATACTCAAAAAGTTAAAAGAAGTTAAATTTGATAAAGGAACAAAAGATTTTCAACCTACAAATTTAGAAATAACAAAAATTAACATTGATAATTCAGCTGATAATGTAATTCCAGGATTAGCTAGTGCATCCTTTAATATTAGATTTAATAACAAACACACATCTTACAAATTAAAGAATAAAATTAATAAAATAATAAAACAAATTTGTAATAAAAATAAATCAAAATATAAAGTTGAATATAGTGTTTCTGGTGAGGCCTTTTTAACTAAACCAAACAAAACTACATTTATGATACAAAATACAATTAAGAGAATTACTAAAATTAAACCTAAATTATCTACAACTGGTGGTACATCAGATGCTAGATTCATAAGAAAAATAGCTCCATGTTTAGAATTTGGATTGGTGGGAAAAACTATGCATAAGGTAGGAGAATGTGTGTCATTATCTGATTTAAAAAGATTAACTTTAATTTATACTAAAATCTTAGATAATTACTTTAAGTGAAAACTGGCTTAATTACATCAGATACATCTCAAAATCATGATACAGGTCCTGGGCATCCAGAACAAATAGCAAGAGTATCAGTCATAGTAGAAAATTTTAAAAAACTTAATAATAAAAATCTTATATGGAAGAAACCATCTAAAGTTTCAGATGATATTCTATTAACCACACATGAAAATAATTATTTAGATTTAGTAAAAAGTTCTTTTCCAAAAAAAGGTTTTTCTTCACTTGATGGTGATACAATCATTTCACCTGGAAGCAAAGACGCAACCTTCGATGCAGTTGGATCAATAATTGCTGCAATTGATGGGGTGGAAAAAAAAGAATTTAGAAATGCATTCTGTAGTGTTCGACCTCCTGGGCATCATAGTTCACAAAATAAGGCTGCTGGTTTTTGCATTTTAAATTCAGTTAGTGTTGGTGCAAATTATTTGTTGAAAAAATATAAATATAAGAAAGTTGCAATAATAGATTTTGATGTACATCACGGTAATGGAACACAGGATATTTTTTATGAACATGAAAATGTTCTTTTTATATCAACTCACCAATATCCCTATTACCCGGGAACTGGTTCAGAACAAGAAAGAGGTAAATTTAACAATATCTTTAATATACCTTTGCCAGCTGGTATAAGTTCAGAAGAATATTTAAACGTATTTGACCGTGTATTAAAAAAATTAGAAGAGTTTAGACCAGAGTTTATATTGATTAGCGCTGGCTTTGATGCACATGAAGATGACCCTCTCGCTCAATTTAATTTAAAAACAGAGGATTATTTTACTATTACTAAAAGAGTATTAGAGACTTCTAAAAAGTTTTGTAATGGAAAAGTTGTTTCAATTTTAGAGGGCGGTTATGACCTAAATGCACTTCGAGACAGCACTAAAAGACATGTTGATGCTCTTTTAGAATTTAATTGATAATTCTTAAGAAAACTCTAAATAAAAAATTTCATGAAGTTATATAAAATAAAAAAATCTGGCATTGATAATAAAGGGAGAGGACTTTATGCAACTCGTGACATTAAAGAAGGAACCAAAATAATTGACTATGTCGGAAAACTTATAACAAAAAAACAAACACAAGATTCTGATAAGTACGATAATAGTAAACCAATATATTTATTCACAATAAATAAAAGATACGATCTAGATGGAGATTTTTCATGGAATACCGCAGGTTTAATTAATCATTCTTGTGATAATAATTGTGATTACGATGGAAAGGGATTGAAAATTTGGGTCAAGGCGATCAAAGATATTAAAAAAGGTGAGGAGTTTACCTGTGATTATGGATTTGATTATGATGAAAACTACAAACAATTTCCTTGTAAATGTAAATCAAAAAACTGTTGTGGGTATATTGTAAGAGCTGAGTCTAGATGGCGAATAAATAAAAAGTTTGCTATGAGTAATAAAAATAAATTAATAAAGAACTCTAAATAAAAATAAACCACTTGCTGGTGCTGGAGGAGCACACAATGTTCTTTTTTTTGACTTAAATGTCTTTTCAAAAGTTTTCAAATCCCATTTAGTTTCTCCCAAGTATTTTAAACAACCAACCATAGACCTAACCTGATGTTGTAAAAATGATTGAGAACTAAATTGAAATTCAATTTTATTTTTTGATGATTTAATTTTAATTGATTTAATAGTTTTAATTGGATTTTTAGCATTGCAACTTGAAGATCTAAAAGTTGAATAATCATTAGTTCCTAATAATTTTTTTGCACCCTTTTTCATTAATTCTAAATTTAAAGGCCTACGAACATGCCACGCTCTATTTTTTTCAATTATTGGTTGGCTTATTTGATTAAAAATAAAGTATTTATAAATTCTTTGTTTTGCTGAAAATCTAGCATGAAATTTATTATTTTTTTTTTTAATATTTTTAATTGCAATATCTTTTAAATTTAAAAAATGATTAATGGATTTTAAAAATTTAATTTTATCAATTATTTTGTTTTTGCAATCAAAGTGTGCAGATTGCTCAAATGCATGAACCCCTGCATCAGTTCTTCCTTGACCATGTAAAACAATTTTTTCTTTTAATAATTTTGATAATTTTTCTTGAATTAATCCTTGAATTGTTGGGCCCTTTTTTTGAATTTGCCATCCTCTAAAATTTGTCCCTACATACTCAATAAGTATTTGGTATCTATTCATTATAAAAATGAACCCTTTTTAATTTGTGTTCCTAAAACAAATTCTCCAATACTTTGAGGCCTTTTTCCTTGTCTTTGTATTTCTTTAATTTTTATTGATTTTTTATCTCCACATGAGATTTCTAAATGGTCAGATAAAACCTCACCTGGCTTTCCTTGTGCTTGTCCAATTTCTGCTTTTAATATTTTATATCTCTCACCGTTAAACATGAAATAAGCACCTGGAATTGGATAAAGTCCATTTATTTTACCAATTATAATTTTAGCATCCTCGTTCCAATTAATCTGCCCCTCTAATTTTTGAATTTTTGATGCATATGTAGCTGATGAGTGATCTTGTTCTATGAAGTTTGCTTTATCCTCATATATATCATCTATATTATCTAAAATTTTCTCTGCAGCTAAACTTGATAGCTTTTCATTAATATCTTCAGCATTTAAATTATTTTCTATATTAATTTTATAAACATTACATACTGGTCCTGTATCTAGTTTCTCTCCTATTTTCATAATACTAATTCCTGTCTCTTTATCTAAATTCATAATTGATCTTTGAATAGGAGCAGCACCTCTCCATTTTGGAAGAATAGATGCATGTATATTAATAAATCCTTTTTTAGTTAAATTTAAATATGACTTTGGTATAATTTGACCATAAGCAACAACTATTGCCAAATCTGCCTCTAAAGATTTAAAATATTTTAATTCATCTAAATTTTCTTTTAATGAATTTGGTGTTCTAAATTCTATATTTAAAGTCTCTGAAATTAATTGAATTGGTGACTTGTTAATTTTTTGACCTCTTTTAGATTTTTGAGATGGTTGTGTATAAACACAAGAAATAGGATATCCATTTTGATAAAGTGATTTTAAAATTGGAACAGCAAACATGGGAGTGCCCATAAAAACTATTTTTTTTAACATTGATTAAGCTTCTACAGAAGTAGATTTTAATTTTGATAATTTTTTAATTATCATTGACCTTTTTAATTTTGAAAGATAATCAATAAATAGGATTCCCTCTAAATGGTCCATCTCGTGCTGAATACATGTTGCAAGAAGACCATCTGCCTTTAGCAATTTCTTTTCTCCATCATAATCAAGATATTCTACTTCGCACTTACTAGCTCTATCAATTTCTGCAAACTGATTTGGCACAGAAAGACATCCTTCCTCATAAGTTGCTTTTTCTGGATCTTTATTTTTAATAACCGGATTTACGAAATATCTTGGCTCTTTTTTACTCTCATCTTTACTTATATCCATTACAATAATTCTCTTTGGTATACCAACTTGTATCGCCGCGAGACCAATTCCGTTTGCGTCATACATTGTCTCTAGCATATCATCCATCAATTTTTGTTCTTCTTTACCAACACTATTGACTGGTTTAGAAATTTGCCTAAGCAATTTATTAGGTTCTGTTATTATAGTTCTGATAGCCATAACTTGTTTTTATTTTATTATAATTTTTATACTTTTAAAGGAAGAACTTTTAGCAATAGTTTGTTTCTAATTAAATCAACGTTTAATTGATTTAAAGTATTGATAATAAAATAAACTGTATCTTCATCAATATTTTCAATTTTGTCAGGTCCAATTACCTCAATTATTCTCAACAATGCAGCACCAATCTCATTATTATCTATCATTTTTTGAATATCGGCAGGCATTTCTGATTGCTTCACCTCATAAAGACTGTCATATTTTTTTGAAATTTCAACTCCATCAGATTTAAGAGCCTCTAGAAAAATTATATCTTTTTTTGATAAAAAATATTTTTTATCTTTTTTAATTTTCTTTAAAAATTTATCTAGATCCTCTTCAATTTTAGATTTTGCATAATCTCCATTAAAATAATTTATAAGTTTTGATTGATGTAAAATTTTACTGTTATATTTAATCTTTTTATCTGCCGTCTCTTTTTTATTTAGGTTGCTATTATAAAATTTTGTAAAATTTGATGGAACATCCTCAACATTAATTTCACCTAAAAATTTTTTTAATTCTAAATCGAAGGCATCGCCTATATTATCAAATATAAATAGATCCTTTAAAATTTTTATAAATTCTAATTTGATTTTTGGTTCTTCTGTTAAAAGAGTTCTTTGATATAGAAGAGCACGTCCCTCGATTGAAGATAAAGATTTATACGCCTCTTTTGCGTTTAAAAATTGATTAATATTAAATTGGAATTTTTTATAAAATTCGAACAACTTCTCCTCGGAATAATTCTTATCATTAACAGCTTTTTCTATTGTAGAAATTTTTTTTACATCAGTAATTTCTATATCTTGAATTTTGTAGAGTAAATTGGCAGCTGAAAGATATTTCCAAATTATTTTAGGTGTATTTTGACTTGGTTCGTAAAAAAACTCAGGTATTGTTCTATGTGCTAAATGAAAATCTAAAATTGAATTTATTGATATTTCTTTATCTGCCTCTTCTAGATATCCAAATAAATAATTTATTTTGTTTTCGTAATAATTGTCTTCAAAACCTAATTCTTTTTTTAAATCTAAGATTAGTTGCGCCTCTTCATTTTTTCCATAATTGATTAAACAATATAAATTAAATTTAGATAGATATTCATCTTGAATGGGTTCAGAATTTTTAGAAAAAATCTCACATGATTTTTTTAGGTTTGATTCCGATAAATAACTATCTACCAAATATCGAGTTAAATTTGGATGTAAATTTATTACTTGATTCTTTATTAAATATTCTTCTATTAATTCTAAGTTTGCATCTTTAATTAACCAATCAGATTTAAAGCTCATAAATTCTTGCTCAGTAATGTTTTGAGTTGGAGAATAAGCATTGGTTAATAAAGATATATGCATTATATCAGATGCATCCTCAGAAAGATTAAACTTATTAATATTCTGAAATAAATTTTTTAATTTAGTGCCATCTGAGTTTGACCACATATCCATACTTAAGCCGTTTTCACTTGGATCATATAACCCAACAATTTTAATTTCTGTTGATGAAAATTCATTATCTAGTTTAATTGTATCTGTTTGTTTATTTGTTTGTAATTCGTAAACACTATTTTGAGAAGTGCCACTAGAATTTTCACTTGAAATATTTGTTTCTGATATAACTTCATTATCTTTTTTTTTTATATTCCAAATATCAATTGGCTTATCTTCTGCAAACGTGGGTGTGAAAAAAATTAGACAAACTAAAGTAATTGAAAGAATTTTCTTATTTAACAATTTTAAAATTTTCATTTGGAATAATTTTTTCAATTTCTTTTTTAGGTGCAGGAAAATCAATTGTGCTTAGAAAAAAAATAATACCTAAAATAACCCCTAATCCGATTATAGATTTAATCACAAGTCCTATGATACTTGCTTTGCCTGAACTTGTGTTTTTAATGAATTGCATATACTTTTAGATAATTTCAAATTAAGACATATTTATGTTTTTTCAATAAAGAAACTTATGAAATCAAAAGAAAATCTAGTTTTTTTGGGGATGATGGGTTCTGGCAAGAGCACTATTGGATCTTTAGTAGCTAAGAAATTAAAATTAAATTTTGTCGACATCGATAAAGAAATTGAAAAAAATTTAAACATTACAATAAAAAAAATCTTTGAAGTTAAGGGTGAGAATTATTTTAGAAAAATTGAAGAACAAACAACTTTAAAAAAGCTTAAATTAAGCTCTACTGTGATTTCACTTGGTGGGGGAGCTTTTGCAAATAACAATATTAGGAAAGAAATTTTAAAAAATCATTTATCTTTTTGGCTAAATTGGGATGATAAAACATTGTTAAATAGAATTAAAAACAGTAAAAAAAGACCATTAACGAATAATGCAACAGATACTGAGTTAATTGATTTAATTAAGAAACGATCTAACATTTATTCTAAAGCTTTATATGAGATAAAGTGTGATAATCTTACTAAAATTGAAATAGTAAAAAAAATTGTAGAAATTTATGAAACAAACTAGATTAAACATAATAACTAAAACCGAAAAATATCCAATAATTATTGGATCAAATTTGACCTCAAGTATATCAAAAATTTTTAAATCAAATTCAATTGATTTTAATAAATGTTTAATTGTTGTTGATAAAAATGTTCCAAAAAAATTAGTCTCAAATATTAAAAAGTCTTTAAAAAATAAAAGTATTTTTGTGTTATTTTTTAATGCTAGTGAAAAAAATAAAAATATTAATAGCGTTAATAAAATTCTAGAAGTTTTATTAAATAAAAACTTTTCAAGAAATGATATTTTAATTTCTTTAGGAGGAGGAATTACAGGTGACGTAAGTGGCTTTGCGGCTAGTCTTTTCAAAAGGGGCCTAAAGTTTGCAAATATTCCAACAACTCTTTTAGCTCAAGTTGATTCTTCAATAGGTGGAAAAACTGGAGTTAATTCTAAGTATGGTAAAAATTTAATAGGAAGTTTTTATCAACCATCATTGGTTCTCTCAGACATTCAATTTCTTAAATCTTTATCAAAAAGAGAGATAATTTGTGGATATGGAGAAATATTGAAGCATTCATTAATTGAAAATAAAAAATTTTTTATTTTCTTAAATAAGAATCTTAAAAAGATTTTAAGTCTTTCATCTCCATTTATTGAAAAAGCTATCTATGAAAGTTGTAAAATTAAAAAAAAGATAGTCGAAAAAGATGAAAAAGAAACAGCATTAAGAAAAGTATTAAATTTTGGTCATACATTTGGCCATGCTTATGAGGCAGGCTTAGGGTATAATCATAAACTAAATCATGGTGAAGCAGTGATACTTGGAATGAAGACAGCACTTAATTTTAGTTTAAGGGAAAATATGCTCAGTAAAAATGAATATAATTTAATTATAAATCATATTGATAGTTCTGGTCTACCTTCTTCAATAAAAAAACATTTTTCTATAAAAGATTTAAATAGGATTTTATCTTTTATGATTAAAGATAAAAAAAATAATTCTAAAAAAATAAATTTAGTTTTATTAAAAAACATTGGTAAGCCAATTTTCAACAAACAATACTCGAAAAAAAAGGTAAATTTATTTTTAAGGAAATTTTTAATTAATTAAAATTTGGATTGAGTGAATAAATTCTTTTAATTCTTGATCTAAAATCTTGTAAATTTTTTTATTACTTTCAATTTTATTCATTTTTTTTAGTTCTTCTGAGACAATAATTAACTTTAAATGATATTTTCCCTCTTGATTTCCTTTGTGATTTTTATGAAGAAAAGATTTATCTTCAATATTTATACTTTCAATATTAATTTGGTTTAATAATTTATTTTTTACAATTGTAATTAACTCATTTATATCCATATATGTTATTATATATCATGAAAAATATTTGTGACTGGAATAATTGTAATGAAATAGGTGAATATAAGGCACCAGTTGAAAAAGATAATAGCAGAAAATTTAGAATGCTTTGCCTTGAGCATGTAAAAGAATTTAATAAAAATTGGAACTATTTTTCAGGAATGAATGATGACCAAGTAATAGATTTTCTAAAATCTGACATGACTTGGCACAAACCCACTCAAAGCTTTAGCTCTTCAGATAATTTTTTCAAAGTGTTATGGAATACAACTTTGAGAGATGAGTTCGATAAAGAAAAAATAAATGGAGATTATGATCATATGCGTCAATTTAAATTCGATCATAAAGATATAAAAGCTTTTGGTATATTAGGAGTTTCTGTGGGTTTAAAGTGGAAGAAAATACAAGATAAATTCAAATTACTTGTGAAAAAATTTCACCCTGATATGAATTCTGGAAATAAAAAATACGAGGAAAAACTTAAACTTATAACATTAGCTTATACCCAATTAAAAAATACCTATAGAGAAAAAATTGACACCAAATCTTAACACAGAACCAGATATTAAAGTTTCACTAAAACAAACTTTTGGAATTGACTCAGAAATGGAAGTTGACGCATTTTCAAAAAAAAATGAATACGTTCCTGAAATTGATAAAAACTACAAGTTCGATAGAGATACTACTTTAGCCATTATTTCAGGATTTGCGTTTAATAAGAGAGTTTTAGTTCAAGGGTATCATGGCACTGGAAAATCTACTCACATTGAGCAAATAGCTGCAAGATTAAATTGGCCTTGTATCCGTGTAAATTTAGATAGTCATGTAAGTAGAATTGATTTGATTGGAAAAGATGCGATCGTTCTTAAAGATGGTAAACAAGTAACTCAATTTAATGAAGGAATTTTACCATGGTCTATACAAAATCCAGTTGCACTTGTTTTTGATGAATATGATGCTGGTAGACCTGATGTAATGTTTGTAATTCAAAGAGTTTTAGAAGCTGAAGGAAATTTTACATTACTAGATAAAAACAAAGTAATTAAACAAAATAAATTTTTTAGATTATTTGCTACTTCAAATACTGTTGGACTTGGTGATACTACAGGTCTTTATCATGGTACGCAGCAAATTAACCAAGGTCAGATGGATAGATGGAATATTGTTACAACTTTAAACTATCTTAGCCTAGATAGAGAAATGGACATTGTTTTGTCTAAAAATAAAAACTTAAATAACGCAAAGGGAAAAGAGAAGGTTGCTAACATGATAAAAGTAGCATCTTTAACGCGTAAAGGATTTATTGCAGGAGATATTTCAACAGTGATGAGCCCAAGAACAGTATTACATTGGGCAGAAAATGCAGAGATATTTAAAGACACTGGTTACGCTTTTAGAGTAACTTTTCTAAATAAATGCGATGATATTGAGAAAAATACTATCGCAGAATATTATCAGAGATGTTTTGGAGAGGAATTGCCAGAGTCATTAGTTAATATTCAAATTTAAATGAGCTCTAGAGAAACCAACTTAAAAGAAAAATTTAGAATTGCTTTAAACTCAACAGCAAAAGTAATTTCAGATGATTTTGATTTAAATAAAAAGAATATCGGAGACAAAAAAACTAAAGATATTATTTCATTAGAAATCGATAATCTTACGAATCCAAGTGACTTTATAAGACTTCGTGCGGAGACTGATTCGAGTGCACTTAAAAAAAAATTTTCTGATGAGTTAATTTATAAAAAAAACTTACCTAAGAATACTTCCTCTAGATCACTTTATAATATTGCTGAAAAGATTAGATATGAGGCCTTAGGAGGTCAAATGCTTAAAGGAATAGAAAAAAACTTTCATGAAAACTATTCACAAATAATTAATCGTAAAAGAAAAGATCAATTAAAAACAAAAGAGGATGTACCCGTGGCTGAGGCTTTTGAATTATATATGCTCAAAAACTTTCATAAAATAAAGTTAAATGCTCTAACTTCTAGAATGTTAAATTTTTGGGAGAATGATTTTGAAAATTCTATCGAAAAACATAGGGAATTTTTGATGAATAATCTAGAAGATCAAAATACTTACTCTTCAAAGTTTTCTAAAATATTAGAAGAAATGGATATTTTTCAAAGTGATGAAGATAACGAAAAAGAGGAAGAAAATCAGGATCACGGGCAAGACAATCCTTCAAATGATGATCAAAACAGTGATAAAGAAGATAATAAAGATGAAAACAATGACCAGGAAACCCAAGCCTCTCTAGACGCTGATTATAGCATTGATGAATTTAACTTAGATGAACAGCTTAACGAAGTTGAATCAGAAGAACAAAGTTCAGAACAAATAGTAAAAAAAAATATAGATAATATAAATCTTGATTATAAAATATTTACTTCACAGTATGATGAGATAGTAAAAGCTGAGAATTTAGAAAATGCTGATGAAGCAACTAAACTAAGAAAAAGTTTAGATCAACAGCTTATTGGTTTCCAAGATGTAATAACGAAATTAGCAAATAAACTTCAGAGACAGTTGCTTGCAAAACAAAATAGAGCTTGGGAATTTGATTTAGAAGAGGGCTTATTAGATAGCTCTAAACTCCCAAGAATTATAATGGATCCTTATAATTCTTTATCTTTTAAAAAAGAAAAGGACTTAGATTTTAAAGATACAGTAGTAACTTTACTGATTGATAATTCTGGATCTATGAGAGGAAGACCGATTACTATTGCAGCTATATGTGCAGATATATTGTCTAGAACATTAGAAAGATGTTCTGTAAAAGTAGAAATTTTAGGTTTCACAACTAAAAACTGGAAAGGTGGACAAAGTAGAGAACTTTGGACAAAAAATTCAAAACCTAAAACACCAGGTAGATTAAATGATCTAAGACATATTATTTATAAAGGTGCAGATACTCATTGGAGACAAGCAAAAAATAATTTGGGACTGATGCTTAAAGAAGGATTACTTAAAGAGAACATTGATGGAGAAGCTATATCATGGGCCTATAATAGAATTAAAAAGAGAAAAGAAGAAAGAAAAATATTAATGGTTATTTCTGATGGAGCTCCTGTAGATGACTCAACTCTATCTGTAAATTCAGGTGACTTCTTAGAAAAACATTTAAAAAAGATTGTTAAATTTATTGAAAATAAATCAGATATTGAAGTTTTGGCTATAGGAATTGGTCACGATGTTTCAAGGTATTATAATAAAGCTATCAAAATTACTGACGTGAATGAATTAGGAGATGTGATGATATCTCAATTAAGCTCATTATTTGAAACAACAAAAAAATATCACTAAATATTAAATAATTCTTTATTTTTCCATATAATAACAACTTCAGCACCACTACGTGTTTTAGAATTTCTACAATTAATTGATGCAAAATTTTTTTCTAATAAAGTTTTTCCAATAAACAACCCTAGTCCTAAACCCTCTTTAGATTTATCTTTTGAATAATTTGATTTCAAATATGGTTCTCCAATTTTAGATATAATATCTCGTGGATAACCATTGCCATCATCTTCTACGGTAATTTCTGTGAATTCACTGTCACTTTTTAAATTAATAAAAATAGAATTTTTAGCAAATTTATTAGCGTTTCCTATAAAATTTCTTAATCCGTAAACAATCTCTATTGATTTACTTATTTTTTTAGGATTTGAGTCTTGATCAAAATTAAAAACAAAATCTTTTTTACTTATTTCTTTAAATGATGAAATTATTTCACTCAAATAATCCCGAATACTAATATCTTTATCAATAAACTCATCTTCCTCTACAGGATTTAATGTTAGACGCTTCAAAATTTCATTACATCGCTCTACTTGACTGTTTAGCAATTCTATATCCTTTTCTAATTCTTTTTGTCCCTTAAATTGTTTCATTAAATCATGTGTAATTATTGTTATAGTTGAAAGTGGAGTACCCAACGAATGTGCTGCTGCTGCAGCTTGACCACCTAAAGACAAAAGTTCATGTTCTTTAGCCATCACTTCTTCCATTTTTCCTAAAGCTTCTTTTCTCAACCTAGATTGCGTACCGAATGTCATTGCAAAATAATTTAAAAAAACCAAAGCAATAATTAAAGAAATTGGGATAGAATAGTAGAAATAGTGATTATTATGAAAATCACTATTTAAATTGATTGGTAAATTTTCATAATAAAAAGTTAAAAATATAATTAAAATTACTGTCAAAATTACTAGCAAAGCATTAGTTCTAAAGCTTAAATTTGATGAGGAGAAAACGCTTGGTATTAAAATAAAAATAACAAATGGATTTGTTATTCCCCCTGATAAATAAAGAAGTACACCTAATTGTAAAATATCTATAAATAAGAATATAAAAGCAGATCTATCTGAAAGTTGTGTTTTTTTATAAACAAAAATTAAATATAAATTACTTAAAATACCTAAAAATATAATTATATTTGATGTTACAAAATCAAAATTAGTATTTAAAAAAAAATATACAAAGTTTACTGCAATTAATTGTCCTATAATTCCAATCCATCTCAACGATATATAAGTTGATTTTTTAAAAGAATGATATTTTGAAGTTTCAAAAAACTTCATCTTCAAATATCAAGATTTCGAACATTTATAGCATTAGAAACTATAAAATCTTTTCTTAAAGCTACGTCATTACCCATTAAAGTATGAATTAAATTTTGATCTCTTTTTAAATCTTTTGAATATTGGACTTGTAGTAAATTTCTTGTTTCTGGATCAAGTGTTGTGCTCCATAACTCCTCTGGATTCATTTCTCCCAGACCTTTAAATCTTTGTATATTCATTTTTGATTTTTCTAAATTAAGTACTTTTAAGTATTCTTTTGAATCTTTTTTTATTTTCTTTAAGTGATTATTATTTCTTACTATGTAATCTTCTAAATCCTTCTCATCTTTAATATATATTCCTTTAGAACCTTTATTAATTTTAAATAATGGTGGTTGTGCCAAATATACATGACCATTTTCAATTAATTTATTAAATGGTTTATTATTAAAAAATGTCAAAAGAAGAGCTCTTATATGTGAGCCATCTACATCAGCATCTGTCATTATAATTATTTTTCCATATCTTAAATCTTTTAAGTCAATCTCCTGTGCTTTTGGATCTAAACCTAGAGCATTAATCAAAGTAACTATCTCATTTGAAGAAATCATTTTGGACAAAGCTTTTGTTCTTTGATCAGAACCATTTCCATTACCATTGCCATTTTTTTTCACATTAAAATCTTCTACATAAGTATTAAGTATTTTACCTCTAAGTGGTAAAACTGCTTGATTTGCTCTATTTCTTCCCTGCTTGGCAGAACCCCCCGCTGAATCTCCTTCTACAATAAACAACTCAGTTCCGTCTTGTTTACCAATTTGGCAATCGGCTAATTTTCCTGGAAGACCACTCAATTCAAGAGCTCCTTTTCTTCTGACATTTTCTCTTGCTTTCCTAGCTACATCTCTAGCCACCGCTGCTTGGATAATTTTTGCTAAAACAATTTTTGCAATCGAAGGATTTTGATCAAACCATATAGATAATTTCTCATTTATAAGTGTCTCAACAATCATTCTAACTTCTGAGGACACAAGTTTATCTTTTGTCTGAGATGAGAATTTTGGATCAGGAATTTTAGCTGAAAGTACACAGGTAAGACCTTCCTTAATATCATCACCTGAAATTGCTAATTTATTTTTCTTAAGTAAGTTATTTTCATTAGCATACTTATTCACTACTCTAGTTAATGCACTTCTAAAGCCCAACAAATGAGTTCCACCATCTTTTTGATAGATATTATTTGTATATGGAAAGATATCTTCTGTATATCCAGCATTCCATTTTAAAGAGCACTCCAATTCTATGTTATTTTTTTTACCTTCTATATAAATTGGTTTTCTAAATAAATCGTTACCGTTTTTATTTTGTAGTTTTTCTCTTTTTTCATCTAAAAAATCCACAAATTCGAGCACTCCACCATCAAACTTAAACTCTGATATTTTTTCTTTTTTTTGACTAGCATCAATAAATACTATTTTAATTCCTTTATTTAAAAAAGCTAACTCTCTCATTCTTTTAATAAGAATATTTGGACTAAACTTTACTGAGGAAAAAATTTCTTTTGAAGGTAAAAAAGTTATTTGGGTTCCAGTATATTTTGCTTTTCCTACTACTTTCAATGGTGATTTAGCTTCACCATTTTCAAATTCTATAAAATGTTTTTTTCCATCTCTAAATATTTCTAGCTTTAATTTTTCAGATAATGCATTAACAACTGAAACACCCACTCCATGTAGTCCACCTGAAACTTTATATGAGTCATGATCAAACTTACCACCTGCATGAAGTTGAGTCATAATTACTTCGGCTGCAGATTTTTTTTCTCCTTTGTGAATATCTACTGGTATGCCTCTTCCATCATCATTTACAGTTATAGTTCCATCTGAATTAATTTTTACATTAATATTTTTACAATACCCTGCCAATGCCTCATCAATTGAGTTATCAACAACTTCATAAACCATATGATGTAAACCAGTACCGTCATCCGTATCTCCAATATACATTCCTGGTCTTTTTCTAACAGCCTCAAGCCCTTTTAAAACTTTGATGGAGTCTGCCTGATATGTATTTTTATTTGTCATTTTTTTAAATTCTGGAAAAAGAAAATTATAACATTTTTTAAAAAAAATGCTGATTTATCTTACCAAAATAAACTCAATATGGTTGAATTAACATTGAAAAATATGGGTTATTTAATGGCGGAGAGAATGGGATTCGAACCCATGAAAGAATTGCTCCTTTACACGCTTTCCAAGCGTGCGCCTTCAACCACTCGGCCATCTCTCCATAATTATTTGCTAATTTATAGTATTATAATAAAAAAAAATAATAAATGAAATTTAAAGAATATAAAGAAAGTTTAAAATTCAGAAAATATAATAATTTTAAAATATTAATTAGATTTATTGAATACAAAATTAAAGATTTCATAATAGATCTATTGATCAATTTAAATATAATAAATTTTAATTCTAAAAAAAAAATTGATTTAGACTCTTTTAGTGACAATAGGTTTATTAACTTTTTGGTTTATTCATTAAAAGATGATTTTATTTTTGAATACAAAAAAGATCAAAATACCAAAAAACTTTTAAAGAGAATTGGGATTATTAATTTTTTTAAATATACATGCCCTAAAAATAAAAATGAAAAAAATGACAAAATAAAAGTTTTAATTAATAAAAAACCAAAAGAAGAAAATGAAATATTATTTGATACAGATTATTTTAAATATTTTTATAATTATAAAAATAAAGACTTAGAAAACAATTTTATTATGCCTTATTATATGTATCCAAGAATTTATAACTCATATTACAAAGATATAAAAACTAAAGAAAAACCTAATTTTAATCTAAGAATATTTTTTTCTGGCTCAATTGTTAAAGATGGTTATAAAAATTTTAATTGGTATGAGAATGATAAATTCCCGAATAGAATTAAAATAATAGAAAATGTTATTAAAGAATTTAAAAATGAAATATTCTTTATTAACAATAAAAATGATTTTAAAAAAAGTTTTCATTCTAAAAAAAAAATATTTCTTTGTTTACATGATAAGATGATTAAAAAAACCTCTTATACACTAAGTTTTAAAGAAAATTTTAATATGCTTAGTAATTCATGTTTTAATTTAAATTGTCCTGGTGTTGTAATGCCTTTATGTCACCACATGATAGAAGGAATTAAGGTCGGATCAATACCAATAACAAACTGTGATAAATTAGTTCATCCAAACCTGAGTGATCAAAATAGTTTACAATATTCAAATATTGATCAGCTAATTGAAAAATTTCACGAGGCTTTAGTTATGCCTCAAGAAAAAATAATTTTGATGAGAAAAAATGTATTAGATTATTATAATTTAAATCTAAGCCCAGAAAATTTTAGAAAAAATTTTCTTCAAATGGTATCTAATAAAAAACAAAAGCTTATTTGCTGTGATGACCACAGAAGTGTAGGAAATATAGTTAAAAAATAGTTTATATAATTATTTTTTTCTCTAAATTTTCTAATATAAATTTTTTATCAAATGTCTTAATATTTTTTGGTTTATTTAAGTAAAAATTTAATATCATCTTTATTTTAAATAAATTTTTAAAAATTCTATGAAGTAAATTTAATAAAGTAAAATTTTTATAGTTTTTATTTTTTTCGCCAATCAAATTAAAAAAAATTATACTGGATAGGTATTCCTTAAAATACTTAATATAAAACTTATGTTTAAAGGAATATGTTCCTGGCCTAAATGTTGTTCTAATTTTTTCATTTCTTACAGAAAACATTATGTATGGAAAAAGTTTTACTTTATTAGAGTAACCTTTTTGATCTAGATAAAATTTAATATATCTCTCTAAATTCCAATTATTTTTTGATTTCATTAAATTATATAATCTATCAGGCTCCAACAGTATAGGCTCTAATAAATTTAAATAATCATAAAAATTATCTCTAGATAGAACTGCATGTCTATCAGTATATCCCCCATATTTTTCACCATTAGGAATCCATATATAATTAGGATCTAAATTTTCCATACTAGGATGATGAATACTCCATACAAAATCTGATCTAGTAATAATTATTCTATCATATTTTTTGTAAAGTTTGTGTTTCATTATTTTCTGAAGTAGAAACCATCTATTATAAATTAATAGCGCACCAGTTCCTGATGAGTAGATTCCCTTATTATTTCTAATTTTAGTTGCTCCCTTTAACCTTGCTAACCAGAAATGCTTTATTCGTATTAATTTTTTCCAACTTGGTTTTTTTTTAATTTTTTTCTTTTTTAGAAGATAATTTTGCGCATTTGAAAAATATTTTGTGTAATCTTTAAGATCCCTATAATTCCAAATAAATTTTGCTTTTTTATACATATTATTATTTGGTGTTTTTTTTTCAGCTATACAAAGAGCTAGATCAGCATTTAGACTTTTTAATAAATACTTATTAAAACTATTCCACGTAATATCTTGAGCTCTAGTTTGTCCTAGAATACAAACTAGTGTCTTAATTTTTTTATTTTTTGTTATCACCAACTCTAATAAGTTTTATGTCTTTATTAGTTGAAATATATCTCCATGGATCAATTAGAGTTGATCCAGGATAAAATGGAAAATTATTGAACTCTTCATGCTTAGTTGCAATAAAAAATAACTGTGGCTCAGAACTCCATTTATATTTACTTGAATAGCTTGAATAGTCTCCATCAATAATTGGATCCCAAATGTTTGAATCTATATTTCTTTCTTTTAAAATATTATGTAAAAGAATTGCTGGGCTTCCCAACATTAAATTAGATTCTGCTTTAAATGATTTGCCTAATATATTTATTTTTAATCCATTAGAATTTTCAACAATTAAATCTGCTAACCAATCAGTTTGGCTTTCTCTTTGTTTCATTATATGTTCAAACCAATTGTGCGAAATATTTAATCTGTCTGACAAATAACTCATTGCAATATTATCTCTAGGGTGACAACCTCCTCCATCCCCCATTCCACCATCCATATAATATCCTGAAATTAACCTTCTATTTGCTAATTTGAGTGCATTTGTGACGTCATCGACATTTGTATTCGGAAGTTTATGGCATAACTCCATAATGGTATTTGAAAAAGCAATTTTGGTTGAAATAAGTGTATTATATGAAACTTTAATTAATTCAGCATTTTCTATTGTGGTGTCGTACAATTGAGCATTTGTTACTGATCTATAAAATTCTTTACAAACTTTATAAGCTTCTAAATCATCAACACCAAATAATACAAATTCTGGATGTAAAAAATCTCTCATTGTCGACCCCATTGCAATAAAAAAAGGATTATAACAAAGTTTTATTTTTTCACTTAAAAGAGGTTTGATTTCTTTCCGAATTGTGCCTGGTAGCACAGTTGAAATTATAATAACAATTTTATTCTCTCCATTTTTATCAATTTCATCTGACAATTGTTTCATACCTTCTTTTAAATATGTATAATCAAAATCTGCTCTTTCCTTTGGGATTCTTGTAACACCTTCATATTTCTCTTCATGTGGAGTTTGTATTGGTACAAAAATTATATCTGAATTCTTTACAACACCTTTAACATCAAAAATTTCTAGATTTGTTTTTTTTAAATAATCATCTACCCAAATTTCTTTATATGCAATTTTTTTATTTTTAATACTGTCAATAGTAGATTTTGAAATATCGGTGCCACATACATAATGGCCTTTTGATTCAACAGCTAATGCAACGGGTAAACCTAATTTGCCTAATCCTAAAAATCCAACTTTCATATTGACTTTAATATATAGATATAATTTTTATTCAAACATTAATTTTCTTTATTAATTTTTAACACACCAATAAATGCTTCTTGTGGTATTTCTACTCTCCCAAATTGTTTTGATCTAGCTTTACCTTTTTTTTGTTTTTCAAGTAGTTTTCTTTTTCTATCTGTTGCGCCGCCGCCATGGATTTTTGTTAAGACATCTTTTTTAAAACCCTTTATTGTTTCTCGCGCAATAATTTTACCTCCGATTGCTGCTTGTACAGGAATCATAAAATTATGACGTGGAATTAAATCTTTTAATTTTTCACAAACCTCTCTACCAGTTTTTTGTGCAAAATCTTTATGTATCATCATTGCTAATGCATCTACAGCTTCTCCATTGACTAAAATACCGAGTTTTACTAAATCACCCTCCCTGTGTTCGATAATTTCATAATCAAAACTAGCATATCCACTAGTCATAGATTTTAATCTATCATTAAAATCAAAAACAACCTCGTTTAAAGGTAGTTCGTAATTTATAACAGCTCTATTTCCTGAATAACTTAAATTAGTTTGAATTCCTCTTTTATCCTGACACAGTTTAATAATTGATCCTAAGTATTGATCTGGAGTAATTATTGTTGCTTTAATCCATGGTTCTTCAATATATTTTATTAAAGTAGGATCTGGTAAGCTTGATGGGTTTTGTAAATCAATAATATTTTCATTATTAAGATGAACCTTATAAACAACCCCAGGTGTTGTGGTTAATAAATTAACATCAAATTCTCTTTCTAATCTTTCAGTTACAATTTCGAGATGAAGCAAACCTAAAAACCCACATCTAAAGCCCAAACCCAAAGCAGAAGATGACTCTGGTTCAAATGAAAAGCTTGCATCATTTAATTGAAGTTTGGCTAAACCATCTTTTAATTTTTGAAATTCAGAACTATCAACAGGAAATAATCCACAAAACACCACAGGTTTACTTGGTTTAAATCCAGGTAAGGCCTCTTTTAATGGTGTTTTGACGTCACAAATTGTATCTCCAACTTTTGTTTCAGACAAAACTTTAATTCCAGTTGTAATAAATCCAATTTCACCTGTTTTTAATTCATTTATATCTACTGGTTTAGGTGTAAAAACTCCAACTTTCTCTACGATATACTCTTGATTAGTAGACATCATTTTTATTTTCATATGTTTAGAAAGTTTACCATCTATTACTCTAACTAAAATTACTACCCCGAGATATGTATCATACCAACTATCCACTAATAAACATTTTAAATCGGCTGAACTTTCTCCTTTAGGCGCAGGTAAAGTTGTTATTATTTGTTCTAAAATATCCTCTATACCTTCTCCAGTTTTTCCAGAGCATGGAATTGCATTGTCTGTATCAATACCTATTACATCCTCAATTTGTTTTTTTGTTCTATCTAAATCTGATGCAGGTAAGTCAACCTTATTTAAAACTGGTACAATCTCATGATTGGTATCTAAGGCTTGATAAACATTTGCCAAAGTTTGAGCTTCTACTCCTTGTGTACTATCTACAATCAAAATTGAACCCTCACATGCATATAAAGATCTGCTAACCTCATAACTAAAATCAACATGGCCTGGAGTATCTATAATATTTAAAATATAATTTTTTCCATTTTTAGCTTTATAGTTTAATTTAACTGTTTGAGCTTTAATTGTGATTCCTCTTTCTCGTTCAATATCCATAGAGTCTAAAACTTGAGCCTTCATCTCCCTTTCAGTTAATCCACCACAACTATGTATAATCCTGTCAGCAATAGTTGATTTTCCATGATCGATATGTGCAATAATTGCAAAATTTCTTATATTATCAATTGAACTCATTATTTTTTTAGGAACGAATTTTAGCACCAGTTTTATTTTCAACTGTTTCTATAATCAAATTATTAATTTTTTCTAAATCATTATCCGATAAAGTTTTTTCAAATGATTGAATTGTCACACTGATAGCAATTGATTTTTGATTTTTAGGGATATTATCTCCTTCGTAAACATCAAATACTTTAATGTTTGATATTAAATTTTTATCAATACTAGATATTACACTGACTAAATCTTGTACATTTACTTTTCTATCAACAATAAATGCAAAATCTCTCTCGGATTTTTGAAAGTCGGATACTAGATATTTTGATTTTTGATCTTTTAAAGGTTTTTTTGATAATTTTAAATTATCCAGAAATATTTCAAAACCTACTAAAGACTCTGTTTTAATATCTAATTTTTTGATAATGTTTGGATGAATTTCACCAAAATAAGCTGCTACTTTATCTTTTCCCTTGTTTAAAAAAATTCTACCTGATTTACCTGGATGATAATAATTAGGGTTTACATCATCAATATAGAATTTTTCTGAATCATAACCAGCTTCTACTAAAGTTTGTATAACATCTCTTTTTATATCAAAAACATCTTTGTTTCTCTCTTTTTCAATCCAAGAAAGTCTAGATTTTTTTCCTGCTGATAAACCACAAACAACCGTATTCTGATCTCCAGGTTGTGAACCATAAAATATTGGCCCTATTTCAAATATTGATAAATCTTTAATTCCTCTATCTAAGTTTTTACTCGTATACATTACCAGATTTGAAAAAATAGAATTTCTTAACACTCCTAGTTCAGAACTAATTGGATTTACAATTTTTATTTCTTTATTGGCCTCTTTAAAATGATCATTATATTTAGTATCTGTAAAAGACCAAGTAATAGCTTCCAAATACCCTTTTGATGCTACTGCCCTTTGAAGAAAATGAAATAACTTTTGAGTTGGATTTAAAGTTTTTTTTGATCTTTCTTTAATAGGATTTTCTATTTTTATTTTTTGATAGCCACTAATTCTTACAAGTTCCTCTACTATATCAATTTCTTGAACAATATCTGGTCTCCAAGATGGAACTGACAATTTAAAGAATTTTTTTTCTTTTTTTAATTTAAAACCAAGTTTTTCTAAAATAATTATCATTTCTTTAGTTGAAATTTTAAAACCAGTAATTTTTTCAAATATTTTTGGTTCAAATTTTATTATTTTGTTTTTATAAGTTTCAATTTTTTGAATATCTATTTTGCTAATTTCACCACCACAAATTTCCTTAATTAAAAAGGCTGCTTTATTTAATCCATCTTCAATAGATAGCGGATCAATACCTCTTTCAAATCTAAATTTAGCATCTGTATCAATAGTCAATTTTTTAGCAGTTTTTCTAATTGATCTTGGATCAAAATAAGCCGATTCTAATAAAACATTTTTTGTATCTAACTCTGTACCAGATCTTGTTCCTCCAATAATTCCTCCTAGACCTAAGACGCCTTTGTTGTCACTTATTACACACATTCCATCATCTAGTTTATAATTTTTATTATCTAGAGCAGTAAATTCTTCTCCTAATTTTGAATTTCTAACAATTATTCCCTTTTCAATTTTGTCAGCATCGTATGCATGCAAAGGACGATTAATATCAATCATGACATAATTTGTAATATCTACTATTGCAGATATTGGTTTTTGGCCTACAGAAATTAATTTATCTTTCAACCATTGAGGACTCTCTATATTTTTGACGTTAGTTATCAAGCAGCTACCAAAAGATAAACAGCCTTGATTTCTTTCTTTTGTTATTTTTACTTTTAATGTCTGTTTTTTATTAGATTTAATTTTTTTATCTTTTTCTGGTTTTAAGTTTCCAAAACCTGCGGCTGATAGATCTCTCGCTATCCCCCTAACACCAAGACAGTCTGGTCTATTTGGTGTAATTGATAAATCAATAAGATTAGAACTTGGTTTAGAAAAATAACTTTTTCCAATGTTTTTTTCATATTTGAATGACGATAGCTCAGTAATCCCATCACTTTCATCTGATAAATTCAATTCAGATTCGGAACAGAGCATTCCATAAGATGTAACATTTCTTATTTTAGCAACAACAAGTTTAGTTTTATTTTTTGGGATTATTGCGCCTGGTGGGGCATATACAGTAAGAAGACCTTCTCTTGCATTTGCAGCACCACAAACAACTTTTTTGATTTCTTTATTACCAACTTTAACATCACAAACTTTAAGTCTGTCTGCATTAGGATGCTTTTCTGTTTTTATAATTTTTGCTACCTTAAATAAATCTAATCCCTCATATAATTTTTCTATACTCTCAACCTCAAGACCTATGTCTGTTAGTTTCTCAAGAAGTTTATCTTCTTTAGCACTTATTTTTAAATGATCTTTTAGCCAATCGTATGTGATCTTCATCTGCTTAAACCTCTATAATTTGAAGGAACATCAAGTGGATCAAAACCAAAATGATTTAGCCATCTGTAGTCACAATCAAAAAACGCTCTTAAATCATTAATACCATATTTAAGCATTGCTAATCGGTCTATACCTATGCCAAAGGCATATCCTTGATATTTAGAAGGATTTACTTTTACATTTCTTAAAACATTAGGATGCACCATGCCACAGCCTAAAATTTCAAGCCACTTATCGCCTTCTCCAATAATTATTTTACCATCTTTTATTTCATAACCAATATCTACTTCAGCAGATGGTTCTGTAAATGGAAAATGACTAGGTCTAAATCTCATTTTAATTTTTTCGACCTCAAAAAATTCTTTAATAAAATAATTCAAACATCCCTTCAAATGCCCCATATTAATGTTTCTATCAATATGCAAACCTTCTACTTGATGAAACATTGGAGCATGTGTTTGGTCACTATCAGATCTGTAAGTTCTTCCAGGAGCAATGATTTTGAATGGAGGTTTATCTTTTAGCATAGTTCTGATTTGAACTGGTGAAGTATGAGTTCGTAACAAAACCTCTTTGTTTTCATCCAAGTAAAATGTGTCGTGCATATCTCTTGCGGGATGATTGTCAGGTGTATTTAAGGCAGTAAAATTGTTATACTCATTTTCAACATCAGGACCTTCCTCAACACTAAATCCTATTTCAGAAAATATAGATGAAATTTCATCAATAGTTTGTGAGACCGGATGAACCTTTCCTCTAACAAACGGTCTTTCAGGTAAAGTTATATCAACTTTTTCTTGTTCTAATTTTTCATTTATTTTTTTTTCTTCTATCTCATTTATTTTAGAAGTTATCAAATTCTGAAGTTCATCTTTAACTTGATTTAAATCTGATGCGAATTTTTTTCTTTCAGTCTCTGGAATTGATCCTATTGTTTTAAATTTTAAGGAAATTAAACCATTTTTACCAAAAAGCTCGGTTTTGATTTCATTTATTTGATCAATGCTTAAATCATCTCCAAGCTTTAATATAAATTGATCTCTAATATTTTTTATCTCTGACATTTTAGTAGATTATTTCCTTAAGAAATAAAAACAATAGCGAAGATTAATTTAAAGCTGATTGAGCTTTTTGTACAATTGTTTTGAATGCTTCTGGGCTATCGTAAGCAATTTCAGCAAGAATTTTTCTATCTATTGCAATACCACATTTATTTAATCCATTGATAAATTTTGAATAAGTTAAGCCTTCAGCTCTAACTCCAGCATTGATTCTCTGTATCCACAATAATTTAAAATCTCTTTTTTTGTTTCTTCTGTCTCTGTAAGCATATTGCATGGATTTTTCCATAGCTTGCTTGGCAACTCTAATAGTATTTTTTCTTCTACCCCATTGACCTTTTACAGCTTTTAAAACTTTTTTATGTTTAGCTTTACTAGTTACACCTCTTTTAACTCTTGCCATTATTAACCTCTTAGACTGTAAGGCATGTATGACTTAACAATTTTTCCATCTTGTTTAGACAATGTTGTGGTGCCTCTTAGTTTTCTAATTTGTGAATTCGTTCTTTTAATCATGCCATGTCTTTTACCTGCTTGAGCAGAGATAACTTTACCCTTAGCAGATATTTTAAATCTTTTTTTAGCTGAGCTTTTTGTTTTTAATTTTGGCATAATTCTGCGGACTTATACAAAGAAAGATATAATTTTACAACCTATATTAAGGCTTATAAAGGCTGGATTACCATTATCATTTGCTTTCCATCGAACTTAGGATGTAATTCTACCTTACCAATATCTTTCATATCTTCTTTTATTTTAACCATTAGTTCATTCCCCAAATGAGAATGCTGAAGCTCTCTACCTTTAAATCTTATAGTGAATTTGACCTTGTCTCCTTTAGCTATAAATTTTTTAGCATTTTTAACTTTAAACTCATAATCGTGAGTTTCCGTAACAGGTCTCATTTTAATTTCTTTTAAAGAAATAATTTTTTGTTTTTTCTTTGCAAGATTTGCTTTTTTCTGAGCATCATACTTATATTTGCCCATATCCATTATTTTACATACTGGAGGATTTGCATTAGGTGCTATTTCAATTAAATCTAAACCTTGATTTTTTGCCATGGAAATAGCTTCATTGGTATTAATCACCCCAAGGTTTTCTCCATCACTTGCTATAACCTGTACATCAGGGGAGGAAATTCTATTATTAGATCTTGGGCCTCTGTCCTTAGTTCTTCTTTGAAAATAATTTTGTTTGAAATCTGCCACTTAGTTTGATGATGCTTTGTTTAAAGCGGAGAATGTTTTTAAGAATTTATCTATATCCATATTTTCTTGTTTATTAGAGTCTAATCTTCTAATCGTTACTGAATTGGAGTCAACTTCTTTTTTACCACAAATTAATAAAAGCGGTATTTTTGCTAAAGAATGATCTCTAATTTTATAATTTAAATTATGATTTTTTAAATCTACTGCAGAACTTATACCTGAATTTTTAATTTTATTTGATACCTCAACTGCATAGTCATTAAATTCTTCTGAAATAGGTATTACCATAGTCTGTAAAGGAGATATCCAAAATGGAAACTTGCCTGCATAATTTTCAATTAAAATTCCAATAAATCTCTCTAAAGAGCCAAATAATGCTCTATGCAACATAACAGGAACTTTTTTAGTTCCATCTTTGTCAACATAAGAAGCATCTAATCTTCCAGGTAAGTTTAAATCAACCTGTAAAGTTCCACATTGCCAATCTCTGCCAATAGCATCCCGCAAAACAAATTCAATTTTAGGACCATAAAATGCTCCCTCACCTTTATTAATAGTATATTCTAATTTAGAAGCTTTAACAGCTTGAAGTAAAGAAGCCTCTGCTTTATCCCATACTAAATCATCACCAACCCTTACTTCTGGTCTATCAGCATATTTTAGAATTACATTTTCAAAACCAAGGTCCTTATAAATATCTAGTATTAAATTTGTGACAATTAAACATTCACTAGTAATTTGATCTTCAGTACAAAAAATATGGGCATCATCTTGAGTAAAGGCTCTTACTCTTAATAACCCATGTAAAGCACCTGATGGTTCATAACGATGAACTTTTCCAAATTCAGCAAAACGTAAAGGAAGATCTCTGTAACTTTTTAGGCCTTGATTAAATACCTGAATATGACCAGGGCAATTCATCGGTTTAATTGCAAAAACTTTCTCATCTGGTGTTTGAGAAGTGTACATGTTTTCTCCATATTTTTCCCAATGCCCAGATTTTTCCCATAGTTGTCTATCTAGTACCTCTGGAGTATTTACCTCTTTATAACCAGCAGCATCTTGTCTGCTTCTCATGTAGTTAATGAGCTTTTGAAATAAACCCCATCCTTTTTCATGCCAAAATACTGAGCCAGGGCTTTCTTCTCTAAAATGAAATAAATCCATTTCTCTCCCTAATTTTCTATGATCTCTTTTTTCAGCTTCTTCTATTCTTTTCAAATATTCATCTAGATCTTTTTGAGTTGCCCAACTCGTTCCATATATTCTTTGCAACATTTCATTATTAGAGTCTCCTCTCCAATATGCTCCTGATACTTTTGTAAGTTTAAAATATTTTCCAATTTTTCCTGTGGAGGATAGATGTGGACCTCTACATAAATCATGCCATTCTCCATGAAAATAAATTGATACATCCTCGTTTTCAGGTATCGCTTCAATTAACTCAGCTTTATAAATTTCTCCTTTTTTTTTAAAATGTCTAATTGCTTTATTTCTATCCCAAACTTCTCTTTTAGTTATTTCATTCCTATCAACAATCTCTTTCATTTTATTTTCAATTTTAATTAGATCGTCCTCTGTAAATGGTTCTTTTCTAGCAAAGTCGTAATAAAATCCATTTTCAATCACTGGTCCAATTGTAACTTGTGTTCCAGGAAATAATTCTTGGACAGCCATAGCTAAAATATGAGCTGTGTCATGTCTGATAGTTTCTAAACCCTCTAGGTTTTTAGAGGTAAAAATTTTTACAGAACAATCATTTTCAATCAGAAAATCAAGATCTCTAAGCTCACCATCAACACTTATGACCATGGCTTGTTTAGCTAATGATTTACTAATTTTTTCAGCTACTTCCAGTCCAGTAACTTTATTAGGAAAATCAATATTGTTTCCGTCAGGTAATGTAATTATCGGCATTTAATTTAATAATCTCCTATACTCTGAATAAGTAGAAAAGCACATTTTTTCAACATTAAATTTTTGGATTATGTTTTTTCTTCCTTCTTTACCAATTGTTTTTAACAAAGTTTCATCTAAATAAAGAAGCTTTAAAATTTTTATACTTAAGGATTTAGCATTTCCTGCTTCATATAAAAAACCTGTCTTTTCATCTATAATTGTTTCATTTGAACCGCCAATATTACTTGCAACAATTGGTGTTTCCATAGATTGTGCTTCAACAGCAACTCTTCCAAAAGCTTCCGGCTCTGTTGAAGCAGAAACTACAATATCAGAAACCTTATAAGCCAAAGCCATATCTTTACAGTGATCTATGAATTTAATTTGCTTTGACAACCTATATTTTTCTGAAAGTCTAATTAACTTTTTCTTATACAAATCCCTACCTTGATCACTACCAAGAATGACGGCATAAAATGCTTCATAACCTAATTCTATATTTACTAAATTAATTGCCTCAATAAAAACTTCTTGTCCTTTCCAAGATGTTAGTCTACCAGGCAAAAGAATAATTTTTTTATCTTTTTCCATATTCCATTTTGTTAATAATTTTTTTTCATCAGACTCAAATTTTGTTGTTGGATCAAAATAATCAACATTAATACCTCTAAAAATAACTAACAATTTTTTCTTATCGTTTAGATATTTAGAATAATTTTGTTTAATATGTGAAAATATAAAATTTGAGCCTGCAATTATTAAATCAGATCTTGTCATAATAGAATTATAGATTTTTTTTAAATTATTTGTGAAATTGTATGTCCCATGAAATGTTGTAACAAATTTTCTACCAGTTAATTTCGTTGCTAACAAACATGACCAAGCTGGTGCTCTACTTCTTGCATGAACTATAGAAATATTATTAATTAAAATTATAAAAATTAAAATTATAGCATTAATTAAAATTAATAGTGGGTTTTTACTATCTACTGGCAACCTAAATACTCTTACTTTTTTTTTGTCTACAAATTTTAATAATTCACCACCACTTGTAACTATAAAAGATTTACAATTGTTTTCGGGTAAGTAATGTGCGATGTCAAAACATCCTGTTTCAGCTCCTCCATAACCTAATTTTGGTATTACTTGTAAAACTTTTAAATTAGATGACATTTGATATGATTATATATTAATAGACCAAACTTATAAACGATTATGGCAAATTTCAAATTTCATAAAATATCAAATACAAAGAAAGTCAGATATATTTCAAAACCTTTCAAAAATAGTCCGTTTATAGTTTTTTTACATGGTTTCATGTCAGATCTTGAAGGGGAAAAACCAAATACCTTTTTAAACTTTGCTAAAAAAAATAAAATAAGTTTTTTAGCATTAGAATACTCTGGCCATGGAAAATCTTCAGGTAAGTTTATAAATGGAAATATTTCAAAGTGGAGTAAAGAGACCACAATTTTAATAAAAAAATATGTTAAGAAAAAGGATTTTATATTAATTGGTTCAAGTATGGGTGCATGGATTTCTCTTAATCAATTTAAAATTTTTAAAAAACAAATTAAGGGATTTTTAGGAATTGGAGCTGCTCCTGAATTTTTAGAAAACTTAATGTGGAAAAAGTTTACCAAAAAAATGAAAAAAGAAACAATACAAAAAGGTGTTTTTCAATTAAAACATGGGGATTATGAGTATCCTATAACCTTTCAACTAATTAAAGATGGAAGAAAAAACAAAGTTTTAAATAAAAAAATTAATTCAAAAATTAAAGTAACAATGGTGCACGGTGAGAAAGATGAAGTAGTTCCTGTGTCTTATTCAAGAAAAGTTTTAAGATTATTTCCAAGAGCTAAGAAAAAAATAAATATTATAAAAAAAGGTGATCACAGCTTATCAAATAAAAAATTTCTAAAAATAATTTTAAAAGAGCTTAAATTATTGATTTAGCTAACTTTTCTAATATCTTTTTTTAAAGAAATAGGATTTTTCAATTTATCCAACATTTCTTTAGGACAAACCTGAACAAAATTATTTACTTCATCATGAAAATTCTCAATTATTTTTTTTGATAATTCAGATTTGGTCTCTTGAAAGTGCTCACTCACTAAATTTTTTAAATACTGTTTCCAATAATCTGTTTCTACATTTTGCCAAACAACAGAATCAGGATTTACCTTCTTTTCGAATTGTTGATTTTTGTCGTATATAAAAGCCATACCACCCGTCATACCAGCCGCAAAATTATCACCCACATCTCCTAAAATTACTACAGTTCCACCAGTCATATATTCACATCCATTAGAATCGCATCCTTCAATTACTGTAACTGCACCAGAATTTCTAACAGAAAATCTTTCACCAGCTTGGCCAGCAGCAAAAAGTTTTCCTGAAGTAGCTCCATAAAGAACAGTGTTTCCTAAAATTGTATTCTCATTTGAAACCAAATTACTCTCTTCAGGTAATTTTATTGAAATTGTACCTCCTGACAAACCTTTGCCAACATAATCATTAGCATCTCCCTTTAATACAAGCTTTAAACCTTTTGAAGAGAATGCACCAAATGATTGACCCGCTGACCCTTTAAAATTTAAGACTAAAAAGTTTTCATCAAGTTTTTCATAACCATATTTTTTATATAAATAATGAGAAATTCTTGTACCTACTGCCCTGTGAGTATTTTTTATTTGATATTCTTTTTCAATTTTTTCAGAATTATCTAAAGCTTTTTCAATTTCTTGCCATATTTCTTGATCAAGAGTATCTGGTACACTATTTATTTCTTGATCCTCACAATACCTTGGATTATTTCCAGTATCAGCTTGAACAAATAAAGGATTTAAATCTAAATCGTCTAAATTTGGAGAGCCCTTGCTAACCTGTTTTAACAAGTCTGTCCTACCAATCACTTCATTTAATGATTTAAAACCTAAATTTGCTAATATTTCTCTTACTTCACTGGCTATAAATGTGAACAAATTAACTACTTTTTCTGGAGTTCCAGTAAATTTTTCTCTGAGCTTTTCATCTTGTGTACAAACACCTACAGGGCAGGTATTAGAATGACACTGTCTTACCATTATACATCCCATTGCAACTAATGCTGTAGTAGCAACACCATATTCTTCAGCACCCATCATTGCAGCTATCACTACATCTCTTCCAGTTTTAATTCCACCATCAGTTCTTAATGTAACTTTATGTCTAAGATTATTTAAAGTTAATACTTGGTTTGCTTCGGTTAAACCCATTTCCCATGGTATTCCAACATACTTAACACTAGTTTGGGGTGTTGCTCCTGTTCCACCATTATGTCCAGAAATTAATATTATATCTGCTTTTGCTTTAGCTACGCCAGCAGCAATTGTTCCTACACCAGACGAAGCAACCAACTTAACTCCTATTCTGGCTTTAGGATTTATCTGTTTCAAATCATAAATTAGTTGTGCAAGATCCTCAATTGAATAAATATCATGATGTGGTGGTGGTGATATTAAAGTTACTCCAGGAGTTGAATGTCTAAGTTTTGCAATCTCTTCTGTAACTTTAAATCCAGGTAACTGACCACCTTCACCAGGCTTAGCGCCTTGTGCAATTTTAATTTCTATCTCATTGCAATTATTAAGATAGTTAACTGTAACTCCGAATCTTGCAGAAGCAATTTGTTTAACTCTTGAGTTTGCGCTGTCACCATTATGTAAAACTTTAAATCTACTTGCGTCTTCACCGCCCTCTCCACTACATGAAGCACCTTTGATCCTATTCATACCAGTTGCCAAAGTTTCATGTGCCTCTTTCGATAAAGCTCCATGAGACATACTCCCACTTCCAAATCTTTTTAAAATATTTTCTATTGGTTCAACCTCAGAAATATCTATCGGCCCACTTAATTTTTTTTCTCTGAAATCAATTAAGTCTCTAAGATTAATAGGTGGTAAACTATATATTCCATCCGCATATCTTTTATAGGCATCATAAGAACTAGAACCTACTGCACTTTGGAGTAAATGTATTAATTTTCCTTGATATTGATGTGTTTCACCATTTTTACGATATCTATATATACCGCCTATCGGCAATATGGTTTCAGAACTTTCAAATGCCTCTTTGTGAATTTCTCTAATTTTTTTCTCTATACCCGTAAGTCCAATACCTGAAATTTTAGAGACAACTCCTGGAAAATAATCTGCAACAATTGTTCTACTTAAACCTACGGTTTCAAAGTTACATCCACCTCTATAAGAACTTAGAACTGAAATACCCATCTTAGACATGATTTTTAATAAACCTGCGTTTACTGATTTTATGTATCTCTCTACACATTCATCAAAGCTAAATTGACCAAATAATTTCTTTTCATGACGCTGAAATAAACTATCAAATGCTAAATATGGATTTACAGTAGTTGCTCCAACTCCTATTAAAGTTGCAAAAGAATGTGTATCTAAAGCCTCTCCAGATTGAACATTTATTGATACATATCCTCTTAGTTTTTTTTCAATAAGGAATGAATTAATTGATCCAACTGCTAAAAGCATTGGTATTGGAAGTTTTAAGGTAGAAAGCTCCTTGTCACTTAAAATCAATTGAGTAACTCCCTGTCTTACTGCAATTTCAGCTTCTTTTTGGATTTTTTTAATTGAGTCAAATAAAGTTTCTTCCTCAGAAAAAGTACAATCTATTATAGATGAATTATTGCCAAAAAAATTTATAAATTTTTCAAACTGAGAATTTGATAATATTGGACTATTTAAAACATAAATATTTTGCTTTGTTAAATTATCAAAATTTAAAATATTTCCAAGATTTCCAAATCTTGTTTTCAAACTCATAACCTTGTTTTCTCTTAAAGAGTCTATTGGTGGGTTTGTGACTTGACTAAAATTCTGTCTAAAAAAATGGTATAAAGGTCTATATCTGTCTGACAAAACAGCTAATGGTGTATCGTCCCCCATAGATCCAGTTGCTTCTTTAGCATCTTCTGCCATAGGATGCAGTATGAGCTCAAGATCTTCTAAACTTATTCCAAAAGTATATTGTCTTCTTCTTAAATCATCTCCCGAAAAAGAATTTTTTTCATCTGAAATAGTTAACTTATCATCTAGGTCGATAATTTGTGAATTAAAGTGTTTATACTCTTTGGCTAAATAATCTTTTATTTGCTTATTAGTAAATACTTTACCTTTTTCTATTCTAACTCCAATTATTTCCCCTGGACCCAATCTTCCCTTTGACAAAATTCTTTTTTCATTTAATTCAATCATTCCTGTTTCAGAACCTGCAAATAATAATTTGTCTTTTGTAATTGCGTATCTTAAAGGTCTTAATCCATTTCTATCATTTGCGGCTATAACCCACTCATTATCAGTTCCAGCAATAGCTGCTGGTCCATCCCATGGCTCCATAGTACTGTTTAAAAAATTAAATAATTGTTGGTGATCTTTTGGTAGAGTTTTATTTTTTTTAGACCATGCGTCTGGAACTAACATAAGCTTAGCCAAAGGAGCAGGCTGACCAGATATATTTAATAATTCAAAAACATTATCTAATGCAGCAGAGTCTGATGCTCCCTGTTGTATAACAGGTTTTAAGTTCTCAACATCGTCAAAAAGGGGACTATTCATCTCTTGTTCATGAACTTTCATCCAATTTTTATTTCCTCTATAAGTATTAATTTCTCCATTATGCGCTATAGCTCTAAAGGGTTGAGCTAAATTCCAGCTAGGTGCTGTATTTGTTGAAAATCTTTGATGAAAAATAGCAAACCTTGAAACAAATCTCTCATCTTTTAAATCAAGGTAAAAATCTGAGATAGCTTCAGCTAAAAACATTCCCTTGTAAATGATAGATTTAGAACTCAATGAACAAATATAAAAATTGTTTAAAGATTTTTTAAAAGCTTCGTTTTCTATCTTTCTCCTAGTTTCATAAATTTTTCTTTCTAAATTTTTATTTGTTAATTCTGGATTATAAGGTTTAAACAATACTTGGATAATTTCAGGCATTGTTTGGAATGCCTTTTCTCCTAAAACTTTTGGGTTAACCGGAACTTGTCTCCAACCGTAAATGCTAAAATCATTTTTTGTTAATTCACTTTCTACAATTGTTTTGCAACTTTCTTGTGCTGCGTAATCATTCCGAGGCAGAAATATCATGCCCACACATATTTCAGAATTGTCATGTGTGTGTCCTGTGACTTCTATCTTTTCAATGAAGAAATCTTTTGGTATTTCAACATGAATTCCAGCTCCATCACCAGTTTTCCCATCAGCATCTACAGCACCTCTATGCCAAACTGCTTTTAACGCTTCAATACCATACTCTACAACTTTACGAGATTTTTTACCTTCAGTTGATGCAATTATACCAACACCACAAGCATCATGCTCCATGTCTTCTGAATAAACATTATTTTCTTTTAAAAGATGAAGATTCTTTTTGTAATTTTCCATTAAGCCACTCTTTTTTCTACTTTAGTTTTACTCTCTAGATAAGTTTTAATTGAAGCTGCTGCATCTCTTCCATCTTTTATTGCCCAAACAACTAATGAAGCTCCTCTAACTATATCACCAGCAGCAAACACTCCTTTTATATTTGTTTCCAAAGTATCAAAATCTGTTTTAATAGTTCCCCACTTTGTTACTTGTAATTCACTACTATCAAATAAATTTGGTAAATCCTCTGGATCAAAACCTAGTGCTTTAATAACCATATCTGCTTTTGTTTCGTAACTTGAGCCTTCTTGTACTTGTGGCTTTCTTCTTCCTGACTCGTCTGGATCACCTAATTTAATTTGATCTACAATTATTTTTTCTACTTTATTTGTACCTTTAAATTCTTTAGGACTCGATAACCAAACAAACTCAACACCTTCTTCTTCTGCATTTGCAACTTCTCTAGCAGATCCTGGCATATTTTCTTTATCTCTTCTGTACAAACATTTAACAGATTTTGCCTTTTGTCTTATAGAGGTTCTTACACAATCCATTGCTGTGTCACCTCCACCGATTACAACAACATCTTTACCTTCTGCGTTTAAAATTCCTTTATCAAACAACTCAACATCATCTCCTAGACCTTTTTTATTAGATGCTGTTAAAAAATCCATTGCAGGAAAAATATTATCAAGATCATTTCCAGGTAAGTTTACTTCTCTTGCTTTATAAACTCCTGTAGCAATTAAAATTGCATCATGTTTTTTTCTCAATTGATCTAGACTTGCATCCTTACCAACTTCAAAATTTTGAACAAATTCAATTCCTCCATCCTTTAAGAGTTTTGTTCTTCGCTCTACAACTTCTTTTTCTAATTTAAAATTTGGAATTCCATAAATTAATAATCCTCCTGCTCTATCATATCTATCGTAGACAGTAATTTTATATCCATTTTTTCTTAATTGTTCTGCAGCAGCTAAACCAGCAGGACCTGCTCCTATAATTCCTACACTTTGTTTTTTTTCATTTATTACCTTAATTGGGTTTACCCAACCCTGAGCCCAAGCATTATCTGTAATATATTTTTCTACTGATCCAATAGTTACTGTTCCATGACCAGACTGTTCAATTACACAATTTCCCTCGCACAATCTATCTTGAGGGCAAATTCGGCCACACACTTCAGGCATATTGTTTGTGCTTTGGGATAATTCATATGCCTCTTTTAATCTTCCCTCAGCTGTCAGCTTAAGCCAATCTGGAATGTTGTTACTTAAAGGACAATGAACTTGGCAAAAAGGTACTCCACATTGCGAACACCTACTTGACTGTTCTTTGGCTTTTTCATTGATATACTCATCATAAATTTCGTTAAAATCTTTCTTTCTCGTATCAACTTCTCTTTTAGGTGGAGTTTGTTGACCTATTTTAACAAATTTAAGCATTTTATCAGGCATAATTTTATTTAATTTTTGGCAAAATATACTTAGAATTATGTATATAAAGTATAAAATAGGTCATATATATTGACCTTAATTTTTAAATAATTACCATCAATAAACAAGTTTTTAATTATTGCATAGCTATTATGCTTAAATCGAATTGTTTTAAATAAATACTTTATAAGTTACGAAGAAATAATGTTTCAAAATATTATAGAAGTTTTAATTCTCTCTGCAATTCAAGGAATATCTGAATTTCTGCCTATAAGCTCTTCTGCTCATTTAATTTTGGTTTCCACGTTATATGAATTTAAGTCCGGTTCTCTTTTAATTGATATAAGCCTTCATTTAGGATCTCTAATGGCAATAATTTATTTTTTTAGAGATGAACTTTTTGATGCTAGAAAAAATAAAAGACTTTTGAGTTTAATTATACTTGGATCTATTCCATTAATAATTGTTGGTTATATACTTTATAATACAGGTTTTATTTATCAGTTAAGAAACATAGAAATTATAGCATGGACTACATTAATATTTGCAATTATTTTATACATCTCAGACAAAAATCGATTTGATAAAAAAATTTCCTCAAATTTAAATTTGCAGTCAATAATATTTATAGGTATTTTCCAAATTTTCTCTCTTGTGCCCGGAGTGAGTAGAGCAGGAATTACCATAACAGCTGCGAGAATTTTAAAATTTAATAGAGTAGATTCAAGTAAGATATCTTTTTTACTTTCTATCCCAGCATTAGCTGGAGCTAGTGCCTTAAGCTTAAAAGATGTTTTCGAACAAGCAATTGAATTAAACTACTTAATAGTTATTGCAATTATATCTTCTTTTATTTTTTCTTTTCTAACAGTTAAATTCTTTTTAATTTATATAAATAAATTTTCAATGAACGCTTTTGTAATTTATAGAATTATAATTGCTATTATTTTATTTAGTTTAATTTATTAAGTATTTTTCTTTTTAATCAAAGGTAGCAATTGAGATAAAAGAACTCCAAGTAGAATAAAAAAGCATCCAAGCAAATTATTTATATCTAGAATTTGATTTAAAATAAACCAAGCAGCTATCGTGGCAAATACTCCCTCAAGAGAAAATATAATGGCTGCTGGTGCAGGTGTAATATTTCTCTGTGCATAAATTTGTAGAACAAATGCAAATCCACCAGATAATATTCCAGCATATAAAATTGAATAAATTTCCTTTAAAATATTATTTAAAATAAATTCTTCATAAATAATTCCAATTATAAATGAAAAAATAGCCACAATTAAAGTCTGCGCAGCTCCTAAAGTAAGTGGAAGATTATATTTAGTTATAATGATCCCAGTAAAAATGATATGAGTGCTCCAAAATAAAGCTCCAAGAACAACTAAAGTATCTCCTAATCTTACTGTTGCATCATGAAAATTTGTTAATAGATATCCTCCAATCAAACATAGAACTACGGAAGGCCATACGCTCCAATGCATTGATTTTTTACCAAACAAAAAAATGATAATCGGTACCATTGGCACATAAAAAATTGTAAAAAAAGCAGCGTTTGCAACATCTGTATAAAGCAAAGCAACTTGTTGTAGTGCTGAGCCTAAGAATAAAGAAATTCCAATTAATAATGAATAAATTATGAAAGTTTTTTTATCTAATTTAAATTCTGATTTAAAATTTTTTAATTCAAATAAAATCATAAGTGGAATTATGGCTAAAAAACCAACAAAAAATCTCACAGCATTAAATGTAAAAGGGCCGATATTATCCATGCCCGTATCTTGGGCAATAAAAGTTGTTCCCCAAATGAAAGTGCACAACAAGGCACTAAATAATGATATAGATTTATTCATTTTTAATTAGACAGCTAGTTTATAAGCAAAATTTTTACCTAAGTTTTCTTTTAGATCATTATTAAACCTAGCTGCTTCAGCACCATCAATAATTCTGTGATCATAAGATAAAGAAATTGGCAGCATGGTCCTGGTTTGAAATTTCCCGTTCATAAAAATTTGTTTTTTTTCTGATCTTCCTACTCCTAATATAGCAACTTCAGGATAATTAATTATAGGAGTAAAAAATGAACCTCCTATACCACCTAAACTCGTAATCGTCATCGAGCCACCAAACAATTCTTTTTTATCAATTTTTAAATTTCTACAAAGTTCGCTCACCTCCTTTAATTCTTTACTTATCAGAGAAATTTTTTTGTTATTTGCATTTCTTATTTTTGGAACCATTAATCCATTTGGAGTGTCAACTGCTATCCCAATATGATAATATTTTTTTAAAGTCATTTTTCCAATCTCAATTTCGTCGATAGAAGAATTAAAACTAGGAAATTTCTTAAGAGACGCAACTAAAGCCTTTATTATAAATGCTAGAGGTGTAATTTTAATTTTTTCTCCAGTATACATATCTGTTAATGAACTTCTAAAACTTTCCATCTCCGTTATGTCGGCTTCATCATGATTTGTAACATGAGGAATTGTTGTCCATGAATTTGTAAGATATTTTGATGATAATTTTTTTACTCTTGGTATGTCTTTAATTTCTATTTCACCAAAATCAGAATGTTCAAATTCATTTTTAATTTTATCTGGTTTATTAGCTTTTACTACAACCTTGTTTTTAGAATTAGATGAAACAAATTTTTTAATATCATCTTCAACAACTCTACCATCTTTCTGACTTCCCACTACTTGATTAATATCTACACCAAGTTCTCTAGCAAATTTTCTAGCTTTTGGACTTGCAGATGAAATGTCTGAAATATTATTTTTAGAAAAAGTTTTTACTTGGATTTCAGGTTTTATTACCTCAGTTTGTTTTAGCTCTTTTTCAATTTCTGGTTTTTCTTCAACATCTTCATTTTTAACTTCAGAGGTACTATCTATAATTAAAATTAAGTCACCCTCAGAAACTTTGTCTCCTACTTTTATTTTTAAATTTTTAATTTTACCTTCTAAATTTGATGGTATTTCTACGCTAGATTTATCACTTTCAATTGTTATTAGAGCATCATTTTTTTTAATTGATTGACCCTCAGCAACTAATACCTCAATGACCTCAACATCTTTAAAATCTCCAATATTTGGTACTTTAATCTCAGTTTCTGACATTTATAATTTTGTTGGCATTGGTTTGTTGCTATCAATATTATACTTCTTCATTGCATCTTTTGCATATTTAGAAGTTATAAGCTGTTCTTTTGCTAAAATACTTAAACCGTAAGCAACCAAATGTTCTTTATCTACCTCAAAAAATTTTCTTAAATTTTTTCTTGTATCACTTCTTCCAAAGCCATCCGCTCCTAATGAATAAAAACTTTTATTAGTATAAGATCTGATTTGATCTGAGTTCATTCTCATATAATCAGATGCGGCCATAATTGGGCCCTCTGTTTGGCCCAGGCATTGCTCAACATAAGATTTTTTAGGTTTTTTGTCAGGATTCAAAAGATTATATCTTTCTATCTCCATTCCATCTTTTCTTAATTCATTAAAACTTGTTACACTCCATATCTCACTGTCAATTTGATAATCATTTTGTAAAATCTCTGCAGCAGACATCATTTCCCTTAAAATTGTTCCTGATCCTAAAAGTTGGATTTTAGTTTTTTTGTATTTGTTAAATTCTTTTATTTTATACATGCCCTTTAAAATGCCTTGCTCACAATTTTTATCTTTCGGCATTTCTGGGTGTGAGTAATTTTCATTCATTGTTGTAATATAATAAAAAACATTCTCATTTTTTTCATGCATTCTTCTTAAACCCTCTCGAAAAATTACCGCTAATTCATAATGAAATGTAGGATCATAAGTTACACAATTTGGAATAGTTGATGCAATTAAATGACTATGCCCATCCTGGTGTTGTAAGCCTTCTCCAGCTAATGTTGTTCTTCCAGCTGTGGCACCTACCAAAAATCCTCTAGCCTGACTATCCCCAGCTGCCCAAGCTAGATCTCCTATTCTTTGGAAACCAAACATTGAATAAAAAATATAAATTGGGATCATTTCGATATCATGATTAGTATATGCAGTGGCAGCGGCAATCCAAGAAGACATAGCACCTGCTTCATTGATACCTTCCTCTAAAACTTGACCACTTTTATCTTCTCTATAAGAACTTAATTGAGCTGCATCCTCAGGCTCATATTTTTGTCCTTCATGAGCATAAATCCCTATTTTTTGAAAAAATCCTTCCATACCAAACGTCCTTGCTTCGTCAGGAATAATAGGAACCAGTCTAGGAGATATATTTTTATCCCTTAATAAATTTGTCAACATTCGTACTAAGGCCATAGTAGTAGACATTTCTTTTTCACCAGTTGATACTTTCATGAAATCGAAAATATCTTTTGAGGGTGCTTTAATTGGTTTAGCGAAAGTTGAACGTTCAGGTAAATATCCACCTAATTTAATTCTTTTTTCTTTAAGGTAATGTATTTCTGGAGATTTTTCGTCAGGCCTAAAGTATTCAATATTTCTTACCTGTTCATCTGTTAAAGGAACATCAAATCGATCTCTATAGTACATCAAGTCATCAACATCTAATTTTTTAGTTTGATGAGTAGTATTTACACTTTCTCCTGATTTTCCCATTCCATAACCTTTAATAGTTTTTGCAATTATTACTGTTGGACTTCCTTGATGTTTAGACGCTTGATCATATGCAGCAAAAACTTTGTGAGGATCGTGACCACCTCTATTAAGTCTCCAAATATCTGTATCTGACATGCTTGATACTAATTCTAGCGTTTCAGGGTATTTTCCAAAAAATTTTTCCCTAACGTATGCACCATTCCTAGCTTTCATTGCTTGATATTCACCATCGACTGTCTCATTCATAGCTTTTATTAAATGACCAGATTTGTCATTTGCAATTAATGAATCCCAATATGATCCCCAAATAACTTTGATTACATTCCATCCTGATCCTCTAAAACTTCCCTCAAGCTCTTGAATAATTTTTCCATTACCTCTAACTGGACCATCTAATCTTTGAAGATTACAGTTTATTACAAATATTAAATTATCTAAATTTTCTCTTGCAGCTAATCCAATTGCTCCCATTGATTCTGGCTCATCCATTTCTCCATCACCTAAAAAAGCCCATACTTTTCTTCCCTCGTCTTTAATCAAACCTCTGTTGATTAAATATTTCATGTATCTTGCTTGATATATAGCAAGCATAGGACCTAACCCCATAGATACTGTGGGGAATTGCCAAAATTTTGGCATTAACCAAGGGTGTGGATATGAAGATAGACCTCCAGGCTTTACTTCTTGTCTAAAACTATCTAGTTGTTTTTCATTTAATCGACCTTCTAAGAATGCCCTTGCATACATTCCTGGAGCACTATGTCCTTGAAAATAAATTAAATCTCCGCCAAATTTGTTATTTTTTGCTCTCCAAAAATGATTCATCCCAACATCATATAATGTTGCAGCAGAAGCAAATGTACCAATGTGTCCACCAAGCTCAGGATATTTTTTATTAGCACGTACCACCATCGCCGCTGCATTCCATCTAATTAACGATCTAATTCTTCTTTCAATATTTTGATCACCACTAGACTTTACTTCAGCCTCAGGAGGTATTGTATTAATGTATGGAGTATTTTGAGTATAGGGAATATTTGCTCCTTCACGATAAGCTTTATTAATTAATTCTTTTATTAAAAAATGGGCTCTATGATTTCCATCTTTGGAAATTACCGCAGACAAAGAGTCCAACCAATCTTGAGTTTCAAGTGGGTCGATATCAGAACCATTAACAACTTGAATTGTAGATTGTTTTTTCTCTACTAATGGTTCTCTAATAATTTTTTTTTCCTCTTTTTTTTCAGCTATTGCTTCTTCAGCTTGTTTGATTATATTTTCTGTATCTTTTGGAAGAGCGCTTTCAGATGATGTTTTTGATGATGATGTAAGATTGAGCAATAAATCTCCCTTGGAAACTTTATCACCAACTTTAACTTCTACATTATCTACTTTTCCAGATAATGTTGAAGGAATTTCAACACTTGATTTGTCACTTTCAATTGTAACTATTGGATCATTTTCTTTAATTTGATCACCAGGTTTTACAAGTATCTCTATAACCTCAACATTTTCAAAGTCACCAATGTCAGGCACAAGTATTTTTTCACTCATTTTAAAAAGGGTTTATATACCCAAATAAAAGTATGTTTAATGTTATTTTAGCACATTAATTAGACTTTTTGTGCAAAGCTGTATTTTTATTTAACAAAATTTGTTAATAAAATCAAAAAATGCAGTAACTTTGGTATATTTAGATAAGCAATTTTAGGACCGCTGGCCAAATTGGATAAGGCGCTCGGCTACGAACCGGGAGATTCCAGATTCGAGTTCTGGGCGGTCCACCAAAAGGAAATGAAAATGTTTGATTGGCTTTTAAAAGCATCTTTACAAAAATCTGTAATTTATTTTTTTATAATTATTTTAATTATTTTGTTAATTTTAACTTTTGTATTATAAAAAATTATGAGCAAAGAATTTGAACAAATAAGTATTAAACCTGGTTTTATGAAACACAATGGTGGTGTTTTATTTAGAACTATTTCAGAGAACGAATACGAATTTAAATCTATAATTAATGAAAATCATTTAAATGCTGCTGGAATAACCCATGGAGGTTATTTATCTGCATTAATAGATGCAGGAGCGGGAACAGCTGCGCATAGAGCTGCAGATAATGCACCCTGTGTAACTATCTCTTTAGATATTAAATTTATAGGTGCTTCAAAAATTGGGGATGAAATTATTGGACGTACAAAAATTTTAAAAAAAACAAATACTCTTGTCTTTTTATTTTGTGAGCTAAAGTGTAATGATAAAATAATAACTTCTGCATCTGGAGTATGGAAAATTATTAAAATAAAGCCTTCTAATTTAGGACCAGGTGGATAATTTTACTCTTTCCTTTTTAAGTTTAAGTAGCCGAATACTACTAACAATAATATTGCTATAGGATAAACGATATTTTTGGATGGTCTATCTGAATTTTCAATTTTAAATTCACTTATATAGTCTCCCATTTCTAAGCCATTTTTTTTTGCCTCTCCATTCCATTTCAAATTATCAACAACAACTTTATCATCTTGTTTCAATAATGTGATTCCATAGTCTTCTAAAGTAAATTTATCCTCAAAGGTATTTTTTGATATCACAAATAACTTATATCTTTCTCCGTATAAACTAGGCCTTGTTATTTTAATTTGAATTTCTTTTGTAGAATCTAATTTCATTGAATTAATTTTAGTAATTTCTTCATAATTATATTTCGGATAAAATTTGTTTAAAACAAAGTCGGGTGATAACAAGGAAATAGAAATTACTAAAAAAATAATTATTTCATACCATTTAAGTTTATTAATAAACCAACCTTGAGTGGCTGAGGTAAATATTAAAATTCCAATTAAAGAAGTTATGATTACAATCAATCCATGCCAAATGTTTTCAATGCCAATAAGTAAAAGTTCATGGTTAAATAAAAATACAATCGGCAAAATTCCTGTTCTTAAACTATACCAAAAAGCTTGCACTCCTGTTCTTAAAGGATCTCCACCAGATATTCCTGCAGCTGCATAAGAAGCAAGCCCAACTGGTGGCGTTACATCAGCCATTAAGCCAAAATAGAAGACAAATAAATGAACTGCAATTAAAGGAAAAATAAAACCTGAGGCATTCCCAACATCTACTAAAACAGTCGCCATTAAAGAAGCAACAACAACATAATTTGCAGTTGTTGGTAAACCCATTCCTAAAAGTAAACATAGAATGATTGTTAAAAACAATAGAATAGTAACGTTATCCTTAGCTATAGACTCAATTACTATTATTAAATTAGTACTTAAACCAGTAGATCCAACCGCTCCTACTATAATACCTGCAGTTGCTATTGCTATACCAACAGCAACCATATTTAAAGCACCTTTTTCAAAACCAACTATTGTTTGATTAAACCATTCTTTAAAAGCATCTTTTTTAATTTTTTTTTTTATTAACAAATTTATTAAATTTACTGAAACCAAAGTAATTGTTGCATAAAAAATTGAATAAGAGGCAGTAAATCTTAAATAAACTAAAGTATAAATTAAAACAAAAATTGGTATTAAAAAATGTATCCCAGATAAAAAAGTTTTTTTTAAATGAGGAACGTCTGCATCATGCATTCCCTTAAGATTTAATTTTAAAGCTTCTAAATGTGAAATATAGAATAGTGCTATATAAGAAATAATAGCTGGTAAGAAAGCATGTTTAACTATTTCAAAATAAGTTACACCAATAAAACTTGCCATTACAAATGCTGCCGCCCCCATGACAGGTGGCATTATCTGACCATTGACTGATGAAGAAACCTCAATGGCACCAGCTTTTTCTTTTGAAAAACCAGTTTTTTTCATAATTGGAATTGTAAATGTTCCAGTCGTAACTGTGTTTGCAATTGAAGATCCTGAAATTAATCCAGTCATACCTGAACCTAAAATTGCTGCCTTCGCTGGTCCCCCTCGCATTTTTCCAACCATTGCAAAAGCAAGATCTAAAAAATATTTTCCACCACCAGCCGTTTCAAGCAAAGCACCAAATAAAACAAATAAGAAAATAAAATCCACTGATACACCAATTGGGATTCCAAAAATTGCCTCTTGATCAAGCCATTGAAAACCTACAAGTCTATTTAAAGAAAGACCTCCATGAGAAATTATTTCGGGTGCATATCTTCCAAAATAAGAAAATAATAAAAAACAACTTGCAATAATTACTAAAGGTAAACCAATTGCTCTCCTAGTAGCCTCTAAAAGAATTAATATTCCAAATCCTCCTAAAATTAATTCTAATGGAAAATTGAATGTATCTGTAATCTTTAAGTTTAAAAGAACACCCCCTCTATCAACAAGTTGGTCATAAAAAAAATAAATGTAAAGACAAGATATTGCTCCTAAAAAACTTATTAAAACATCAAAAAATGAAATTTTCTTACCCTTTGATATTGGATAGATTAAAAAAGCCAAAGTAAGAGCAAATCCTAAGTGAATTGCTCTTGCTGGTAATCCCTTAAAAATTCCAATGTTTAAAATAAACGGAAATGGTGAAGCATACCATAGTTGAAATAAAGACCATATAATTGCGATAGCTGAAACAATTTTTAAATGAAAGCCAGTAATATTTCTAGTTGGTGATAAATCTTCACTTATTTTATGTTTTATTTTGGCACTAATTGAGTCGCTCATTAAAATTATTCATACCATAAAAAAAAGGCCCGGTAAAAATTACCAGGCCTTTTTATATTTTTAAGAAATTAAATTACATTAATCCAGCTTCTTTATAGTATTTAATAGCACCAGGGTGTAGTGGAGCAGATAAACCGTCTTTAATCATGTTTTTCTTTTCCAAAAAACTAAATGCTGGATGTTGTTTTTTGAAATCATCAAAGTTTTCAAAAACAGCTTTTGTAACTAAATATACAAGTTCTTCAGAAACATCTGCAGAAGTTACTACAGTAGCTTTTACACCAAAAGTAGTAGCGTCTTTTTTCTGTTTAGTATAAGTACCTTTAGGAATTACAGCTTGAGCGTAATAATCCGCACCATCAATTAAACCTTGAACCTCAGGTCCAGTTAAATTGATAGGCGATGCTTTAGCTGCACAAGTTGCTGCTTGTTCCATTGCACCGTTAGGGAAACCAACTGAATAACCAAAAGCATCTATCTTTCCATCACATAAAGCTTTTACTTGCTCAGATGAAGTAAGTTCTGTTGTTGATTTAAAGAAACTATTATCAACACCCATAGCTTTCATAAGTTCTTCCATAGTTCCTCTTTGACCTGAACCAGGATTACCAATGTTAACTACTTTTCCTTCTAAATCAGAAAAATTTTTAATTTTTGCTTTTTTTCTAGCCCATATTTGAAAAGGTTCATTATGAACTGAAAAAACAGCTCTCAAATCACTATATTGTTTTCCTTCCCATTTACTCGAACCATTGACAGCATGATACTGCCAGTCTGATTGAGCAACACCAAACTGAAATTCCCCAGCTGCGATTTGGCCAATATTATAATTTGATCCACCAGTTGATGGCGCAGTACATCTGTAAGCTTTTGCTGTACCTTTTTTTCTTCCATGATCAGCACTAATTGCTGATTTGTGTAGCATTTTACAAATTGCGTTACCTGTTTGAAAATATACTCCTGTAGGTCCGCCTGTTCCTATCGTGAAGAACTCTGCTGATTTAGCAACACCATTTAATGAAAGCGATGCAAATAAAATCAGTAAAGCACTTGATAGAGATGTTATTATTTTTCTCATTATTTACCCCTCTATAATTATATGTCGTTATTTATATAAATTTATTCTAACAAAAAATAATAATGAATGTATAGAAAGATTTTACAAAGATTCAGACCATTTATTTAGTATATCAACACCTTCTACAATTTTTGGTGCTAGCTTTTTAATTGTATCATTATCAATTTTCTCATTTTCATCAATTTGGTCCATAAATTTTTGTCCATCAAAATCTGTGAAGCTTAATCTTGCTAACATTCTATCTGGCTTAAATCCAAAATCAGATCCTGGTAATAAAGCAATTCCAGTATTACTTAATATATTATTACACATCTCGGATGAACTTTCGAATTTATTATTTAAAAATTCTGGCATTAAATAAAAACCTCCTTGAGGTTTATTAATTAAAATTTTATTTGATTTTAAATTTGAATAAACATACTCGCCCACTGCTTTAAGAATATTTTTAGATTTTGTAATATATTTTCTATGATCGTTTTTATAAGCTTTTATAGCTGCATATTGGATAGGAGCACTTACTGCTGAAAAGGTCTCGCTAGCTAATACATTAATCATTTTATTTATATCGTTTAATGAATCTGGTATTATAAAATAACCTAATCTCCAACCACCGGCTCCACACCATTTACTTAAACCATTACTGATAATAGTTTTTTCAGGACAAAAACTGGAAATTGATTTAAAATTAGATTTAAAACATAACTCTGAATATATCTCATCAGATAAAATTATAAGTTTATATTTTTTAGCTATTTGAGAGATTTCATCTAATCTTTCACAAACTTGTCCCGATGGATTATTAGGAGAATTTAAAAATAAAAGATAATTTTTTTTATCATCTTTAAAAATTATTTCTTCAATTTCTTGTCCAGTTGGAAACCAATTATTTTCTCTTTTTGTTTGAACTATTTGTATTTTATTTCTACCCAAAATTGCTTGCGGAGCATAAGAAACCCAACTCGGAGCTGGCAAAATGATTTCACCATCAAAAATTATTTGAAGCAAAAACATTAATTCTTTAGAACCAGGTCCAATCAAAACATTAGAAGAATTATATTCATAATTTTTCTTGCTTGAAGTATATTTTGCTACGACCTCTCTTAATTGATTAAGTCCTTGAATTGGTAAATATTTATTTTGATAGGAATTTTTTTTTAACTCCTCAACAACATCTTGCGGTACACTAAACGGTGATTGTCCAAAACCAAATTTAAATATTTTTTTCCCTTGCTCCTCTATTTTCTTAGAGGCTTCATTAATCATTAAAGTAGATGACGGTTTTAAATTTTTAATTAAATCTTTTAACATTTAAAAACTTAACTCTTTTAAATTCCTAAATTGATTCAATGCTTCTGGATTTGCTAAAGCTTCAATATTTTTAATCTTATTACCCTCTATTGTATTTTTTACTGCAAGCTCAACCACCTTTCCGCTTTTTGTTCTGGGGATATCTTTTACAACAATTATTTTACTGGGCACATGTCTAGGGGATGCATTTTTTCTAATTTGTGATTTTATTTTATCAAACAGAACATCTGTTAATAAAAAATTTTTACTCATAACAATAAATAGAATTATTCTAACATCATTATCCCAAGATTGTCCTACAACAATTGACTCTTTTATTTCTTTAAATTTTTCAACCTCAGAGTATATCTCTGCAGTACCTAATCGGACACCCCCTGGATTTAAAGTGGTATCTGATCTTCCATAAATTATATATCCTCCATTAGGTTTTTTCTCAGCATAATCGCCATGATGCCAAACATCTTTAAATCTTTTAAAATATGCAGACTTATATTTTTGATTATTTTTATCATTCCAAAAATAAATTGGCATCGATGGAAATGCTGATTTACAAACTAATTCTCCCTTTTTGTTTATTAATGATTTTCCTTTTTCAGAAAAAACATCTGTATTCATTCCTAAACCGTTATTCTGAATCTGTCCTTTGTAAACTGGTGAATATATATTTCCTAAAACAAAGCAAGATACTAAGTCTGTTCCGCCTGCAATCGAAGCTAAATGTACATTTTTTTTTATATTTTTATAAACATAATCAAAACTATCAGGTGATAAAGGTGATCCAGTTGAACAAATGGTTTTCATATACTTAAGTTTATATTTATTATTTATCTTTAGATTAAGTTTTTTTAATTGATCTATATATTTGGCACTTATGCCGAATAACGAAATTCTCTCTTTCTCTGCTATTTTGAATAATAAATCATTTTTTTTATACATGGGAAAACCCTCAAAAAGAACTATTGAAGCTTTAGATGCTAAAAAAGTTATCAACCAATTCCACATCATCCATCCACAGGTAGTAAAATAAAAAATATTATCACCCTCTTTTACATTACAGTGAAGTTTATGCTCCTTTAAATGTTGCAACAAAACTCCTCCAGCTCTATGACATATACATTTTGGCTTTCCTGTTGTGCCACTTGAATATAAAATTGCTAATTCTTTGTCAAAGTCAAATTTTTTATATGAAATTTCTGTCTCCTTTTTATTTTTTAAATTTTTGTAAAAAAATATTTTTACCCCGTGAATTTTATTTGGCTTCAAATTTCTTTTACCAGGGTAATTTATAATTAAAATATTTTTAATAGATTTAATTTTTTTTAAAATATTTGGCAATCTTTCAAGAACATTGATCTCTTTTCCATTATAATAATATCTATCAGTAATAATTAACAACTTTGGTTTTATTTGAGAAAATCTCTCTATGACTCCTTGTGTGCCAAAATCTGGTGAGCAAGAGGACCATATAGCACCTATGGCGCTAGTTGCTAAAAAGCTCTCCACAGTTTCTATTTGATTTACTGTATATGCTGCAATCCTATCTTTTTCTTTAATTTTAATTTTATTTAAAAAATTAACTACTTTTATAGTATTATAGTTTAATTCTCTCCAAGATTTTTCTTCACGATAACCATTTTCACTAATGAATGTTACTGCTTTTGAGTTATCATTTTTTGATAATAGGTTTTCAGCAAAATTTAATTTTGACTGTATTAAAAATTTACTTTTCATTATATTCTTTGGTAAATAAAATTTATCCTTTTTAAGTCCTTTAAGATTTGAATATTCCCATATTGAAGACCAAAACATTTTTGGGTTTTTAATAGTCCAATTAAATAATTTTTTAAAATTTTGTTCTGGTATGTAATTAAATTTTTTTGCTAGAAATTTTTCAAATCTAAATAAATTCGAATTTCTTTTCTGATGTAATGAGGCTTCCCAAAGTTTTTTGTTCATTTTTTTTTAAAATTACTGTTATAGAATTAATCCTATTTATGTTAATCTCGCTATAATTAATAAGAAAATGAGAACTTTTTACTCTCCGATTCGGTCATGTTTTAGTCTATTTTTGTTCTTTAGCAGTAACAATATCTGGTAGGTAAAAAAAAAGAAATACTAAAGATAGAAATGACTAAAAATCAAATTACTGCTGTTTTGGGTCCAACTAATACAGGTAAAACCCACCTAGCTATTGAAACTATGCTTTCTTTTGAAACTGGTATGATTGGTTTTCCTCTTAGATTACTAGCTAGAGAAGTTTATGACAAAGTAATTAAAAAGATAAGTTTAGATAATGTTGCTCTGATAACTGGAGAAGAGAAAATAATTCCATCAAATGCTAAATATTTTTTATGTACAGTTGAGTCAATGCCAATTGATAAGCATCTTGAGTTTGTTGGAGTAGATGAAATTCAAATGTGTGCTGATCATGAAAGAGGTCATATTTTTACTGATAGACTTTTAAATATGAGAGGAGAAAAGCTTACAATGCTTATGGGTTCAAATACTATTAAAAATATAATTTCTAAATTAGATGGAGATATTCAATTTATAAATAGAGAAAGATTATCGAAGCTTAGCTATGCAGGTCATAAAAAGATATCAAGAATAAATAGAAAAACAGCAATTATTGCATTTTCAGCCGAGGAGGTTTATGCAATAGCTGAATTAATAAGAAGACAAAAGGGTGGTGCTGCCATTGTAATGGGATCATTAAGTCCAAAAACAAGAAATGCTCAAGTTGAATTATATCAGTCTGGAGATGTTGATTTTTTAGTTGCTACTGATGCTATCGGTATGGGAATAAATATGGATTTAGATTTTGTTTATTTTTCAAATATAAAAAAATTTGATGGAAAAAAACTAAGAAGATTAAGCCTTTCTGAAATTGGCCAAATAGCAGGTAGAGCTGGCAGATACCTAAATGATGGAAGTTTTGGTATTACAGGTGATTGTAAAGAAATATCACCAGAGGAAGTAGAATTAATTGAAAATCATAAGTTTGAGGAAATTAATACTTTATTTTGGAGAAATTCAAATCTAAATTTTAATAATCCAATTAGTTTAATCAAAAGTTTAGAGGAAAAACCTCAAGCAAGTTGGTTAAGAAAAATACAAGAATGTGAGGATGAGAAAGCACTTAAATACTTTTTAAAGTATCAAAAAATTTATAATTCAGAATTTGATAAAAAAACATTAATGCTTTTATGGGAGTGTTGCCAAATACCTGATTTTGTAAAAAAGACTTATGGAAATCATTTCGAAGTTATTGGCAATGTATTTAAATTTTTAACCAGCAAAAATAGACTTATTCCAGAAGATTATATGAGGTTACAGCTCATGAAACTTGATAAATTAGAGGGAAATGTAGATTCTTTATCAAATAGAATTGCAAATGTCAGGACTTGGTCATATGTTTCAAATAAAAATAATTGGGTAGAAAATCAAAATTATTGGATAGAAAAAACTAAACACTTGGAAGATAAGCTTTCAGATAGATTGCATGAAGAACTTACTAAAACATTTATTGATAAAAGAGCTAGTGTGCTCGTACGAGGTTTAAAACAGGATATGGAATTCAAGACTGAAATTCTACAAAACAACGATGTCAAAATTGATGATCAATTCATTGGAAAAATTAAAGGTTTAAAATTAGAATTAGATTTAAAAAAAGGTGCCTTAGAAACTGATATAAAATCTTTAAAAAAAGCTGCGAGGCAAACAATAGGTCCTGAATTAGAAAAAAGGGTTCAATCCATAATTGATACAGGTCTAATTGAGTTAAATGAAGACTTCAAAATCTATTGGAATGATTTTCCAATTGCTAAATTAACAACAGGTAACGACTATTTAAATCCAAATTTTAATTTAATCCTTGATGATATTATTGAACAAAACACTAAACAAAAGTTAAACGAATATATTAATAAGTGGATACATAATAAAATAAACATTACGCTTAAAAGCTTAGTTGATTTAAAAAATATGAAAGAAAATAATTCTTCAATTAAAGCATTAGCTTATCAACTTTATGAAAATAATGGTGTTTTGAAGAGAGAACAGGTATCTGAATACTTAAAAAATCTCGAACAACACGAAAGAAAAATTCTTAGGGAATTAGGCGTAAAATTTGGAAGATACCATGTTTTCCTTTTTCAATTAATAAAGCCTGAAGCAGTATCTCTAAGGACATTGTTATGGAAAAATTTTCATCAAAAATTTCATAATTTAAAACCACCTACGTTTGGACTAAATTTTTTAGATGATAAAGAAAAAAAAAATAAAAACTTTATGCTTTTGTGTGGATTCGAAAAATTTGATAATTTTTTTGTGAGAATTGATATTTTGGAAAGACTGTTTGTATTAATTATAAATTTAAGCTCAAAAGAAAATACTAATATTAAAATAGTTCCAGAAATGTTAAATCTTTTAGGTTGTAGTAAAGATAACTTTAAAAAACTTCTCAAAAAAATGAATTATAAAATCTATGAAAAAGATAGTGAAACATATTTTAAATATAATCCTATTAAAAAAATTAAAAAAAATCCTTCAAAAAAAGTATCTTCAGAGAATCCATTTAGAGTGTTGAAAGATTTAAATTTAAGTTAAAAATGTTTTTTAAAAAAAATAAAACAAATAATAATTTTCATACCAAAATTTGTGCTCTTTTAATTCATGCCGCTAAGATAGACGAAGACTATACTGACAAAGAGGAAGAAATTATCAAAAAAACTCTAGAAGACCTTGGTTTAGATAAAGAAATTATTTCTAAAACAATTGAAGAAGCAAAGGTAATTGAAAATAATTCAAATCAAATTTTAGATTTTACCAGAGAAGTAAAAAACTTATCTAAAAAGGATAAAATTAGAATTGTTGAGTCTTTATGGTCCATAATTTATTCTAATGAAAATGCAGATATTTATGAAACTAATTTGATGAGACGACTTGCTGGATTGCTTTATATTGACAATAAAACTATGGGCAATATTAAAGAGAAAATTAAACAAAACTCAAAATGACTTATATCGTTAATGACAAATGCATCAAATGCAAATTGACAGACTGTGTAGATGTATGTCCGGTTGATTGCTTTTACGAAGGCAAAAATATGCTTGTAATTAAACCTGATGAGTGTATAGATTGTGGCGTTTGCGAGCCAGAATGTCCGGTAGACGCGATAAAAGCAGATACTGAACCTGGAAGCGAGAAATGGTTAGGGATCAATAAAAAGTACTCTGAAATCTGGCCTAACATAAATATTAAAAAAGATCCGCCGTCGGATCATGAAAAATTTAAAAATGAGCAAAATAAGTACGAAAAATATTTTAAAGAAAATCTTTAAAGGTAAAACAAACAATAATAAATTGAAAAAAAAAGTTACAAAAAAAAAAGTATCAAAGGTTAAAAAAACAACAAAAAATAAAAAAATAATTATAAAAAAAAGTAAAAAAATCTTAAAAAGAGTTTCACCAAAAGTAAATAAGACAAAAAAAACTACTAAGAAAACCATAACCCCAGTTGAGACTAAAGTAGATAATTTAAGAATTTCTAAAACAAATGAAGTTAAGCCAGAGATTAAAAAAGTTAAAAAACAAGAAACTGAAAAAAGAGAATATAAAATTAAAGACCATGTTGTTTATCCAAAACATGGGGTTGGTCAAATTAATGAATTTAAAAAAATTAATATCGGTGGGATTGATGTTGAAACTTATGTAATTAAATTTGAAAAAGATAAAGCTAATGGAATGGTGCCTGTAAACAAACAGTCTCATCTAAGACCATTGTCAACAATTAACCAAGTAAATAAATGTATATCTATATTAAAAAGTAAGCCAAAAATTAAAAGATCTATGTGGAGCAGAAGAGCACAGGAATACGAAGCTAAAATTTCATCTGGGAAAATTTATGAATTGGCTGAGGTTGTTAGAGATTTAAATAAAGGTGATGATCTTATGGTTGATCAATCTTATAGTGAAAGGCAATTATTTGAAAAAGCTTATGAGAGAATTTTATCAGAATTCCAAATTGTGCTAAATATATCGTTAGAAGATACACAAAAAAAATTAGATAAAGCATTAAAAAGAAATTTAGGTCCACAATCACAATCAGCAGCAGCTGTAAAAGCTGCACCAGCTGTAATTTCTGAGGATGAGCCAATTTCAGAAGCTGATGAACCTATCGAAGAATAAAAAAACGCCTCTCACACAAAATGTAATGAGAAGCGTTTTTTGTAAAGAATACTAAGTTACTATTTTCTTCTTCTTTTTTTTGCTTTTTTCTTAGCTTTTTTCTTAGCTTTTTTCTTAGTTTTCTTTGCCGCTTTTTTTCTTTTCTTAGGCATCTTTAGCTCCCTTTTTTAGTTAAACGAATCAAATTGATTCGCTATTACTATATTTTTATTTTTTTCTATAAGTTATGTCAATTCTTTAATTAAAAGTTAAATTTTAAAAAAATAATTTTTAATTTTTTATTTTTATAAAACTTTTTTTTTGTAATTTAGTTAATGTTTATGCGGTTAATAAACTGTTTAATTTATTCTTTTAATAAAGATTTTCTAATTGATTTTTATATTTTTCAGTAACTTTTTTTCTTTTTACTTTCATTGTTGGTGTCATTAAACCATTTTCAATAGAAAAATTTTCATCTGTTAATTGAATTTTTTTTATCTTTTCCAATAAAGTTAACTTTGTATTTATTTTTTTAATTACTTCATTAATTTTTTCTTTTTCATTTAAAAAATCTTTATTAGGCACTATCAACGCTACTAAATAATTTTTTTTATCACCATAAACCATACATTGATCTATCTCTGGCTCATTTGTAATCATATTTTCAATTTTAGCTGGTGAAATATTGTCTCCTCCAGCACTAACTATAATATCTTTTTTTCTATCAGTTATTTTTAAATAGCCATCATTTGGATCTATCTCTCCAATATCACCTGTATGTAGCCATCCATTTATAATTACTTTTTCAGTTTCTTCTTTTTTGTTCCAATATCCTAGCATTACATTTTCACCTTTAACCAAAATTTCTCCATCTTCAGCAATTTTAACTTCATTTCCTTTAAATGGAGGTCCTACAGTTTCTACTTTTATTTTATGTATTGGATTGCAACTTACCACTGGCGATGTTTCTGTTAAACCATAACCCTGTAGTGTTGGTAGTCCTATAGCATTTAAAAATTCACCTATTTCTCTGTCTAAGGCACCACCACCTGAAACAAAAGCTTTCAAATTTCCACCGAACTGTTTTTTGATTTTTTTTCTAACTAATCTATCAACTATAAAATTCACTAATTTTTCAGAAAAAATCATTTTTTGATTTAATAGTTTTTTTCTTCCCAGACGAAGAGTTGCTTCAATTAATTTTGCTTTAAAACCTGTTTGTTTTTTTAAATTCATGTTTATTTTATTATAAAGGTTTTGGTAAAACCTAGGGACAGCTGCCATAATTGTAGGCTTTGCTTCAGATATATTTTCTAGAAGTTTTTCAATTTTTTCAGCATAGAATACTCTTGCTCCTACAGCTATCTGTACAAATTGAAGACAGTGCTCATAAGAATGAGAAAGCGGAAGCCAAGTTAAAAATACTGGTCTTGAATTAAATAATGGTTTTGTAATTTCACAAGATCCAACAACATTATTTAAAATTCCACCGTGACTTAAAATTACCCCCTTGGGATTTCCTCCGGTTCCAGAAGTATAAATGATACATGCAGGAGAGTTTCTTTTTAATTTGTTATTTTCAATTTTATCTTCTACTAACAAATTATTTTTTATAATAGAACTATAATCTAAATATCTTTCTTTGTTATTTAAACTTAAGTTATTCGTTACCTTGGCTATTTCGTCTAAAGTTATAACTTTTTTAATAAAGTCTTTTTCATTAATTATATTATTTAATTTTTTTAGCATTTCATTATTAGAAACAATAACTAAGCTAGGTTCACAATCTTCTATCAAATACTTATAATCATCTTCTATATATGTTGTATATGCTGGAACTGTAATTCCACCAGCTAACATTATAGCTAAATCAGAAACAAACCACTCAGGTCTATTTTCTGAAACTAAAAGACATCTATCACCTTCTTTTATATTTTCTTTAATAACTTTTGATAAATTTAAAATATTCTTTTCAGTTTGTTCCCATGTGTATGTTTTTTTATTCCTCGGGTTTAGCCATTCTAAAAAAATATCTCTTTTATTTTGTTTATTTGCTTGGTTAGCAAATAATTCTATCAAATTATTTAAATTATCTAAATTCATAGTTACTTGGTGGGCGAAGAGAGAATCGAACTCTCACTTCTTGCGAAACACGATTTTGAGTCGTGCGCGTCTACCAGTTCCGCCATTCGCCCTTGGTATTCAATTAAATTATATTTAATAGTATAAGAACTAAATTTATATTAAAACCTAAAAATGTTTCAAACACTGTACAAAAAATGTTTAGAATTAGCTGCACATAAAAGTTCGAATTTTTATTTAGGGCTTGTATCTTTTATAGAAAGTTCTTTTTTTCCTATACCTCCAGATGCCATGATAATACCAATGGTTATTGCTAAAAAAGAGAAATATTTAAAAATATTTTTAGTAGCATCAATATTTTCAGTTCTTGGAGGAATTTTTGGATATTTGATAGGTTATTTATTTTTTGATTTAGCAATGTATCTAATCGAATTTTATGGCTATCAAGATAAAGTTGAAAATTTGAAATTGAGTATGTCACAAGGTAGTGGATTCCTTGCATGGTTGAGTATTCTTTTTTTAGCGGGCTTTACACCATTGCCATATAAAGCTTTTACGATTTCAAGTGGTTTAATTGCTTTTAATCTTCCTATTTTTATAATTGTTAGCTTAATTTCAAGAAGCCTGAGATTTTTTATAGTTGCATATTTATCTTATAAATTTGGAGAATTATTTACAGAGTACATGGAAAAACATGGATCAAAATGGTTCACCATAATTGGAATTATTATAGTTATAATATTTATTATTATTTATTTATTTTTAAAATTTAATGTTTGAGATTAACAAAACAATTACATTAAAGTTAATTTTTTTGATTAGCATTATTGCTTTATCTTCAGCATTTTTTATTGAATATGTTTTAGGGCATCAGCCTTGTAACTTATGTACACTGGAAAGAATTCCATACCTATTAGCATTAATAATTATTGTATTAAATTATAAATTTATTAATCTTGAAAAATATTTCATTCTTTCTCTTATTTTAATTTTTTTAGCAGCTACTATTTTATCTTTATATCATTTAGGTATAGAGCAAGGTTTTATTCAAGAATCACTGGTTTGTGATTTAAAAAATGGCTCCAATTTACTATCAAAAGAAGACATATTAAGACAGTTACAAGAAAAAAATGTAAGTTGCAAAGATGTTACATTTAAAATTTTAGGTTTATCGCTTACAAGTTACAATATTATAATATCAATATTAATAGTATATTTTACAACAAGAGTTTATTTAAGTTATGACAACAATAAATAAAAAGAAAATAGAAGAATTTATTAGAGTTGATCATGCTGGAGAACGTGGTGCTGTTAAAATTTATGAAGGACAGTTGCTTGCTCTAAACACATTAGTTAAAGATGAAGTTTTAAAAAAAACAATTGAAGAAATGAAAGTTCATGAAAAAGAGCATTCTGATTTTTTTGAGGAAGAAATTAAAAAGAGAAATATAAAACCAACAAAGTTTTTACCTTTATGGGATTTATTGGGTGTAGGATTAGGTTTTGGTTCAACTTTGCTTGGAAAGAAGGCAGCTATGCTTTGCACTGCTTCTGTTGAAGAAGTTATAGATGAGCATTATTTAAACCAAATAAAACAACTTGATAAAAGTGAACCAAAACTTAAAAAAAAAATAATTAAATTTAGAGAAGATGAATTAAGTCATAAAGATATTGCTTATGAAAAGGGTGCAACAAAAGAAGGTCCTTACTCTATATTAGATAAAATTATTAAAACAGGATCAAAAATTGCAATAAATATTTCTGAGAAGATTTAAGACTCTAGTTCTACATCCCAATATAGGTAATCCATCCAGCTTTTATGTAAAAAATTTGGTGGAAAATGTTTGCCATTTTTATGTAGATCCTCTGTTGATGGTCGATAAGGGTACTGATGTAATTTCATGCCTGAATGTTTTAATAGTTTTCCACCCTTTTTTACATTGCATGCAGAACAGGCTGTTACAACATTATCCCAATTAGTTTCACCCCCTTTTGATCTAGGTAATAAATGATCAAAAGTTAACTCTTCATTGCTTCCGCAATATTGACAGGAAAATTTATCTCTTAAAAACACATTAAATCTAGTAAAACTTGGTTTGCTTTGAGGAACAATATAATCCTTTAATGCGATAACACTTGGTAATTTCATATTAAATGACGGGCTTCTTATAGTTCTATCATAATTACTAACAATAATAACTCGATCCAGAAAAACAGATTTAACTGTATCCTGCCATGACCACAAAGATAAAGGGTAGTAACTCAGAGGTCTATAATCTGCATTGAGGACTAATGCAGGGCACTTTTCCAATGAAACATTTTGTTCAATAAAGTTATTCATTAATTTAATTTTAACTTAGTTGAACAATTTTATCAATAATAAGAGATGTTAAATTTTTTTTAAAATAAAATTTAAAGCTGTACTTGATGCTTCAATAGGAATATGATGATCACAATTTTTTATTAATAGTGTATCAACTTTAACATTATTTCGAATTAGAAAATCTTTTGCTTCCAGTAAATGGGTAGATGGGACAATTTGATCAGCTTCACCATGTATAAGTAATGTTTCAGTTTTATTTTTGATTCTATCTTTCAAATCATTTTGATTTATTATCTTTCCAGAAAAACCGACTATACATAAAAAATTTTCTCCAAATGTAAGACCAACATTTATAGACATCATGCATCCTTGGCTGAATCCTGATAAACATATTTGATTATTAGATAACTTGAACTCTTTTTTTATTTCATTAATAAATTTTTTTAAGACTTCTTCAGCTTTAATTGATTGCTCTAATATGTAATCAGACTTCTCTTTTGTTAAATCAAACCATTGATAACCAGATGGATTTATAGCACATGGCTCGTGACCATTTGGACAAATAAAGACTGTATTAGGCAAATGTCTCTTCCAGTTTAAAGATAGCATGCTAATATCCTTTCCATCACCTCCATATCCATGAAGCAAAATAATTGCATTTTTAATTTCATTACCATTTTCTGGTTTAATAATTATAGAATCTAGGCAAAATGTCATAGTAGATAAATTATGTTTTTTATGTCAAAAAACAATCTAAAATAAAAATATGATTTCAGGAATATTAGTAAAAGTTTTATCAATAGCTCTTTTGATAGCTGTAGGGATAGTTTTGATCTTAGGTATTGGGACCCTTTTTAAGGGAGGAGAGACAAGTAAAAAATATTCAAATAAATTAATGCAGTTAAGAGTTATTTTACAGTTTATTGCTATAATTGCTTTAGTTGGCTTTGCTTATTTTTTTAAAGATTAGTTATATTTTTTATCCAATTAATAAAATTTTTATTTTCAAAATCAATTGAACCTATTACTCTAGCAAATTCTTGTCCCTCTTTATTAATTAGAATTGTTGTAGGGATACCTCTTAAAGAAAACATTTTTGCTAATGTAGTAGGTGGATCAAAATAAGGGTCAAAATTTTTAATGTTAAGATCTACAAAATATTTATTAACTTTGTCTAAATTTTCTCTCCCAATATTAATTGCGAAAATTTTTATATTATCCAATTCTGGGTTGGCTTGGAGTTTATCTAAAGATGGCATTTCTTCTTTACAAGGTTCACACCAAGTCGCCCAAAAATTTAATACCAATAAGTTACCAGTATATTCATTGATATTAATTTTTTGATCATTTTTGTCTAAAAAAATAACATTATCATGTGTTTTTGGTATTTTATGGATTACAATATTTTTAATACCAGGTAGTTCTTCAGCTACGACATTTGTTATCAAAAAAATAAATATTATTAAAAATCTCATGTTAAATAGGTATAATTAAATATCATGGCAAAAAATAAAAACAACCAAGCAATCTGGAACACACGTATAAAAAAAAATGCATCAAGTTTGTTTCAAAAAGTCGGTAATTCAATAGATATTGATAAAAGACTTTATAAAGAAGATATTCAAGGATCAATTGCTCATGTTGAGATGCTTTTTAAACAAAAAATAATTTCATTTAAAATAAAAAATAAAATTATTTATGGACTAACAAAAATTGACAAGGAAATTACAAAAAATAAATTTGAGTTTAATAAAAAATATGAAGATATTCATATGAATATCGAAAAGAGACTTTTCGAAATTATAGGTGAAGAAGCTGGGTATGTTCACACTGCAAGATCAAGAAATGATCAAGTAATTACAGATTTTAAAATTTGGATGAAAAATTCAACTAACGAAATAAATAATAACATTAATAAAGTTATTAAGAGTACAATTAAGTTGGCTGAAAAAAATGTTGAAACTATTATGCCTGGATTTACACATCTTAAAAATGCTCAAGCTATCTCTTTTGCGCATTATCTAATGTCTTATGTGGAAATGTTTAATAGAGACAAAAAGAGATTTTCTAATAATTTAGACAGTTTAAATGAAAACCCCTTAGGTGTTGCAGCTTTAGCAGGAACATCATTTAATATAGATAGAAATTATACAACCAAAAAACTTGGTTTTAAAATGCCAACAAATAATTCTATTGATACAGTTTCGGATAGAGATTTTGTTTTGGATTTTTTATACGCTTCATCTGTGTGTGCTATGCATATTTCTAGAATTGCTGAAGAATTAATTATTTGGAATTCTGATGGTTTTAATTTGATCAATTTATCTGATAAAGTTGTTACTGGATCATCGATAATGCCACAAAAAAAAAATCCTGATCTTTTAGAGTACTTGCGTGGAAAATCAGGAAACGCTTATGGAAATTTATTTTCAATGCTTACAATTTTAAAAGGTTTGCCATTGTCTTATTTTAAAGATTTGCAAGACGATAAAGAGATTGCTTTCAAATCTAAAGACAATCTAAATAATTGTTTAAAAATTTTTGATGAAATATTAAAAAATTGTAATCCGAATAAGAGTAAAATGTTAGAACTTGCTAATTCTGGATACATTACAGCAACTGATTTATCTGATTATCTCGTGAAAAATCACTCAATGTCTTTTAGAAAAGCATATCAAAAAACTGCTGCTGTAGTTAATTTTGCTGAAAAAAGAAAAAAAAAATTAAATGAATTGACTTTAGAGGAATTAAGAAAAATTGAACCTAAACTTAAAGATGACGTATTAAAAGTATTTAATTTAAAAAATTCAATTAATTCGAAAAAATCTTATGGTGGAACTTCTTTTGATAATATTAAAAAAATGATAATGAAATATAAAAAAGAAAAATGATTAAAAAATTTACTATAATTATATTATTATTTTATGCAGTTATTTCTTGTGGAAAGAAAAATGACCCTAAATACATAGATCAAGATAAAAAAGCAGAAATAAAAGAAGTTTCAATTAACTTAGCTTAATGAAATACGTAAATAAAACATTAACAATAGAAAAAATTAATCTCCAAAAAATTGCAAATAAATTTGGAACTCCATTTTACTCTTACTCATATTCAAAATTAAAAGAAAATATTAATAATTTTAAAAAAAACTTTAAATCTTTTTCACCACTTATCTGCTTTGCGGTTAAATCCAACACAAATGTTAATATTATTAAAGAAATTAAAAAATTTGGATTAGGTGCTGATGTTGTTTCAGTTGGAGAACTGATGATGGCACTAAAAGCAGGAATTAATCCAAGCAAAATAGTATTTTCTGGTGTTGGTAAAACAACAAGTGAAATTAGCTTTGCTATTGATAAACAAATTTTGCTTATTAACGCTGAGTCTTTAAGTGAAATAAAAGAAATAAATCGAATAGCAAAATCAAAATATAAAAGAATAAAAATTGGTGTAAGACTAAACCCCAACACAGACGCAAAAACATTAAGTCAAATATCCACTGGAAAAAAGGAAAATAAATTTGGTGTAAATAAAAATACATTCTATGAAATTATAAATTATTGCAAAAATTCAAAAAATATTGATTTAAAATGTCTAAGCGTTCATATAGGTAGTCAAATTTTAGACCATAAACCTTATGAAAAAATGCTTAAAGCGATTAGTCAAATTTTAAATAAAACAAATCATAAATTTGAATTTATAGATTTAGGTGGAGGTATGGGCATTACTTACACTGATAAAAATGAAAAACTTAATTATAGAAAATACAACACTGCTATTCTTAAATTTTTAAGAAAACATAAAGTTAAAATTATATTTGAGCCAGGTAGATCAATTATTGGTGATACCGGTACATTAGTGTCAAAAATAATCTATATAAAAGATAGTGGAAGAAAAAAATTTATCATTTTAGATGCTGCAATGAACGATTTAATGAGACCTGCTTTGTATGGTGCGTTCCATAAAACTTTACCTGTTACAAAATCTAACAAAAAATCAAAAAAACCATATGAATTTGTAGGTCCTATTTGTGAAAGTACAGATAAATTTGTTACATTAAAAAAATTTCAAGTGTTGAAAGAAAAAGATTTAATAGCAATATGTGATGTGGGAGCTTATGGAATGTCACTTAGCTCAAATTATAATTTAAGACCTAAACCAGTAGAATTATTAATAAAGGGATCAAAAATTAAAGTAATAAGAAAAAGACAAAAGCATAAAGATATAATTTAGCTTTTGACAAAATGATAAGAAACTTTTTATTTTCAATATTATTTTTCAGTGGAATATTTTTAATTTCGATAATTTTTTTACCATCATTTTTTTTGCCTAAAAAGGTTGTTTTGATGGGAGGTAAATTAATGGGCCATTGGGCAAGTTTTTGTTTAAGGTTTGTTCTTTCAGTAAAAATTTCAGTCAAAGGAAGAGAAAATATTATTAATAATGAAAAATTTTTTATAGCAGCATCTCATCAATCAATGTTTGAAACTTTTTATTTACAAACAATCTTTAACTCACCTGTATTTATTCTAAAAAAAGAATTATTGTTAATTCCAATATTTGGTTGGTACTTAAAAAAAATAGGATCAATTTCAATTAAAAGAAATAAAGTTACAAAAGATAACTTGGGTTTTTTTGATGATATTTCAAAAATAATGGATACTTCTAAAAGACCTTTAATTATTTTTCCTCAAGGAACTAGAGTTCTACCCGATGAAAGACCACATTTTAAAAAAGGTGTATCGAGAATTTATGAACAGCTAAATGTTACTTGTCAACCAGTTGCAATTAACTCTGGATATGTGTGGCCTAAAAAAGGTGATAAAAAATCTAATAGAATTATTACAATATCTATTTTAAAACCAATTCCTTCCGGGTTAACAAAGGAAAATTTTATTCAAATTCTTGAAAAAAATATTTATTCAGAGTTAGACTTAATTAATTAGCCCTTCATAGGCATAACAACAAAAATACTATCAAAATCACCTGGATCTTTTATTAGTGCAGGAGAGCCAGAGTCATTAAGGAAAATTTCAACTTTATCTCCATCTAGTTGTGAAGCAACATCTATTAAATATCTAGAATTAAAGCTTATTTCTAAATCATGATCAAACTGAACAATTAAGGTTTCTTTACCATCACCGCTATTAGTATTATTTACTGACAAATCTAGAACATCTTTAGATAATTTAAATTTCACTCCATCTTTTTTATCTAACGAAACTGACGCTACTCTATCAACAGAATTTAAAAATAATTTTAAATCTATTTCTAACTTTTTTTGATTATTTTTAGGTATAACTTGAATATAGTTAGGAAATTTTCCATCAATAAGTTTTGAAATTAAAGTACTATTATTTAATTCAAATTTAATTTTTGATTTCACATTTGAAATTTTTACATCTCCATCATAGCTGTCTAATAAAGAACAAAGCTGAAAAATTGTTTTTTTAGGTAAAATTATTGGATCAAAATCAATTTTTTCCTCTAATCTAATTTTTGAAATAGACATTCGATGACTATCAGTTGCAACTGCAGTTAAATAATTTTTATCGTCGACTTCCGTTTGATGAAAATAAATACCACTTAAATAATGCCTTGTTTCATCATTTGAAACTGAAAATTTACACTTATTTAACAATTTCAAAAGTTGTTTTGATTTAATTATAAATTCATTTTCATTAAAATTTTCATCTGTCAGTGGAAACTCTGTTGCACTTATGCAATTCAAATTAAAAATAGATTTTTCCGACTCTACTTGTAATTTACTTATATCTGTTAAAGAAAGATTTATTTTTTTTCCTGAATTAAACTTTCTTATAATATCATACATTATTGAGGAAGTTGTGGTTGTTTTACCCTCCTCTAAAATTTCTATATTGTTTAACTGATGTATAAATATTAGATCTAGATCGGTTGCAGTAATAGTAAGTTTTGAATTACTTGCGTCTAACAGAATATTTGAAAGAATTGGTAGTGTACTTCTTTTTTCAATAACGCCTTGGCAATAATTTAATGCTTGCTGAAGGTCTTGTTGATTTACGTTAAATTTCATTTTCTTTATTATTATATAAAATCTGGTTTTTTAATTTATTTATATTATCAACCATCTCAGAATCTTTTTCTTTTATTTTTTCAATAGTTTTTACTGAATGAATAATTGTTGTATGGTCTCGGTTAGAAAATTCTCTTCCAATTTCAGGTAATGATTTAGAAGTCAAAATTTTAGTTAAATAAATTGCTGTTTGCCTAGGTCTTACTAAATACCTTGATCTTCTAGATGATAACATTTCATTTTTGCTTATTTTGAAAAACTTACAAACAGTTGTCTGAATTAGATCTATTGTAACTTTATTTTCTGCTAAATTTAACAAATCCTTTAAAATTACTTTGGTTTCAGCAAGATTTGGGGCTTTGTTGTAAATTCTTGAAAATGAAACAACTCTGTTTATTGCACCAACTAGTTCCCTTACACTTCCAGTTATTTCATTACTTATAAAATCTTGAATTTCTCTAGAAACTTGTAATTGTTCTGAATACAAAGCATTTAATTCTTCAGTTTTTTTTTCAACTATTTTTTTTCTTAGCTCAAGGTCTGGCTTTTGAATATCAACAACTAATCCGCCAGAAAATCTTGATTTAATTCTTTCTTGAATTCTTGATAATTTATTTGGTGCTCTATCAGCTGATACAATTATTTGAGATCCCTTATCAAGTAGTGCATTAAAGGTGTGAAAGAATTCTTCCTGCATAGCTTCTTTTCCACTTATAAACTGGATATCATCGATTAATAAAATATCTGTGTTTCTAAAATATTCTTTAAACTTAACCATATCGTTTGATTTAATTGATTTTACAAACTGATACATAAAACGTTCAGCAGAAATAAACATTACTTTGTTATTTTTTTTAAGCTCTAAACCTATTGAATTTAATAGGTGAGTTTTTCCCATTCCAACACCACCATAAATATAAAGAGGATTATAATGAGATATATTTTCTGAGACTTTTAAAGAAGCTTCGTAAGCTAATTTGTTACTTGAACCTGTTATAAAATTATCAAATCTCTTATTTGGATCTATCCGGTTATACTGAAGGTAAGAATCTTTTATAAATGAAATATTTTCGTTTGTATTGTTCTCTTTTGTATTGTTTTCTTTTAAATTAGTATTCTCCTCTTTTTCACCTATTTTAAACTCGATCCGAATAATGTCTTTTTTATATATTTTAATTATCTGTAATATTTGATCTAAGTATCTCGACGTAATCCAGTCTCTTATAAATCTTGTTGGAACTGATAATAATAAATAATTATTGAATTCCTCTACAAAAAAAATCTTTTTCAACCAGCTTTCATAAACTTCTAAGCCTAATTTATTTTTCATTTCATTCTGTACTTGCTTCCATTCAAAGCCTTCAGATGAAAAATTCTTAATATTTTTTGTATTTGTAAATTTGTTCATAACTTAAGGGGAAATCTCAGTTAGAACTATTTAAAAAAATTTGCAACAAGTTAATAAAGAAATTTAAAAAAAAATAAAATCTATGATTGTGATTTAGATTTAAAAAAAAAATTCTAAAATAAACTTAAATTTAAAATTAATAATTGAATCAAATATAGATTGAATCAATTAATCGATTGAATTAAAATTAAATCGAATACAGATTGAATGTCTACAATTCAAATATTTACTAAATCTAAATATAGTAACTTAATACAAAAGTTAAATATATAATGTGGATATCAGGAGTTGTTAAAAAATTTCAACTAACGTTTAGATTGCAGCAATTTTTTTTGTAATTCTAGAAACATTTCTAGAAGCATTTTGTTTTTTTATTATTCCTGTTTTTGCAATTTTCATCAACTCAGAGTTTAACTTTGGTAAAAATTTAAGAGCTTCATCTTTCTTTTTACCATCAATTAAAAGGTTCATTTTCTTAAGAGCGTTTCTAAACCTACTCTTTCTAGCTTTATTTACCGCTGTTTGTTTAGAAATTCTTCTAATTCTCTTAATTGCTGATTTTGTGTTTGCCATCTGCGCAGGGGTATAGCTTGAGAATTTATAGTGGTCAACTAAATATTTAACTATTTTTGACAAGAAACACAAAAAAAAGTTGACCTATTTGATGTTATTTTTTTTTTTATAATACCTTTGCAATTCGTACGCTTACAATTAGCTCCCTCTCGCTGATAAACTTTAAACTCCTTTTGAAAGTTACCTTTATTACCTGAAATATCTTTAAAATCTCTAATACTTGAACCACCCTTTTTAATTGCCTGTTCAAGTATTTTCTTAGAATTTAAAATAACATTCAAACATTCATTTTTATTAAGTCTCTTTGCCTTTTTAAATGGATTTATTTTACTAGCAAAAAGAATTTCACTTGCATAAATATTACCTATTCCAGAAACAAATCTCTGGTCAAGTAAAAAACTTTTTATATCCTTATTTTTATTCTTAAAATAATTAATTACATAATTTAAGTTAAATTTATCACTAAAAGGCTCAGGTCCCATTGATTTAAATCTTTTCTCTAAATCTTGATGATTTTTGATTATTTCGAAAAATCCAAAGCGTCTTGGATCATTATAAATTACTTTCAAGTTATCAAATACAAACTCTGCATGATTGTGTTTTTCAGGTAAAAAAGGTGAATGATAAAAACTAGTGTTTGTAAATTTTAGAGGATTTTTCTTATCAAGTATATGGATTGTTCCTGACATTCCTAAATGAATTAAACAATAGTCCTCATTTTGAAAATGAATGATTAAATATTTAGAAAATCTACTAACTTTAATTATCTTTTTATTTTTTATAAAATTTTCGAAATCACCTGGTATTTTAAACCTTAAATTCCTGTTTCTAATTATTACTTTTTGTATGCTTTTTTTTTTGATCTTTTTATGGAGGGATTGTCTAACAATTTCTACTTCTGGTAATTCTGGCATTTAATACTATATTCAATATATATTTTTTTATGCAACAAAATCTTCAAAATAAAAAAGGACTTGTAGAAAATGTATTTAATCAGGTCTTCAATAAATACGACTTGATGAATGATTTTATGTCTATGGGTGTTCATAGATATTGGAAAAAAAGTTTAATCAATATGATAAATCCGAGAGTTAGTAGAAAATTAATTGATGTTGCATGTGGGACGGGGGATATTGGAAAGTTATTTTTAGATAGCACAAATAAAGAGGCTGAAATTACTTGTGTAGACCCTAATAAAGGAATGGTCAGTCAAGGAAAGCAAAAATTATCTAATTACAAAAATGTAAAATGGGTTATTTCTCCAGCAGAAAAATTACCAATAACAGACAATTCATTTGATTATTACACTATTAGCTTTGGGCTAAGAAATACAAAAAATTTAAATAAGGCACTGTCAGAAGCCTATAGAGTTTTAAAGCCTGGTGGACGTTATCTATGTCTAGAATTTTCTAAGATTCAAAATTCAAATCTTGATTTTGTATATAAAAATTATGCAAAACTCATTCCTATTATTGGTCAGTTTGTAGTTGGAGAAAAAAAACCTTACGAATATTTAATCAAAAGTATTGAACAATTTATTAATCAAGATGAATTAATAGAGTTGATGGAAAAAAATAATTTTCATAAATGTTCTTATAGAAATCTTTCTGGTGGTATTGTCTCAATTCATAGTGGTTGGAAAATTTAATGATTAAAAAATTTATTACTTTATTTAAATTAGGAAGAAAAATTGCAAAATCAGATATTTTAAAAATTGCATCAAAATTTAAAAAACCTCCTTTAGCTGTAACAATATTATTCCAAATTTTATCTATTTCGTTTGAAAAAAAGGAACAAAATAATTTGATTGAGGATGATGGAGAAAGACTATCCAGGTCATTAGAGTCTATGGGTACAACTTTTATTAAACTTGGACAATTTCTTGCTACTAGACCTGATATAATTGGAGAAGAATTATCTTTAAAGCTTGAAAAACTTCAAGATCGATTACCCCCTTTTTCAATTCATGAAGCAAAAGAAATTATTAAAGAAGATCTTGGAGTTGATGCGTTTAATTCAATAATTGATTTAAGTGAACCAGTTGCTGCCGCATCAATTGCGCAAGTTCATAAAGCAAAAATAAATGACAATGGAACTATCAAAGATGTAGCAATAAAAATTTTAAGACCAAATATAAAAAAAATATTCAATGAAGAAATAGATGCAATGATGTTATTTGCATTTATTATCGAGTCATTTGTAAAAAAAACAAAAAGATTAAAACTTGTTGAAGTTGTTTTTTTACTTAAAGAAATAACTAATCTAGAAATGGATTTAAGATTTGAAGCTGCTGCTGCAAATGAATATGCAGAAAATACTAAAAATGATGCTGGGTTTAAAGTTCCTGAGATTTATTGGAATTTTACTAGTGAAAATGTAATGACTTTGGATTGGATAGATGGAATCTCAATAAGGGAAGCTGAGGAGTTAAAGAAAAGAAATTTAGATACTAATAAAATAGCAGAAGATATTATCCAGCATTTTTTGAGACATGCTGTAAGAGATGGTTTTTTTCATGCAGATATGCATCAAGGAAATATTTTTGTTGATAATAGTGGCCAAATTGTACCAATAGATTTTGGGATTATGGGTAGATTGGATAAACTTAGTAAAAGGTTTTTAGCAGAAATTTTATTTGGATTTATTCAAAGAGATTATCGAAAAGTAGCTGAGGTTCATTTAGTGGCTGGATTAGTTCCTAAAGAAGTACCAATTGATGATCTAGCTCAAGCTTTGAGATCAATTGGTGAGCCTATATTTGGTCAAGAAGTGAAAGATATTTCAGGAGGTAAATTGCTCAAACAATTGTTTGATGTAACAGAAAAGTTTAATATGCAAACTCAACCTCAATTATTAATGTTACAAAAAACTATGGTTGTTGTTGAGGGTGTAGCAAGAAAATTAAATCCAAACACAAATATTTGGACAACTTCAAAGCCTGTACTAGAAAATTGGCTTAAAGAAACAAAAGACCCAATTAATAATTTAAATGAAACTTTAAAAAATACATCTGAAGTTATTAAACGTTTGCCAGAATTTCCTGAGATTATGGATAAAGCAAATCAAGCATTAACGTTTTTAGCTAGCGGTCAAATTCCACAAAACTCAAATTCATATACCGCTTTAAATGATAAGAAATCAGAAATGATAGCATTTAGAAATCAATCTATTATTGGTTTATTACTTCTTGTAATTTTTGGTCTTATAGTATTTTAATTCCGCAAATGAAAAATTTGTTAAATAAAAAAATACTATTCATTATCTGTGGAGGGGTATCTGCTTATAAAAGTCTTGAAACAATTAGACTTTTTAAAAAGAATGGGGCAGAAATAAAGACAATCCTTACTAAAAGTGCAAAAGAATTTGTAACTCCATTGTCAGTAACATCACTTTCTCAAGGTAAAGTATATAGTGAATTATTCAGCGTTGAGAACGAAGCTGAAATGGATCATATTTCACTTTCAAGATGGGCAGATTTAATTTTAATTGCACCAACGACAGCAAATACAATTTCAAAATTAGCTCAAGGAACAACTGATGACTTGGCATCTACTGTGGTTTTAGCTTCAGATAAAGATATTATTTTAGCACCAGCAATGAATGTAAGAATGTGGGAACATCCAACTACTAAAATAAATTTAAAAAAATTAAAGGAGTTTGGATATAAACTAATTGGTCCAGAGGTTGGTGATATGGCATGTGGTGAATACGGGGAAGGTAAAATGTCAGACCCATCAGTAATTGCTGAAGAAATTGATAAATATTTCTTAACTCAAAAAAATAACAAAAAATTTAAAGCATTAGTTACAGCGGGTCCAACTAATGAGTATATAGATCCAGTTCGTTTTATTACAAATAAATCAAGTGGTAAACAAGGATATGAATTAGCAAAGTCATTATCCAAAAAAGGTTTTGATACAACATTGATATCAGGTCCAACTAATCTTGAAATAACAAAAGATATTAATCTTATTAAAGTTGAAACAGCAGATGAAATGTTAGTTGCTACCCAAAAAAATTTACCTGTTGATGTAGCAATTTTTTCTGCTGCGGTAGCTGATTTTAAAATTAATAAAAAGTATGAAAATAAAATTAAAAAACAAGAAAACTTAAACTTAAATTTAGAAAAAAATGTAGACATACTTCATTATGTGTCTAACCATAACTCTATGAGACCTGAACTTGTAATAGGATTTGCAGCAGAAACTAATCAGATTGATAAAAATGCAGAGGAAAAATTAAACAAGAAAAATTGTGACTGGATAATTTCTAATGATGTATCAAATAAAGATATAGGATTTAATTCTGATTATAATGAGGTGACAATTCATTATAAAAACAAATACGTTAAAAAAGAAAAACTTTCATATAAAAAAAAATCTGGAATTTCTGATGAAATAGTTGATAGAATAATTGATCAATTAAATTAATGGCAAAAGTTCTTATCAAAAAGTTAGACCCTGCGGTTGAATTACCTGCTTACAAAACAGAAGGTGCATCAGGTATGGATTTGATGGCACTAGTAAAAAAACCCATTAATCTTAAACCAAACTCATCATGCTTAGTTCCAACAGGTCTTGCTGTTGCATTTTCAAGAGATTTTGAAATCCAAATAAGACCAAGATCCGGTTTAGCTGCAAAAAATAGTATAAGTGTTTTAAATACACCCGGAACTATTGATAGTGATTACAGGGGAGAAATAAAAGTAATTCTTTTTAATCACGGGAAAAATGATTTCTTGATAAATAATAAGGATAGAATAGCACAAATGATTTTAACTCCTGTAATTAAAATGGATCTAGAGGAAACTGATGATCTACCAGAAACAATTAGAGGAGAAGGTGGGTTTGGCTCAACAGGAAAATGAGCAAAAATTTAAACAAAAAAGAAATAGAGAAATTCTCAAGGCAAATAATTCTTAAAAATATTGGTGCAACAGGTCAAAAAAAAATTTTATCCTCAAAAGTCTTGATAGTTGGTATGGGTGGTCTAGGTTGCCCAGTAGCAGAATTTTTAACTAGATCGGGTATTGGTACACTTGGGATTGCAGATCATGATATTGTAAGTCTCTCTAATATCCACAGACAAAGCCTGTATAATGAAAAAGATATAAATCAATCAAAAGTAAAGATTGCAAAAAAAAAATTAAATAAAATTAATTCAAAGACAAAAATAAATATTTTTAATTTAAAATTAAATAAGACTACATTTGAAAAAATTATTAAAAATTATGACTATATTGTTGATGGGACTGATAACTTTGAAAGTAAATTTTTAATAAATGATTTAAGTCTAAAATATAAAAAATTTCTAGTCACCGGTGCTATAAGTAAGTTTGATGGACACATTTTTACTTTTAATTTTAACAACAAAAAAAATCCTTGCTTGAGATGTTTTTATCAAGAAGAAACAATATCTGATGAAATTTTAAATTGTGAATATGAGGGAATTTTGGGAACTGTTGCAGGAATAATAGGTACGTTACAAGCCAACGAAGTTTTAAAAAAAATATTAAACATTGGACAAAATTTAAATGGATACATTCTAATTCTAGATCTATTAAATTTAAATTTCAGAAAAGCAAAAATTAATAAAAGAAAAAAATGCTTGTGCAATTAATAATAAAAAAAATTTATATAGTATTTTTTTTGTTATTTTTTACTCACATTTCGTTTGCAAATGAAATTTTTGTCTCTCTTAAAAAGAATGAAGTAAATGTTCGTTACGGACCAAGTTTTGAATCTGATATTAAATACGTTTATAAAAAAATAAATCTTCCATTAAAACAAATCGATAAAAAAGAGAATTTCAGGCGAATTATAGATTTAAAAAATAACAGTGGATGGATTCATATCTCTCAATTAAAAAGAAGTAATTCTGTAATAGCTACAAAAGATAAAGTTTTATTTAAAAAACCTACATCTTTTGCTAAACCAATTGCTCAAATAAAAGAGGGAAGATTATTAATTGTAGAAAAATGTGAACAAAATTGGTGTAAAATTACATCAGAAAAATTTGAAGGTTGGATTAAAACAGATAATATTTGGGGACTAAATTAACTAAAATCAGTAGATAAAGAGGCTATATTTTCTTTAGATAATTTTGTGCTATGAGAATACTCTTTATGATCAATTCCAAGCTCAATTTCTGAGCTGTTAGATTGAAATTTTTCAATTTGATCATCAGTAAAATTAAAATGAATAAACTGTACTGATGAAGCTTTTCCTTCAGAAGAAGTTCTATCAACATCTTCTTCGGGAACTGCTTTAATTCTCTCACCATTTATTTTCATAAATACTGTTTCTTCTATTCCACCAACTTTTCCAAGAAACGCAGCCCTAGAGATGGGATTGTCTATTTCAAACATTAAAGTTGCTGTTAGTTCTTTGCCGTTAGGTATTAAAGGATTGTAAGCAGATAACTCATCCTGAAGTTGCTCATCACCACCTTTTTCAATATATAGCATTTCTTGTACTTGAGCTAACATTGTTTCATAACTTTCAAAATAAAAAGTAGCATAAGGGCCTAAAGCAACTCTTCTATTTTTTTTATAATTAACAATACTTTTTCTTAATTCACGTCTCTTTTCTATATAAACATCTAAGGGCATGATGTCTTGTTTTTGAATTTCTCTTTTTTCTCTTGGCATGATCATAAGTTATAACTTTTTGCCATCAATTCGATAGGATGTAGTGCCTCATCATTAGATATATTTGTATCAACTTCTAACTGTTTTAAATGTTTACCAGCTAAAGGGCAATCAGAAGCCATATACTTATTATTTTTATTTTTTATTTGTCTAGATGTAGGTCTTCCAACTTTATTTGCTAAATCATGAGTTTCTTTCATTACTCCAAAAGTTCCTCCATGACCCGCACACCTTTCAACTACATCAATTTTAACGTTTGGTATCAATTTTAACATATCTCTTGCCTTGATGCCCATATTCTGTGCTCTAGCATGACAAGCATGATGCACGGTTACTCCTCCATCAATCTCATTTAATCCTTCTACTAATCCCTCATTGTTTGCAATATCCACAACATACTCATCAATATCCATAACATTTGCAGATAATTTTTTTATTTTTTCATCCTTTGGTAATAACAAAGGCCATTCGAATTTTAACATCAATCCACAACTTGCTGTTAAGGTTACTACTTTATATCCTTTATCAATCCATTCGATTAAATCCTTAGAAACTTTTTTCGCTTGTTCAACAACTTTTGACAGATCAGCTTGTTCTAGAAATGGCATCCCACAACAACCAGGATAAGCCTCCTGAACTTCTACACCATTTTTTTTCAAAACTTTTAAAGCGGCAACACCTGTATTTTTTTTATTAAAATTTACAAAACAAGTTGAATAAATAACAACTTTTCTATCTTTAGAAGATGTTTGATAATTTATCTTATCTCTATTTTTTTTGAAAAAATTTGAAAAAGTTTCTGAGTTATATCTTGGTAACTGGACTCTTTTATCTATTCCAGTAATTAATTCTAAGATTTTTCTGATTAATTTATTTTTAATATTTGATGCCCAGTTGACTATTTTAGAGAACATGACACCAATTTTGGCGTTTCGGTCTATTTGGGCTAATTGTGTTGGTACGCTTGGTAATTTACCTAATTTTTTTTGCGCTGTTCTATATCGCAACATTAAATGTGGAAAATCTAAATCAAAATCATGAGGTGGAACATATGGGCATTTAGTCATAAAACACATATCACACAATGTACATGCATCAACGACAGGAGCAAATTGATCGCTAGATAAGCTATCAACGTCCTCATTTTTAGATTCATCAATCATGTCAAATAGCTTAGGAAATGAATCGCAGAGATTAAAACATCTTCTACATCCATGACAAATATCAAACACTCTTCTCATTTCAGCGTCTAACTTTTCAGGGTTTAAAAAATCAGGATGCTCAAAATCTATAGGATGTCTTATAGGTGCACCTAAACTTCCTTCTTTGCTCATATAATTAAGTTTTTTGAAATTCGAATTATTTTTAGTGGGCGACTAACGCCCACTAAGAAATTTGATTAGCTAATAGACTCTAAAGTTTTTTGAAATTTACCAGCGTGTGATTTTTCAGCTTTAGCTAAAGTTTCAAACCAGTCAGCAATTTCTTCAAAGCCTTCTTCTCTAGCTGTTTTAGCCATACCAGGGTACATATCAGTATACTCATGAGTTTCGCCTTGTACTGCCGAAGCTAAATTTGCTTTTGTTTCACCAATTGGCATACCAGTTCCTGGATCACCAACTTCTTCTAGATACTCTAAATGACCATGTGCGTGACCAGTTTCACCTTCTGCTGTTGATCTAAAAACTGCTGCTACATCATTGTAACCTTCTATGTCAGCTTTTTGTGCGAAATAAAGATATCTTCTGTTTGCTTGACTTTCACCGGCAAACGCCTCTTTTAAATTTTCTTCTGTTTTACTTCCTTTTAAAGACATTTTTTCTCCTTTTTAATAATTTACAAACCATATAATGCATATTGACAGCATGTCAATAGTTTAGAATTATTATAATGTAGATTTTAAGTATATGATTTAATTAAATTATTTTTGAGTTTGATTATCACTCGCAATTCTAACCAACACTTCAACGGAATTTATTTTTTTTCCTGTAATATTTTTTTTAATATTTACCGGATCAATATCATTATCATCACAATCAATTAGCTCATGAGTATCTTCATCAAAAAAATGATGATGTGCTGATGTGTTTGTATCAAAATAACTTTTGTGACTATCGATTGAAATTTCTTTTAAATATCCTTTTTTTTCAAATGCATGAACTGTGTTATAAACTGTGGCTAGAGATATCTTTTCATTCATTTTTTCAGATATCATTTTAACAAGATCGTTAATTGTAAAATGGAAAGTTTTTTCTCTATTATACAAAACTTCACACATTTTTATTCTTTGCTTGGTCGGTCTGAGCCCAACTTCTCTCAATTTTTCAATAAAATTACAGTTTTTTGGCATTGTTTTTTATAATTATTCTAAAGTATGAATAAAAATATACTGTTTTATTATATTATATTAGGATTAAATCAAGTATTAAGGGTGCTCTAATATGAAAAAAAACTCATACTCCTATGATGATCTAATAACTTGTGGGAATGGTGATCTTTTTGGTCCTGGTAATGCAAAATTACCACTCCCGCCAATGCTTATGTTTGACAGAATAACGGAAATCAATGAAAATAATGGAGCGTTTAATAAAGGCTCTTTAAAAGCTGAATTAGATATTAAAGATGATCTTTGGTTTTTTGATTGTCATTTTAAAAAAGATCCAGTCATGCCAGGGTGCCTAGGTTTAGATGCTATGTGGCAACTGGTAGGTTTTTTTCTAGGTTGGCTAGGAAATCCTGGAAAAGGAAGAGCTCTAGGAGTGGGTACTGTAAAATTTACAGGTGAAGTATTACAGGGTGTAAAAAATGTAAGATATGAAATAGATATGAAAAAAATTATGTCTCCTGGAGGAACAACTGTTGGGCTTGCAAATGGAATTGTTCTTGCAGATAATAAAAAAATATATTCAGCAGAAAGTTTAAAAGTAGGGTTGTTTAAATAATGAGAAGAGTAGTTATCACAGGTTTAGGAGTTGTTTCCTGTTTAGGAAATAATCAAGAAGAAGTTCATCAATCTTTATTAAATTCAAAATCAGGAATTTCTTATGCTGAAGATTATAAAGAGCATAATCTGAAAAGCCATGTTCATGGTAAACCAAATATTAAACTTGAGGATCATATAGATAGAAAAACAATTAGATTTATGGGATCAGGCTCAGCTTACAATTATATTGCAATGAAAGAAGCTATTGAAGACTCTGGATTAGAAGAAAGTGAAGTGAGTAATTTTAAAACTGGAATTGTGATGGGTTCAGGGGGACCTTCTATAGAGAATGTAATTTTAGCTGCAGATAAAACTAGAGCGAAGACACCAAAATTAATGGGACCTTTTATTGTTCCAAGAACTATGGCCAGTACTGCTTCTGCAACACTTGCGGTACCATTTAAAATTAAAGGAACTAACTACACAATGAGCTCTGCATGTGCAACTAGTGGACATTGCATAGGAAATTCTATGGAATTAATTCAAATGGGTAAACAGGATGTTGTTTTTGCAGGTGGTAGTGAAGAAATTCATTGGGCAATGACAGCAATGTTTGATGCCATGACTGCTTTATCTTCAAAATATAATGACACTCCGCAATCTGCATCTAGAGCTTATGATAAGACTAGAGATGGATTTGTAATTGCTGGTGGAGCAGGTGTTTTAGTGCTTGAAGAGTACGAACATGCTAAAGCAAGAGGTGCTAAAATATACGCAGAATTAACTGGTTATGGAGCAACTTCAGATGGATATGATATGGTAGCCCCATCAGGCGAAGGTGCTGTTAGATGTATGAAAATGGCGATGGCAACTACAAAAAATAAAATTGATTATATAAATACTCATGGAACATCAACACCAGTTGGAGATATAACTGAACTTAATGCTATTAAAGAAACATTTGGGGATGATATTCCAAAAATAAGTTCAACTAAATCTTTATCAGGCCACCCATTAGGCGCTGCTTCAGTTCATGAAGCAATTTATTGTTTGATAATGATGAAAAATAATTTCATTACAGGTTCTGCAAATATTACTGAGATGGATGATGATGCTAAAAAATTTCCTATAGTTTCAAAAACTGAAACGGGAGCAACTTTAAATACAGTAATGTCAAATAGCTTTGGTTTTGGCGGAACTAATGCAGCTTTAATTTTTGAAAAGGTTTAATTTATGAGTTTAATGAAAGGTAAAAAAGGATTAATCATGGGTGTCGCTAATGAAAGATCTATTGCCTGGGGTATATCTCAAAAACTTGCTGAAGCAGGAGCTGAACTAGCATTTACATATTTAGGTGATGCTCTTAAAAAAAGAGTAGTCCCTTTGGCAGAAAAATTAAATTCAAACGTTACATTTAGTTGTGACGTAGAAAAAAAAGAAGAAGTAGTAAAATTATTTGAAGATATCAAATCTCAATGGGGTGAAATTGATTTTGTAGTTCATGCAGTTGCTTTTTCAGACAAATCAGAGTTATCAGGTGAATATTTAAATACAACTAGAGAAAACTTTTTAAGAAGTATGTTAATCTCATGCTTTTCATTCACTGAAGTGGCAAAAGAGGCTTCAAAGGTAATGAAACAAGGTGGAAGTTTATTAACTTTAACATACGAATCAACTAAAGCCATTCCAAATTATAATGTAATGGGTGTTTGCAAATCTGCTCTTGAAGCAAGTGTTAAGTATCTTGCAAGAGATTTAGGAGCCAAAGGTATAAGAGTAAATGCAATAAGTGCGGGACCTATCAAAACATTGGCTGCTTCTGCAATCGGAGATGCAAAATTTCTATATAAATGGAACGAAGACCATTCTTTTCTAAAGAGAAATGTTGATATCCATGATGTTGGAAATTCAGCATTATATCTACTAAGTGATCTTGCAAACGGTGTTACAGGTGAAATTCACTATGTCGATGCTGGATACAATAAAGTAGGTATGCCTGATCCTAAAAATATCACTTAATAAATTAACACTATCGATTTAAATACCATTGCTGGAAAGAAAGTATTGACCAAATTAAATTAGAATTATCATTTCCTATCTTGTGATTATTCCAAATTTTTGTAACATTCTCGTGATTAAATTGACCAGATTTTTCAATATTTTGTTTACTCAGAAGGTTTTCCGACCATTCTAACAATGGTTTTCTTATCCAGTGCCCTATAGGAATTGAAAATCCACCTTTCGGTCTATCAATTAAATTAGTAGGTAATTTCTTTTTAAGTAAATCTCTCAAAATAATTTTACCTCTTGATTTACTAATTTTTTGATTGAGTGGTAGCTTTAGAGAAAACTCATAGAGATCTTTATCTAAAAAAGGTGCTCTAGTTTCAAGACTATTTGCCATACTAGCCCTATCAACTTTAAAAAGTATATCGTTGGGAAGATATGTATTTATATCAACATTCATCATTTTTTCCTCCAACGAAAGATCCAAAGTATTTTCTTCAAAAAATTTTTGTTTTAAATTATCGATTACTTTTTCTTTGGAGAATATCTCTGAATTATTTAGTAAATTTAAATCATTCTTATTAATCAGAAAATTAAATATAAAATCAGAAAAATTAAGATTTGGATCCACTCTATCAAATAATTTTTTAATTTTATCATTTAAATAAAACTGTTTTTTAAAAAAAGGTAAAATTTTAAAAATATAATTTATTCGATTAACTTTTTTTTCATTCATATTTGAAAAATAATAATTTATTATTTTTTTTATGCTTTTGGGTAATTGATGAATTTTTGATAGATTTCTTAACTGAGTATACCTATTATATCCTCCAAAAATTTCATCCCCCCCATCACCAGTAAGAACAACCTTTAATTTATTTTTTGCTAAGTTTGAAACAAAATAACTTGGTAAAAAAGAACTATCTCCAAAAGGTTCATTTAATTTTGAAATTATTTTTGGCACAGAATCAATCATATCTTTTTCACTAAGTATTAGTTCCTCGTGATCTGTAGATAAATGTTTTGCAACCTGTTTAGCATATTTTGACTCGTCATAGTTTTTGTCCTCAACACCTATACAAAAAGTTTTAATTTTTTTTTCTGAAACTTCTTGTGCTTTAGCTGTAACTAAAGACGAATCTATACCGCCACTTAAAAAAGTTCCAACTTCAACATCAGCAAATATTTGATTTTTTACTATATTAGTAAGTTTTTCGTCTAATTGTTTAATTGACTCCTTATAAATAATATCCTTTTTATGGTTAACAGTATTATTGGTTATCCAATATTTGTGGGTATTTACTTCTGGAATTTTATTTTTTTTAAAAAAAATTTTTGAAAAATGCCCAGGTTCAAGTTTAAATATATTTTTAAAAATCGAGATATTGTTATTAATATAATTTAAATGAATTAAATCATTTAAAGCATTCTCATTTAAACTAAAATCAACATTTTTAAAAATTTTATCAAATATTAAATCTGAACTAAAAACAAAACTATCAATTTGAGAAATCCAACCATAATACAGAGGTTTTTCACCAAACCTATCTCTAGCTAAAAATAAAGTTTTTGAGGTTCTATCCCAAATTATAAATGCAAACATACCATTTAACTTTTTGAGAGTCTTTTCAATCCCCCAAATTTCTACAGATTGAATTAAAGTTTCAGTGTCAGATGATCCTTTCCAATTTTTAAAATTATGGTTATTTATTAATTCTTCTCTTAAACTTTTATGATTATAAATTTCACCATTAAATATCATTAATAAATTGCCCGAGCTTGAAATCATTGGCTGGTTACCTGTTTCTGATAAATCTAAGATTGATAATCTATTGTGCGCAAATATTAAATTATCGTTATCATCTAATACTATACCGTTTGAGTCGGGTCCTCGTGAATTCAATAAATCTATTGCTTTTTTTGAAGCAGAAATTTTTTTATGTTTATCTAATGAATAACTTTGTAATCCAAAAAAACCACACATAATAATTATATTTTTTTAAAAACTTCTTTGTAATAATTTTTTAAAGCATCGTCTGAAAAATTTTTCAAATATAAGTTTCTTAATCCTGGTTCAAAATATAGATGTTTTTTTTTAAGAAGATGATTAATTGCAATTATAAGCTCTTTTGAGTTAGAGCATTTAACACCAATTTTTTTCTCAAATTTATCATATCCAATAAATGCTTCTTTTAATCCAACTATTTTTTTTCCGTGCATCAGACTTTCAGCAACTTTAGTTTTCATCCCTGATCCTTTAAAAATTGGAGCAACAACAAATAGTGCTTTTTTGTAATAATAATTTAAATTTTTTACATAACCTTTATAAACTACCTTAGGATTATTTTTGTGTTTATAATTAACTAAATTTTTTCCAACAATTAAGGTTTTAATATTAATTTTGCTGACAACATGTTCAATATACCATTCGAGACCTGATATATTTCCAAAAAAATTACTACCTACAAACATTATGAAATTGTTATGATTGAAAGAATTTTTATATTTTTTAAATTTGTCCTTTAAACAGATAGGAATTATAAAAAAATTTTTTTTAAGATAATATTTAAACATCATTGATTTATCTCTTTTATTTAAAAAAATTAAATAATCACTAAAATAGATACTTTGTAACTCTGCTAGAAAATTACAAATAAAAATATAAAAATTTCTAAAAGATAAAAAAGTTAGAAATTTTTTTAAAAAAAAATTAGCTTCAACATTATGACAAAATGTAATAATTCTAATTTTTGGATCTTCAATTTTTCTTGCAATTTTGCCGAGGTTAGAACCATCAATAAACACGTACTCTATCTGATTTTTTTTTATGAATTCCTTTATATGATTTATTTTTTTGCCAGAAATACCATCAATACTTCCAGTTAAAGCTAACAAAATATCACTTAAAGATTTAATTTTTTTTTTTTTTAGTTTTATTGAAAAAAAATTATTTCTAAATACAGTTCTTAAAATATTTTCATTTAATGAAGAAAGGTTTCTTCTTCCTCCTACAGGACTGTTTTTAATTTCATTTGAGATAAATAAAAATTTTTTTTTCAAATAACTTTTTATAAATTTAAAATAATTTAGTGCTTGAGTCCAAGATATTATTCACTTACTTGTTTAATTGAAAGTTTAACTTTTCCTCTATCAAAACCGATTACTTTTACTTTTACTTCATCACCCTCTTTTACAACATCTGTAACCTTGGCTACTCTTTTGTCCGCAAGTTCTGAAATATGAACAAGCCCATCTTGTTTTCCTAAAAAATTAACAAATGCACCAAACTCCATAATCTTCATTACTTTACCAGAATAAATTTTATTTAATTCAGCTTTTGCAGTGATGTCTTTAATCATTTGCATAGCAATATTTCTAGACTCTTCATCTGGAGCAGCAACTGTTACTACACCTTCATCATTTACATCTACTTTTGCACCTGATTTTTCAACAATTTCTCTAATCGTTGCACCGCCTTTTCCAATCACAGCAGCAATGTCTTTTTTATCAACATTTACCTGTTCCATTTTAGGGGTGTGCTTTCCAACATCAGATCTTGAAGCTGATAATGCTTTATTCATTTCTCCCAAGATATGGACTCTTCCATTTTTAGCTTGGCTCAAAGCTTGCTCCATGATTTCAAATGTAATACCTGTAATTTTGATATCCATTTGAAGAGAAGTTATTCCATCTTTAGTTCCAGCAACTTTAAAGTCCATATCTCCTAAGTGATCTTCATCACCTAAAATATCTGATAGAACACTGAAATCATTGCCCTCTTTAATTAATCCCATTGCAATACCCGCAACTGGCTCTTTAATTGGTACTCCAGCATCCATTAATGCTAAAGAAGTTCCGCAAACAGTAGCCATTGAAGAAGAACCATTAGACTCAGTAATCTCTGAAACTACTCTAAAAGTGTATGGAAATGCTTCTTTTGTAGGTAACGAAGAATTAATCGCTCTCCAGGCTAATTTACCATGTCCAATTTCTCTTCTACCAGTTCCAATTCGTCCTGTTTCTCCAACTGAAAAAGGAGGAAAATTATAGTGAAGCATAAATCGTTCTCTTTGAAGACCATCTAAACTTTCAATTCTTTGTTCATCATCAGATGTTCCTAAAGTTGCAACTACAATCGCTTGTGTTTCTCCTCTAGTAAACAATGCAGATCCATGAGCTCTTGGTAAAACTCCAACTTCACACGAAATTGGTCTGACATCTGATAAGCCTCTACCATCAATTCTGTTTTTGTTTTTTAGGATATCAGTTCTGACAATAGATTTTTCAAGATTTTTCAACTGACTATTAACATCTAGATCAGTGTAATTTTCATCTTCTTCATAAAGTTTTTTTGCTTTATCAGTGATCTCTGAAATTTGATTTGATCTATCCTGTTTATCTCTTGTTGCAAAAGCTTTTTTAAGATCTTCTGTAAAAGTTTCTTCTAATTTTTTCTTAACTTCTGATAGATCTTTCTTTTCAACAGTCCACTCAGGTTTTCTACATTCTTTTGCAAGCTCCTCTATCATCTCAATTACTGAAACAAAACCTTCGTGACCAAATTTAACAGCGTTCAACATTTCTTCTTCAGTTAAACCATTTGCTTCAGATTCAACCATAAGCACAGCATCTTTTGTACCTGCTACGACTAAATCTAATTTTGATTTTTCTAATTCTGCTTTAGATGGATTTAACACATATTTTCCATCTATAAAACCAACCCTTGAAGCTCCTACGGGACCCATAAATGGCATTCCTGATATAGCTAATGCCGCTGATGAAGCAGTGATTGATAAAATATCTGGTTCATTTTCTTTATCATATGAAATTACAGTTGGTAATAACTGAACTTCATTTTTAAATTCATCAGGAAACAATGGTCTGATTGGTCTATCAATTAATCTAGAGATCAATGTTTCGCTTTCAGTTGGTCTTGCTTCTCTTTTAAAATATCCACCAGGAATTTTCCCTGCTGCATAATATTTTTCTTGGTAATTTACAGATAATGGAAAGTAATCCATATCAGGATTAACTTTTTTTGCCCCCACTACTGTTGCTAATACGACTGTCTCTCCACATTTTGCGATTATTGCACCGTCTGCCTGTCTTGCTACTTTACCTGTTTCTACACTTATCTTCTTTCCTGCTACTTCAATTTCCTTCTTGTATACTTTAAACATTTCATTTCCATTTCGTTTCGTTCGTTTCGTTCTATCTATCTTGACTTCTATTTTCTCAAATTCAATTTCGACAGTACATTTTTGTAAGAATCCGATTTATTTTTCTTTAGGTATTCTAACAATTTCTTTCTTCTATTTACCGCTCTCAACAATCCAACAGATGAATGTTTATCCTTTTTGAATTGCTTAATATGTTTAGAGAGAGTTTCAATTTTCTCTGTAAGCAAAGCGATCTGTATCTCTGAAGATCCAGTATCTTTATCGTGCATTGCTAATTCTTGTGCCTTTTTGTTCATGCCTCTTTCTTCCTATTATTTGTTTGTTTTATTAAGTTTTCTATTTTTTCTGCATACTCAAAAGATTCATCTTTTCTAAAAAGTAATTTTGGTAAAAATTTCATTACCACTTTTTGTGATAAAATTTTTCTAATTAAAAATGAATATTCCTTTAAAATACTAATTGTTTCCTCCGCATCTTTTCCTCCTAATGGAAGTACATAAGCTTTAGCGATTTTTAAATCAGGACTCATTCTTACCTCGGTAACAGTTATAGTATTTGTCTCTAAATTCGGCAACTTAGCCTCATTTCTTATAAAAATCATGCTTAAAGACTGCTTAATCATTTCTCCTACTCTTAGCTGTCTTTGAGATACTGGTTTTCCGATTCTATCTGCCATTAAATTGACCTCTCAGTTGATGTAACACTAAATGCCTCTATTGTGTCATTTTTTTGAAAATCCATATAATCTTTCACTGTAATTCCACATTCTTGACCACCACTTACTTGTTTAACTTGGTCTTTTTCTCTAAATATTGTTGAAACTTTTCCAGTATAAATTATGGCACCATCTCTTATAATTCTTACATCTGAAGTACTATTAATTTCACCCTCTGTTACTTTTAAACCAGCAACTTTTCCAGCACCTGAAACTTTAAATATTTCCAAAATTTGTGCGGTGCCAGTAATTTTTTCTTGGACATCAGGTGTCAATAGCCCTGACATTCTTTGCTTAATGTAATCTAAAACTTCATAAATAATATTATAAGAAGATATATTTATCTTCTCGTTTTCAGCAAGTTTTTTTGCTTCTTTACTTGGTTTTACATTAAAAGCTATAAGAACAGCATCTGAGGCTTTTGCTAATGTAACATCAGTTTCAGTTACCATTCCAATATCTGCTAGAATAATTTTAGGTTTGACTTCATCGTGTTTAATTTGACTAATTGCATTTTTAATTGCTTCCGACGATCCATGTACATCAGATTTAATAATTAAATTTAATTCCTCAGAAGACTTATCTGAAAAGGCAGAATCTTGAGTTGCAAAAGTTAGTGGATTTTTTCCATCTTTACTTTCTTGTGCTCTATTTTCACTCAATGTTTTGGCTTCTTTTTCAGTATCTAGAACAATAAAATCATCTCCAGCTTTTGCTGCACCATTTATTCCTAGAATTTCAACAGGAGTTGAAGGTAAAGCTTCATTAATATTTTGACCTTTGTCATTTATAATCGCTCTAACTTTTCCCCATTTTAAACCACTTACAAAAAAATCACCCCTCTTGAGTGTTCCAGTGGTAACAATTATATTTGCAACTGGACCTCTACCAACATCAATTTTTGACTCTAAAACTATACCTGTAGCTTTAGATTCATAATCCGTTTTAAGATCTAAAATTTCTGCTTGAAGTATTATTGACTCTACTAATTTATCTAAGTTTTGTTTTGTTTTAGTTGAAATTTCAACCATTAAAGTATCACCAGACAAATCTTCAGCAATCAATTCATGCTCTAATAATTGATTTTTTATCTTCTGAGGATCTGCTTCTTGTAGATCACATTTATTTATTGCTACAACTATTGGAACATTTGCAGCTTTAGCATGTTTTATAGACTCAACTGTTTGAGGTTTAACTCCATCATCAGCAGCAACTACTAAAACAACCACGTCAGTTAATTTTGATCCTCTTGCTCTCATTTCTGTAAATGCAGCATGGCCTGGTGTATCAATAAATGTTAATTTATTACCCTGACTTTTAATTTGATAAGCTCCAATATGTTGAGTTATTCCACCAAATTCACCTGAAACTACATTTGCACTTCTAAGAACATCTAGCACTGATGTCTTGCCATGATCAACATGTCCCATAACTGTAACTATTGGGGGTCTATTTTTTAAATTTTCTGTTCTTGAGGCTTTTATTTTTTGGATTATTTCTTCTGCTTTTTCTCCTCTAATTGGATTGTGACCGAATTCTTTAACCAAATATTCTGCAGTATCTGCAGCTAATGTTTGATTGATAGTCACTGTAACACCCATACCAAATAAATGCTTAATTACATTACTAGATTGTTCGGCCATCCTATTTGCCAATTCTCTTACTGTGATTGCTTCAGGAATATTTACATCTCTTTTGATTGGTTTTAGATTTTCTTGAGCATCATCTTTTGATGCATTTTTGATTTCTTTTTGTCTTGCTCTCTTAACTGATGCCAAACTTCTTTGTTTTGCATCAATTTCATCACTCAATGCTCTTGATACAGTTAATTTTAATTCTCTTTTTTTAGTTCCTGCTTTTAAAGTTTTTCTATCTTTACTTTCATTTTCACCTTTAAGTCTTTTTGTAGCTCTTTGCTCTGCTAACTTCCTCTTCTCAAAATCGTTTGTGTTGGATGGTGGTTTTGAACTAAATGTAGGCTTTAACGGAGCTACTCTATTAAATGTTGAATTCGGCCTAGGTTTACTTGTTGAAGATCTAAATGAACCGCCTCTACTAGAGAACTTTCCAGTTTGCTTTTCTATTATTACAGAGTTTTTTCTTTGAGATTTAGCAATCTCAATATTCTTAAATGATTTTTTGGCTGAGCCTGAAATTGTTAATTTTGTTTTTTTTTCCATACGTCATCACTCAATCTTTATAAACTATGTTTCTTGCGGACATAATTAATTCATCGGCCTCTTCTTTAGATAAAGCAAAATCTTCAAGATATCCTTGAATTTTAACTCTTTCACCTTTAACAATATCATAACCACCTGTTAATTCATCCGATGCTAAATCTGCGAAATCTACTAGCGTAAGAATTTTTTGCTCACCTAATGTAACCAACATGCCTGGCGTTAAGCCACTTAAATTAATTAAATTATCATCAAGACCTAATTCCTTAATCCTCAAAGAGATATCTTCTTGATCTTTATCATAAAACTCTTTTGCCCTTTCTATAAGAGCCATAGCTGTATCTTCCTCTATCCCTTCTATTTTCATTAAATTTTCAGCTGAACTATCTTTAATATCATCAATAGTTGAAAAACCTTCTGCAACGAGTAGTTGGCCTAATGTTTCATCTAATTCTAAATTTTTAACAAAGTTTTCAGTTTTTTCTTTAAACTCTAATTGCCTTCTCTCAGAGTCCTCTGCGTCAGTCATTATGTTGATTTCATAATTTAACAGTTTGGTTGCAAGTCTAACGTTTTGACCTCTTCTTCCAATTGCTTTACTTAAATTTTCCTCAGTGAGAATTACATCAAGTTTTTTTCTTTCACTATCAACATTAACTCTTTGGACCTCAGCAGGTGATAGAGCATTTGAAACTAAGATTGCAGGATCTTCAGACCAGTTAACAATATCAATTTTTTCACCTTGAAGTTCGTTTACCACAGCTTGCACCCTTGATCCTCTCATACCTACACATGCACCAACTGGATCCAAAGATGTGTCTACTGCTTTCACACAAATTTTAGCTCTACTTCCGGGATCTCTTGATGAAGATTTAATTTCTATTAATCCATCATAAATTTCAGGTACTTCTAGAACGAAAAGCTTTTCCATAAATTTAGGATGAGCCCTAGATAAAAATATTTGTTGGCCTCTAGGTTCTCTTCTAACATCATAACAATAAGCTTTTATACGATCACCTGCTTTAATGTTTTCACGAGGGATCAATTCATTTTTTTGAATTATTGCTTCGGTTCTTCCTAGATCAACAATTACATTTCCAAATTCTAATCTCTTTACAATTCCACTTAAAATTGAGTCTTTCTTGTCAATAAAATCATTAAACTGTCTTTCTCTTTCGGCCTCTCTTACATTAAAACTAATCACTTGCTTTGCAGTTTGTGCAGCTATTCTTCCAAAATCAAATGAAGGAAGTGGTTGTAATACTTCATCACCAATAGACTTATCTTTATTTAATTCGTTTAAATTAATTGCATCCTCTAATTTTATCTCAGTATTTGCATTTTCAGGATTTTCAGCAATTATCAATTTTCTAAAAAGCTCAATATCTCCATTGTCTCTGTTGATAGAAACTTTAATTTCATTTTCCTGTCCAAATTTTGATTTTGCAGCTTTAGCAATACCCGTTTCCATTGAACTTATAATTAGCTCTTTATCAATTGATTTTTCTAAAGCTACGGCTTCAGCAATTCTTAATAGTTCAAGTTTATCCGCTCTTTTATTCAACATAATTTTGTTTGCTCCAAAAAAAAATGGGCTGAAGCCCATTTTGTAAAGTTCAATAATGTAGGTGCAATATAGTAAAGTTTTTTTTTAATTCAACAGAAACTATTTAGAAAAAACGTTGGTTTTATCAGTTTTTTCCCATGAAAATGAACCATTTTCTTCAGGTGCTCTACCAAAATGACCATAAGCAGCTGTTTTTTCATATATTGGTTTATTTAAATTCAACATTTCTCTGATACCTCTAGGACTTAAATCAAAATTTTCTTTAATCTTTTCTACTACGAATTTATTTTTATCTAGATCGTTATCAAATAAATCGACGTAAATAGATAATGGTTTTGACACTCCAATTGCATAAGCTAATTGAATTAAACATTTTTCAGCAATTTTTGAACCTACAACATTTTTAGCAATATACCTTGCCGCATAGGCTGCCGATCTATCAACTTTAGTTGGATCTTTTCCTGAAAAAGCCCCACCGCCGTGAGGCGCTGCACCCCCATATGTGTCGACAATAATTTTTCTACCCGTAAGACCACAATCTCCATCTGGACCACCAATCACGAAATTACCTGTTGGATTTACATAAAACTCGTCCTCGTTAAAACCATCAAGAAAATTTTCAGGAATAGACTTTAACATATAAGGTCTGAGTAAATCTCTGACTTGAGACTGATTTACATCTGGAGAATGCTGTGAAGAAATAACTACAGATTTTACTTTAGAAGGTTTTCCATCAATATATTCAAATGTTACCTGGCTTTTTGAATCTGGTTCAATATTTTTTAATTTTCCAGATTTTCTATCTTCAGCCATTAATCTTAAAATTTTATGAGAATAATGTATAGGTGCTGGCATTAAAACATCTGTTTCATTGCACGCGTATCCAAACATGATACCTTGATCTCCAGCTCCTTCATCTTTATTTCCTGATGAGTCCACTCCCATAGCAATATCAGCTGATTGGGAATGTAAATGACTTTCAATTTTTGTGGCTTCTTTCCAGGTAAAACCTTCTTGGTCATAGCCTATATCTTTTATACAATTTCTTACTTTTTCAATTAATTCATCTTTTTTTATCTCAGGCCCTCTTACTTCTCCAGCTAAAACAACTTTATTTGTAGTAGTTAGTGTTTCGCAGGCAACTCTAGAATACGGATCTCCAGAAATAAAACTATCAACAACCATATCTGAAATTCTATCAGAGACTTTATCCGGATGACCTTCAGAGACAGACTCGCTTGTGAAAAGATAATTTTTTAAATTACTCATTTTTAAGTTTCTTAAATGAAAATATCAAAAAAATATACAACAAAATTATAAATCCAAAAATTTTATTTCCAAATTTTGCAAATAGAGTTGTCTCAATTTTTCTTGACTCAATTAAATCAATGAAACCTGATTTATTTATATCAACTTTTTGCTCAATAACTCCTAGTGGATTAATAATTGCTGTTGTCCCATTATTTGCAGACCTTAAAACATATTTCCCACTCTCTATCGCTCTAAAAATACTATGAGTTAAATGCTGCTCTGGTCCAATTGATTTACCAAACCAGCCATCTTCTGAAATATTTACAATATAGTCAAACTTACTATCTGTGAAAATTTTACCTGAATAGATTATCTCATAACAAATAAGGGGTAATATTTTAATTGATAAATTATTATATCTCAGATTAATTATGTTTCTTTGTTCACCTTTTGAATATGATTGATAATCATTAGTAATTGTTTTTAAACCAATACTTTTTAATAAGTTTTCAAAAGGTAAAAATTCACCAAAAGGAACAAGATTAATTTTGTTATATGAATTTATTACATTAAGGTCATAGTCAAAAATAGATAATGAATTAAAATATTTTATAGTTTTATTTTCATCTTCTTTGCTATTAATTCCAATTGCTAATAAATGATTTTCGTTGAATTTATTTTCAAATAACCATTTGTATTCTTTTAGTTGGTCTTGTGAAATACCTGGAATAATACCTTCTGGCCAAATAAAAATTATTTTTTGATTTTTTTTAGGAGAGCTGATTTCAATTAGCTCTTCTATTGCAGTTATTGGATCAATATTATTATAAAATCTATCTATGCTTATATTTGAACTTAAAATTCTTAGTTTATAATCAAGTTTTTTTACCTGTTGATTATTAAATTTTTCTAAATTTTGTGAACCAAGTATATAAAATGACATTGTTGTAATAAGAAATGCAACACAAATACTAATATCTTTTTTATTCTCTCTTAAAATCAATATTGATGGGCTTGTAAATAATGAAATACAGAAAAGATTAAAGCTGTATGTGCCTATGACTGATGTAATGTTTAAAATTTCGATTTGATTAGAGAAACTATAAGCAATTAAATTCCAAGGGAAACCAGTGAGTATTGATCCTCTCACAAATTCTACTATTCCAAATATTAAAGAAAAAAGAAAAAATGAGCTTAAATTATTATTTGGTTTTATAACCACAAATAGATAAGCAACTAAAGCATAAAACAAGGCTAAGAAACCAGGTATCAATATTATTGTAAAAGGTATTAAAAACTTAAAATTTTGATCAAACGTTAATGATATTGAGATCCAATATAAATTACTTACAAAATAACCAAACCCAAATAACCAACCATAAAGAAAAAATATTCTTTTATTTTTATAAAACTTAATTTTTTTTATTAAAAATATATAGAATAAACTAAAAGTTAAAAAATTTATTACAAAATAATTAAATGGAGGCAAACTTAAGGAAGTAAGCACTCCTAATAAAATTAAATAAATTAATTCAATATAAAATTTATTTTTCAATTTAATTTATTTTTGATTGTACAGATTTAAATAATAAATTTTCCTCTTTTAACATTTTGGAATAATCTTTATTTTTTTTATGATCAAAACCTAAAAGATGAAGAAAACCATGTATGAATAATTTAGTGACTTTTTCTTTAAAAGATTTTAAATTTTGTGATCTTGGTTTGTCTAGATAATTATAGCTAATGATTATGTCTCCAAGATAAGTATTTTTTGAAATTTTTATTTTTTTATCTAATGGAAAAGATAATATATCGGTAGATTTATTTTTTTTTCTAAAAACTTTATTCAATTTTTTAATATTCTGATTATTTGAAAGTAATAGTGTTAAGGTTACTTTTTTATTCAAAAATTTATATTTTTTTGGAAAAGCTTTACATATTTTTTTAAAAAAAATGTCCTTATTTTTAAGTCTTTTTGACCAAGCCTTCTCCTCAGAGAAGACATTAATACTAATCATTATTTGAGTATGCTTTGACTATTTTAGAAACAAGTGGATGTCTGACTACATCTGAATGATCAAAATCAACTATGGATATTTCTTTTAAATGCCCTAGTAACTCTTTTGATCGAACTAATCCTGACATGCTTTTATTTGGTAAATCAATTTGAGATGGGTCACCATTTACAACAATTTTAGAATTTTCTCCAATACGTGTTAAAAACATTTTTATCTGAGTATCCGTAGCATTTTGTGCTTCATCTAAAATTGCAAAGGAATTTTTTAGAGTTCTACCTCTCATAAAAGCTAAAGGTGCAATCTCTATATCTCCAATCTCAATCATTCTTTGTATTTTTTCAAAGTCGAAGAGATCATATAAAGAATCATATAAAGGTCTAAGATAAGGGTCTACTTTTTCCTTCATATCACCAGGTAAAAATCCCAAACGCTCGCCTGCTTCTACAGCTGGTCTTGAAAGAATAATTCTCTCAATCTTTTTTTCTAAAAGCATAGTTAGACCTACAGCGACTGCCAGAAAAGTTTTTCCAGTTCCTGCTGGCCCGGCTGAAATTACAATATCACTCTCCCTCAAAGCTCTCACATAGCTTTTTTGTTTTTCAGATCTAGGAATTATAGATTTTTTTGGAGTTTTAATAATATCTGTAACATTATTATTTTTTACTTTTTCATTAATCATAAAGTTATCAACCGATGAAAGTATATCTTTATTCTCTATACTTCCATTATTAATAAACTGATTAGCCAAAAATTGAATAGCATTTTTAATTTTTTCATTCTTTTCAGGTGTTGATTTAATTAAAATTGAATTTCCCCTTGAATATAAGCTACAATTTGTAATTTTTTCTAATTCTTGTAAATTTTTATTAAATTCCCCAACAACACCTATTAACAAGTTATTGTCGTGAAATATAACGCTTAAAGAATTGTTATCTGAATAAACAAATTTTAAAGACTGATCGATATTTTTTTTAGTTATTCCACTCAAATTCTATGCAACCTTCTGATCCGAATTAGTTATAACTTCACCGAATAAAGTATTTCTATTACTATCTTTAATTCTCACTTGCACTATTTTTCCAATATCATTCTTTTTACCATTAAAAATTACAGATGTCATATACTCAGATCTACCAAAAGCTTTGCTTTTATCATCGGTTAAATTTTCAAACAAAACATCTATAACTTTTCCCTTCAATGAGTTGTTCATTTGGATTTGATTTTCGAATAAAACATTTTGAATTTTTTCTAATCTTTTAAAAGAAATTTTTTTTTCAATTAAGTCTAAATTTTCAGCCACTGTTCCAGGTCTTGGGCTAAAGATGAAAGAGTAAGAGTTAATAAATTTAACTCTTTCAATTAAAGAAAAGGTATCTTTAAAATCCTGATCTTCTTCACCAGGATAACCTATTATAAAATCGCTTGAAAATTCTATATTTGGGTTAATTTCTTTTAATTTATCAAAAGTATTTAAATATTCCTCAATAGTATGTTTTCTGTTCATTAATTTTAAAATTTTATTAGATCCACTTTGAACAGGTAAATGTACAAGTGGCATTAACTTTTTGGAAGTTTTATAAACTTCAATCAAATCCTCCGTCATATCTTTTGGGTGAGATGTTGTGTATCTAACTCTTTTAATTTCAGATATTTTTTCAATGTTAAATATTAAATCTGATAGTCTGTATCCTTCATTGTCATAAGCATTTACATTTTGACCAAGTAAAATTATTTCTTTTGCACCATTATCAGCTAAATATTTTGCTTCATCCAAAATTTGATTAAATGGTCGAGAATATTCTGGTCCTCTTGTGTATGGGACTACACAAAAATGACAAAACTTATCACATCCTTCTTGAATGGTTAAAAAGGATGAAACTTTTCCAGCTTCATTTTTTATTTTGCTTAAATATTTAAATTTTGAAACTGCATCAAACTCAGTCTCTTCTATCTTTTTCTTTTTTTCAGTATAATTTATAATTGTATCGTTAATTTTATGATAAGATTGAGGACCAATTACTAAATCTATGTAAGGTTCTCTTTTAAGCATTTCTTGGTTTTCTGCTTGAGCAACACACCCTGCAATAATCACCAATGGTTTTTTTTTAGATCTAAAAATTTTTTTTACTCTACCTATTTCATGATAAACTTTTTCTTTTGCTTTATCCCTAATGTGACATGTGTTTAAAAGATAACAGTTTGCTTCTTCATATTTTTCTGTTTTTTCATAACCAATTTTTTTAACTGAGTCATATATCCTATTAGAGTCATACTCATTCATTTGACATCCAAACGTTTTAATAAATATTTTTTGATTCATAATTATTGGGATTTTTTCTTAACCCCATATAATTCTAATTTATGGTCTACTAATTTATATCCATATTTTTCTGCAACTTTTTTTTGCAACTTTTCAATTTCTTCGTCTACAAATTCTATAATCTCACCAGTTTTCACATCTATTAAATGATCGTGATGGCCTTCATTTAATTCTTCATATCTAGCTTTTCCACCTTTAAACTCATGCTTTGTTAATATTCCAGATTCTTCAAATAGTTTTACTGTTCTATAAACAGTTGCAATACTTATTTTTGGATCAATTTTTGACACTCTATTATAAAGTTCATCTACATCCGGATGGTCAGAAGACTCAGACATTACTTGTGCAATTACCCTTCTTTGATCAGTTAATTTAACTCCTTTTGCTATACATTTTTGCTCTATTGTTTCTGACATAAAATAATTTTAACTTAAATAAATAGGGTTAATCAAATTTTTTTTAATATTAAATTTATCACACAAATGGGGGATATTTTCGTATTTTATATCTTTTTCACCTTTAAAATCTTGAATGCTATAACAATAGTAATCAATATTATTAGTTAAATACAATGCTTTCACTATAGATAACGAATTTCTAATTCCTGCAAAGCTTCCTGGACCCCTATTTAAGTAAATTGTATTTATATCTTTTAACTTTAATTGATGGGAATTTAAAAAATCATTAATAATTAAAGTTAATTTTTCATAATTAATTTTAGTATTCTCTCTAGTAATATTATAAATATCATTATTAGTAATGATCATTAAAAAAATTTTTTCACCCGCAACATCAATTATCAGTTTATTCATAATTATTTTATTTTCTAATATCAGTTCTAAATCAGATGAAAATAATATCAAATATTATTCTAATGATGAAGGAATTCTGTCAATAATGTATCACCGTTTTAATGAAAATAAATACCCTTCCACAAATATTAAAATGGAAATATTTAGGGAACATATAGATATTATTAGAAAATCAAATTTTGATTTTCACAATCCAAACAATTTTGATGAACAATTTAATATACCAAAATCAAAAAAAGAAATTCTCATAACTATCGATGATGCTTTTGAATCTTTTTATACTGAAGCATGGCCTTATCTAAAAGAAAATAAAATTCCATTTATTTTATTTGTTTCAACTGAGCCTGTAGGGAAAAGAGGTTATATGACTTGGAAGCAAATTAAAGAAATTGAAAGTAATGATTTTTCAATCATTGGACATCATTCTCATACACATGAATATCTCATAGATGTAAGCAATGAAAAGTTTATTTTAGATATTGAAACAGCTAATAAAATTTTTCTAAGAGAACTTGGTTATATCCCCAGTCTATTCTCATATCCATTTGGTGAATACTCTAAATTCATGAGAGATTATATATCTAAAAATTTCAAATTTGCTTTTGGTCAGCATTCTGGCGTCATCGATTTAAATAAAAATAAATTTGAACTACCTAGATTTCCTATTAATGAAAAATATGGAGAATTAAAAAGATTTAAATCAATTATAAATTATTTTCCCCTTGAATATAAAAAAATATTTCCTGATGAAAAGCAACTATTTGAAAACACAAACCCTCCAAATTTCAAAGTTGAATTTTTCAATGAGCAAACAAATTTAGCTAATATCAATTGTTATTCTAATGAAGGAGATATTTGGGAAAAATCAAAAACAAATTTTGCTAATAATTTTTTAACGATTGAATTTAGAGAACCTTTCAAGCCAAGAAGAGGTAGAATTAATTGTTCTCTGAATGATAATGGAAAATGGAGATGGTTTGGTATCCAATTTCCAATAAAAAATTTAAATTAAACTTTCAAGATCTTTACTTGATGGTAATAGTCTTGCATCATCAAAGTCTTTTAAATTATTTTGTTCAATAATTTTTTTTAAAACTTCAATATATTGATTACCAGTTTCAGCATATTTATCTAAATGTTGAGACAAAATTAAACTATCAATAGGTCTATCTTTACTTCTAAACTCTGTTCTTGCTTTTCGTAGTTCTTTATAAGAAGAATGAGTATTTAAATTTCTTAAATAAGCTCTAACTGATAACTGTAAACTATTAAACTTCATAACTTTATGATCTTTACCCTCTTCAGCATTTTTAGGTTTTAAACCTTCTCCAGACCAGGTCCATTGACCAAATAAAG
>CACJPL010000001.1 GCA_902595285.1 uncultured Pelagibacteraceae bacterium | reverse complement strand
AAGAAAATAATAACATTAAAATTAAGAATTTATTTCTTAACGATTCTAATCAAATAATAAAAATTGATCAGGCAAATTTTAATTATTTAGATACAGAAAACAAAAAAAATAATTACAATATAAAAAAAGTAGAAGGCCAAAATTATTTAATTGATGGCACCTCATTTAATGCAAATTCTTTAATTTCGAATTTACTAGATTCTAATGATAAAAAAGAAAACAATCTTTTTGAAAATAACGTAGGCATAGACCTAAATTTTGAGGAAGTTTACTTTGATACAGTATACTTTGTTAAGGATTTAAAAGGAAAGATAAAGATTATTAATAACAAAGTAGAGGAAGCAGATATTTTGGCCTTTTATAACAATTCACAAAATATAAAATTTACAATTAGAACAAATGATCAAGATGAAAAAATTACCACTCTTTTCTCATCTAAGGCAAAACCCTTAGTAGATAGATATAAATTCATTAAAGGATTTAAGGATGATAGAGAAGGATATCTAGATTTTTACTCTTTAAAAAAAGACGGAGTTTCAACTTCTAAATTAATAATTGATAATTTTAAAGTTAAAGAAATTCCAGCGCTAGCCAAATTATTGGCTCTTGCATCTCTTCAAGGAATAGCAGACTTACTTACAGGAGAGGGAATAAGATTTACAGATTTCGAAATGAATTTTACCAATCAAGATAAACTTATGAAAATTCAAGAGTTATATGCAATTGGTCCAGCAATATCTATTTTATTGGAAGGATACATTGAGGAAAATAAATTAATCAGTTTAAGAGGAACCTTGGTTCCAGCAACAACAATTAACAGATCTATTGCTTCAATACCTTTGCTCGGAGATCTATTGATTGGAAAGAAAGTGGGCGATGGTATTTTTGGAGTTAGCTTTAAAATTAAAGGCCCCCCTAAAGATTTAGAAACTACTGTAAATCCTGTAAAAACTTTAACACCCAGGTTTATTACTAGAACTTTAGAGAAAATTAAAAAAAATTAATTTAATTCTATTTTAATATGTCTTTTTTTTCCAAGGGAAAGTTTAAGATAATTATCTTTAAATAAATTTTTATTGATTTCGAATTTTTCATCTGAAATAACATCGTCATTTATTTTTACCGCATTCCCTTTTATAAGCCTTCTGATTTCACTTTTCGAGTTTTCTAGTTTAGATAATAAAACAAGGTCTATTATATTTATTTTTTCTTCTATTTTATTTGATTGAATATTAACTTTAGGTAAGTTCGAACCCAGAGTGTTTCCGGAGAAAGCTTCCTTTGCTGCTTGCTCAGAATTTTTAGCTGCTTCCTTTCCATGTAACATTTCTGTAGTTTTATTAGCAAGTATTATTTTTAATTCATTTATATCTTTATCTTTAATCGTTTCTATTTCCTTAATTTCAATTTCAGTAAACATTTTTAAAAATTTAATTACATCTCTATCATCTACGTTTCTCCAAAATTGCCAATAGTCATAAGCTGATAAGTATTTTTCATCTAACCAAATAGCTCCACTTTCAGTTTTTCCCATCTTAGCACCAGTTGCTAGTGTAATTAAGGGTGTTGTTAAACCAAAGGTTTGATTATTAGAATATCTTTTAATTAGCTCAACACCATTAACAATGTTTCCCCATTGATCTGAACCTCCGATTTGTAAGACACAATTTTCTTTCTTATTTAATTCAAGAAAATCATATGCTTGTAAAATCATATAATTAAACTCCATATAGCTTAGAGATTGTTCTCTATCTAATCTGAGTTTTACACTATCAAATGTTAGCATTTTATTTATCGTGAAATGTTTTCCGATATCTCTCAAAAATGAAATATAATTTAAATCTTTAAGCCAAGTATAATTGTTTACAAATATTGGCTTTGTATTCGGATCTTCATTATCTAAAAATTTTTTTAAAATATTTTTGATATTTTTAATATTTTTTTCAATCTCATCTTCACTTAATATTTTTCTTGTTTTATCTTTACCAGATGGATCCCCAATTCTTGTAGTTCCTCCACCAAGTAAAACTATTGGTCGATGTCCATTTTTTTGAAGTAGTCTTAGACACATTATTTGCAGTAAGCTACCCACATGCAAGCTTTCAGCTGTACAATCAAAACCTATGTAACCTTTTATCTTTTCTTCATTTAATTGTTTAGATAGCTCATCTTCACTTGTGCATTGATAGAAAAAACCCCTATCTTTAAATTCTTTTAAAAATTTATTCATAAGTTTATAGTTACAATATACAAATTTTTTTTAAATAACATATCAATGAAAAAAAAATTATATACTGCAATTGGACTAATGAGTGGAACATCTATGGATGGTATTGATTTATCTATAATTAGTTCAGATGGATATAATGAATTTTCAAACATTTTGGATGATTACTATGAATATGATAAAAATCTTCAGGATGAGTTAGTTCGATTAAGAGATTTAGTTTTAACAAAGAAAGATCTTTTACAAAATTCAGAAAAATTAAGAGAATTAGAGCGTAATTTAACTCTTTTTCATGCCGATGCAGTTAATCAATCATTAAAAAAATATAGAGATCCAATTGATTTGATAGGTTTTCATGGTCAAACAATTTTTCATAACCCAAATGAGAAAATTACCAATCAATTAGGAGATGGGAAATTGTTATCTCAAATGATCAAAAAGAAAGTCATATATGATTTTAGACAAGCGGATATTCAAAACAATGGTCAAGGCGCTCCTTTAACACCAATTTTTCATCATATTTTATCAAAAAAAATTAATCAAAATTTTAATATTAAATTTCCAATAGGTTTCTTAAATATTGGTGGTATCGCAAATGTTACAAAAGTTATTAATGATTCAGATAATTATCAAAATAATCTTTCTGCTTTTGATATAGGTCCTGGTAATTGTTTAATTGATGAATGGGTAAGAAATAATTCCAATAAAAAATTTGACAAAAACGGCGAACTATCTAATGCAGGAAAAGTTGATCAATTAATTCTAAATCAGGCAATAGATAATTTTAAAATAAATTCTTACTCGCTGTCATTAGATATTAAAAATTTTGATGTATCTTTTGCTAGAGGTTTATCTTTAGAAGATGGTTGTGCAACCATAACAGATTTTACAGCATATTTGATTGCAGAAGGATTAAAAAATATTAGTCAAAAAGATAGTATTACATTTTTAGTTTGTGGTGGTGGTAGAAAAAATATAAATTTAATTGATTGTATTAAAAATTATTTATTAAATGAAAACAATATTACTTTGGAAATCATAGATAATTACAATTTAAAAGGTGATTATATAGAATCCCAGGCATTTGGATTTTTAGCTATAAGATCGTTGTTAAATTTACCAATTTCTTTTAGTGCAACAACTGGATGTAAAGAATTTACAGTTGGTGGAAAATTGGTAGAAAATTTTTAATATAGTGCTGTTTCTTTTTTAATATATTTATCAAGATTTTTAATTAAGGCATCATCTGTTTTAGAAAAAAAGTGATTAGCTTCAGCTATCATGCTGAACTCTACTTTAATGCCTTTTTGCAAACTTAATCTTTTATCCAGGTCTGTAATATATTCTGTAGGCACTAATTCGTCCTTTTTACCATAGATAACCAAACCTGATGTTGGGCATGGAGATAAAAAAGAAAAGTCATAAACATTCGGTTGGGGTGATATAGCTATAAATCTATTAATTTCTGGTCTTCTCATTAGCAGCTGCATTGCAATTAAAGATCCAAAAGAAAATCCAGATACCCAACATTGAGAATTATCAAAATTTTCTCTTTCCAACCAATCTAAAGCTGCAGCAGCATCAGCAAGCTCTCCTTGACCATTATCAAATTCACCATCACTTTTACCAACTCCTCTGAAATTAACTCTACATACAGAAAAATCATTTTCCATAAATGTATGAAAAGTATCTACCACAACTTTATTATTCATAGTTCCTCCATATTGAGGATGTGGTTGTAATACTAAAGCAATCGGAGAAGTATTTTTTTTACTTTTATAGTATTTTGCCTCTAGTCTTCCCGCTGGGCCTGGTATAAAAATCTCTAGAATTTTATTATCCATAAACGATATTGATTATTATTCTCAAAAAAAATGTAGGTTTATCATATGTCAGCGACAATATGTTAGTTTTTTTTTTACTCTAAACTTGACCATTTTAGTCAGGTATGTATAAAAACCCACAATTTAAGGGTAAAATATGAAATTAACATCTAAAGGTAGATATGCTGTAATGGCATTAGTTGATTTAGCTAGGTTCGATAGCATTAATCCAGTTTCGTTAAGAGATATATCATTAAGACAAGGTATATCTTTGGATTATTTAGAACAAATTTTTTCTAAATTAAAAAAAAATGAGATTGTTAAAAGTATAAGAGGTACGCAAGGTGGTTATGTTTTAAACAAAAACCCAAATGATATCAAATTAACAAATATTTTTCATGCTGTGGATGAAAAAGTTAAAACTGTTCAATGCAAGAGAGAGTCAAAAAGAGGATGTAATGGTAAAGCAACAAAATGTATAACACATAATCTTTGGGACGAATTAGAGACACATATAAATACATTTTTTGAAAATAAAAGTTTAGATGATTTGTTAAAAAATAAAAAGGAAACTAGGGTTTAAAATGGATAACAGACAAAAAGAGATTGATAACCTAAAAGATTATAAATATGGTTTTTCTACTGATATAGAAAATATTCAAGCACCAAAAGGGTTAAATGAGGATGTGATAAAATTTATTTCTAATATTAAAAAAGAACCAAAATGGATGCTTGAGTTTAGATTAAAAGCTTTTGAAAGATTTAAAGTATTAAAAGAGCCAGACTGGCAAAAACCAAAATATCCAAAAATTGATTATCAAGATTTGTATTACTACTCAGCCCCTAAAAGTATGAAAGATAAACCAAAAAGTCTTGAGGATTTAGATCCTAAACTTTTAGAAACATACAAAAAACTTGGTATACCTCTTCAAGAGCAAGCTAGATTAAATGGAATAGCTGTAGACGCTGTATTTGATTCTGTTTCTGTTGCTACTACCTTTAAAGATGAATTAACGAAACAAGGAATTATATTTTGTCCAATATCTGAAGCTATTCAAAATCAACCTGAATTAGTCAAAAAGTATCTTGGATCTGTAATTCCAACAAGCGATCATTTTTTCGCTACATTAAATTCAGCAGTATTCACAGATGGTTCATTTGTCTATATTCCAGAAGGTGTTAGATGTCCAATGGAGTTGTCAACATATTTTAGAATTAATGCATCAAACACAGGTCAATTTGAAAGAACTTTAATTATAGCTGATAAAGGAAGTTATGTTAGTTATTTAGAGGGTTGTACTGCACCAATGAGAGATGAAAATCAATTACATGCTGCTAACGTAGAATTAATAGCACTTGATGATGCTGAAATAAAATATTCAACTGTTCAAAATTGGTATCCAGGAGACAGCGATGGAAAAGGTGGGATTTATAATTTTGTTACAAAAAGAGGATTGTGCAAAGGAAAAAATTCAAAAATCTCATGGACACAAGTTGAAACAGGCTCTGCAATAACTTGGAAGTACCCCAGTTGTATTCTCAAAGGAGATAATTCTGTTGGTGAGTTTTATTCAATTGCAATAACTAATAACCATCAAAAAGCCGATACAGGCACTAAAATGATTCATCTAGGTAAAAATACCAAAAGTAAAATAATTTCTAAAGGAATATCAGCTGGTAGTTCAGACATGACTTATAGAGGTTTAGTTGATATTACATCAAAAGCAAAAAATTCAACCAATTATACTCAGTGCGATTCTTTACTAATGGGTAATAAATGTGGAGCTCACACTGTTCCTTATATAAAAAATAAGAATTCTGAGTCTAATATAGCTCATGAGGCAACTACATCTAAGATAAGTGAGGAGCAGTTATATTATTGTCAACAAAGAGGATTAAATCCAGAAGAGGCTGTTAGTTTGATTGTTAACGGATTTTGTAAAGAAGTATTACAACAATTGCCAATGGAATTCGCAGTAGAGGCTCAAAAACTTGTAGGTATAAGTTTGGAAGGAAGTGTAGGCTAATGTTAAAAATAAATAATTTAAATGCAACAATTGATAATAAGTCTATTTTAAACGGGCTATCGTTAAATATAAATCCTGGAGAGGTTCATGCGATTATGGGCCCTAATGGGTCAGGCAAAAGCACATTATCAAATATTTTATCGGGAAAAAAAGGATATGAAGTTTCGGGAGAAGTGCTATTTGAGGAAAAAGATTTATTTGAACTTGAAACAGAAGAAAGAGCACATAAGGGGATATTTCTAGCTTTCCAATATCCTATAGAAATTCCAGGAGTAAATACGAATATATTTTTAAAAACTTCTTTAAACGCTGTAAGAAAAGCAAAAGGTGAAAAAGAGTTGGACGCAATTGAATTTCTAAAACTGGTAAAAGAAAAATCGAAAGAACTTAAATTTGATGAGGAAAAATTAAACAGACAATTAAATGTTGGTTTTTCTGGTGGAGAGAAAAAGAAAAACGAAATTTTACAAATGTCATTGTTAGCTCCAAAACTATCAATTTTAGATGAAACAGATTCAGGTTTAGATATTGATGCATTAAAGATTGTTGCTGATGGAGTTAATACATTAAGAGATAAAAATAACTCATTCTTAATTATTACACACTATCAAAGATTGCTTGATTACATAAAACCTGATTTTGTTCACGTATTGATGAATGGAAAAATTGTAAAATCTGGTGGTCCAGATTTGGCATTAGAATTAGAAGAAAAAGGATATGAAAGTTTTAATTAAATGAAAGAACAATTACAAAAAGATTTTGATAATAGTATAAAAAATCTAAATTTATCTCAAAAAGATATTGAAATAAAAAAATTTTGTTTAGATAGTTTTATAGAAAAAGGTTTCCCGAATAGAAAAGAGGAAGATTGGAAATTCTCAGATCTTAATCAAATTATAAGAAATAATATTGGAGAATTGAGTTTTTATAATGATCATACATCTACTAATAAAGTTGATACATCTGTATTTGTAAATGGATTAGAGCATAACAAAATAGTTTTTATAAATGGTAGAATTGAAAAAATTGATTTTGCATACGAAAAAAAAGATCAAATAGAAATAATCGATCAGTCAGAAACTATAAATGAATTCAAAAATAGTAATTCTTTATCTGACTTGAATAATGCTTTTACGTATAAATGTTTTAAAATATTGGTAAAAAAAGGTTATCAATTAGTAAAACCTCTTATTATTTACCATACATCAAATTCAAAAATTTGGTCTAAAAACATTAATTTAAGACTTAATTTTGAATTAGATAGGGATAGTTCATTAAGATTAATCGATCTATTTAAGGATACATCTGAAAAGAATTTTTTAAATATTTTTTATAACTTTGAATTAAAAGAAAATGCAGTTTTAAAAAATTATAAATTAGATAAATTTGAAAATAAAAATATTAAATATTCTTTTAACAATATTGATCAAGATAAGAATAGTATTTCAGAAACATTTATTTTATCTAATGGATCAAATTTTTTAAAAAACGAAATTAATTGTAATTTAAAAGGAATATACTCGTCAGCTTTTATAAACGGCATTATTTCACTTAACAATGATAAACATCATGAAATTAGAACAACAATAAATCATTTAACTGAAAATACAAAAAGTTATCAACTAATTAAAAGCGTCCTAGAAGAAAGTTCTAAAGCGGCGTATCAGGGAAAAATATTTGTAAATTCAGATGCTCAGAAAACTGATGGATATCAATTAAGTAAGGCAATATTGTTAAATAAAGAGTCTGAGTTTAATGCTAAGCCAGAACTAGAAATTTATGCTGACGACGTTAAATGTTCACATGGTTCAGCTTCGGGTAGTTTAAATGATGACTCTATATTTTATTTAATGTCTAGAGGATTAAGTTATCAACAATCAAGAGAGCTATTAATAAATGGGTTTCTACTCGATGTTGTGGAAAAAATTACTGACTCAGAAATAAAAAACCTAATAAAAAATATGATTGGAATTAAAGAATGAATATTGATCTTATAAAAAAAGAATTTCCGATTTTTGAAGAAAAAATTCAAAATAATGATCTAGTTTATTTAGATAGCGCGAATTCATCTCAAAAACCCAAGATAGTTGTGGATAGAATTAATGAATTTTATACCAAACAATTTTCAAATGTTGGTAGAAGTGTTCATTATCTTGCAGTTGCTGCAACTAATTTATATGAAAATACCAGAACATCTGTTCAAAAATATATTAATGCTAAAGATAAAAATGAAATTGTTTTTACAAAGGGTGCAACTGAAGCATTAAATTTAGTAGCTAATACATTGGGCCAAAGTTACTTTCAGGAAGGTGACGAAGTATTGATTACAGAACTCGAGCATCATTCAAATTATGTTCCATGGCATTTCTTAAGAAAATCAAAAAATATAAAAATTAATTTTGCTGAAATAAATAAAGAAGGTGAAATTACTCTTGAAGAAATAGAAAAGAAAATAACGCCAAAAACAAAGTTAATTTCAATTACTCACTTGTCGAATGTTACAGGTGCAATTCTACCAGTAAAAGAAATTACCCAGCTTGCACACTCAAAAGGAATAATTGTAGTAGTTGATGGATGTCAAGGAGCACCACATTTAAAACTAGATATGCAAGATTTAGATTGTGATTTCTATGCAATTTCATGTCATAAAATGTATGGACCTACAGGTTTAGGAGTTCTTTACGGTAAGAAAAAATGGTTAGAGGAATTACCTCCATACCAAGGTGGTGGAGGAATGATAAATGAAGTTAAAAAAGATAGAATTTCTTATGGTGAATTGCCTAACAAGTATGAGGCTGGGACTATGGCAACAGCACAAGTAATTGCTTTTGATCAATCAATAAAATTTTTAGAAAGTATTGGTATAGAAAATGTTATGAAGCATGAGGCTGATTTAGTTGCATATGGTCAAGAACTATTGCAAAAAAATAATTCAGTTAAACTAATAGGTAATCCAAAAAATAAAGGTGGAGTGCTATCCTTCACTGTAGAAGGAGTTCATCCTCATGATATAGCAACTATCTTAGATGAAGATGGAGTTGCGATAAGAGCAGGACATCATTGTTGTCAAATTCTACATGACAAATTAAATATCCCAGCAAGTGCTAGAGCATCAGTTGGTGTTTATAATACAAAAGAAGATTTAGATCAGCTAAACGACTCGATAAACAATTGTAAAAAAATTTTTAACTTATAATGAATTTAAAAGAGTTATATCAAGAAATAATATTGGAGCATGGTAAAAATCCAAGAAATCTTAGAAAGACAGAGGGTTTTAATAAAGATGCAAAAGGTAATAATCCTCTCTGTGGTGATAACGTTCATGTTTATTTGAAACTAAATGGACAAAAAATTGTAGAAGATGCATCTTTTGAAGGGAGTGGTTGTGCCATATCAATGGCTTCAGCTTCTATAATGACAGATTTAATTATAGGAAAAAATGAACATGAAGCTAAAGAAATAGTTGAGGATTTTTTAGGTATGATTAAAGAAAATCCAGAATTAAAATCTGAATATTTGAGCGAAGATGAAAAAACTAAACTAATGTGTTTATCTGGTGTTAAACAATATCCAATGAGAGTTAAATGTGCAACTTTATCTTGGCACACAATGGTTTCCGCATTTGATGAAAAAACCGAAGAAGTAAAAACTGAGAATTAAATTATGTCAAAAAAAGAACAAATAATTGAGGAAATAAGAAAAATTTATGACCCTGAGTTACCTGTAAATATCTACGAATTGGGTTTGATTTATGATATTAAAGTAAAAGATGAAAAGTTTGCTATTATTAAAATGACTTTGACAACTCCAAACTGTCCAGTTGCAGAAAGTTTACCAAAAGAGGTAAAAGAGGGTGCAATGCAAGTTGAAGGTATAGAGGATGTTGATCTTGAGCTAGTTTGGGATCCCCCATGGAATAAAGAGATGATGTCAGAAGCAGCAAAATTAGAGTTGAATTTGTAATGAATCCTATAATTAAATTAAGTGATAACGCCGCCTCAAGAATAAAAGAGATTATGGCTAATGCTGAAAAAGATTCAATTGGTGTCAGAGTGTCAGTGAAGTCTGGTGGTTGCGCAGGGATGTCTTATGTAATGGAGTATACAAAAGAGTTAAATCCTAACGATGAGATCATTGAAGATAAGGGAGTAAAAGTATTCGTTGACTCAGCTGCTATTATGTATCTGCTTGGGACTGAAATGGATTATAAAAAGGAGGAATTATCCTCGTCATTTGTTTTTAATAATCCAAATGAAACCGAGCGTTGTGGATGTGGAGAGTCGTTTAAAATATCATAAGTTGTATTATCCCATTGAGTGCATATCTGTATTGCATTTTATGCATATCTATTATATAGATTCTGTATGAATAAATTTGAGTTTAAAAATCTTGTTAAAAACTTGAAAGACTCTTTAAAGGAAAAAACATTCTTTAAAGAACTACGTAAAGAAGTTGAAACCGGTGCGAACGGCACACAAGATTACGTGGTTAAAAAAGGTATTAACAAAGATACAATTGCAACAACTAGACAGTAATAAAGTTAATTAGCTACTGTAATACATCTCAAACTCTACAGGATGAGGTGCATGTTCAAATTTGTGTATCTCTTCAAACTTCAGAGCAATATAAGCATCAATCTGATCATCAGTAAAGACATCGCCTTGAGTTAAAAACTCTCTGTCTTTATCTAAACTTTCCATCGCTTCTCTTAAAGAGCCACAAACTGTTGGTATAGCTTTAACTTCCTCAGGTGGTAATTCATATAAATCTTTATCAAAAGATTCACCTGGATGGATTTTATTTTTAATTCCATCAAGTCCAGCCATCAACATTGCAGCAAAAGTTAAATATGGGTTTCCAGCTGCATCTGGGAATCTAATTTCACATCTTGCACCTTTTTTACTTAAAGTTATCGGTATTCTGCAAGAAGCAGATCTATTCCTTGCTGAGTATGCAAGAAGAACTGGAGCTTCAAAACCTGGTATTAATCTTTTGTAGCTGTTTGTTGTAGAGTTAGCAAAAGCATTAATTGCTTTAGCATGTTTAAGAATTCCACCAATATAATGTAATGCTGTTTCACTTAAGCCTGCGTATGCATCCCCTGAAAATACTGGAGTATCACCTTTCCAAATAGATTGGTGTATGTGCATACCTGAACCATTATCACCAGCAACTGGTTTTGGCATAAATGTTGCAGTTTTTCCAAATGAGTGTGTAACCATTTGCACTACATATTTGTATAACTGAACGTTATCTGCTTGATTAACCAAAGTTCCGAAATACATCCCAAGCTCGTGCTGACTAGGAGCTACTTCATGGTGATGTTTTTCAACTTTAATTCCAACTTCTTTTAAATTTTTAAGATATTCACCACGCATGTCCTGTTCACTATCAACTGGTGGTACTGGAAAATATCCTCCTTTAATTTGAGGTCTATGTCCCATGTTTCCATTTTCATATTCTTTTCCTGAGTTGTAAGGACCTTCTTTACTATCTAACTTAAATCCACACTCATTCATATCATTTTTAATTCTCACATCATCAAAAACAAAAAATTCAGGTTCAGGTCCAAAAAATGCTTTATCACCAATTCCTGAAGCTTTTAAATATTCTTCAGCTTTTTTAGCAACACCTCTTGGATCTCTTTCATAAGGATCTTTTTTAACTGCATCTAAAATGTCACAAAACAAAACCACAGTATTATGAGACGTAAAAGGATCCATGAACATTCTTGCAGTATCAGGTTTTAAAATCATGTCAGACTCGTTAATTGCTTTCCAACCAGCAATAGACGAACCGTCAAAAAAGACACCTTCATTCAACATACCATCATCAACTACTGAAGAGTCCATTGTTAAGTGTTGAAGTTTTCCTCTCGGATCAGTAAATCTTAGATCCACAAATTCTGCATCTTTTTCTTTGATAAATTTTAATACGTTTGCTGCACTCATTTTGTCTCCTATGTAATTTTGTTTGGCCTAATTAGCAAAAAAATACCTAAAAATATTGCTTATTTAATAAATAACACCTATGCAATTTTCACATAAGTAGTGTAATTAGTCACTAAAATAATAAATATATTTAACTTGTGAATTCAATATTAAATAAAGAGCCAGTTTTAAGAGCAGAAAAATCGCTAAAACAATTTAACCCAGATCTTAAAGTGATTGTTTTAGAGCAAACTGCCAGAACAGCTAACGATGCAGCTACAGCTTTAGGTTGCAAAGTAGGAGCCATTGTCAAAAGCTTACTTTTTAAAGCAGGGGATAGTTATGTTTTATGTTTAGTTTCTGGAGACAAAAGGTGTTCATTAAATAAATTAAAAAAAATTTTAGATGAGAAAGATGTTTCAATGGCCAACCCAGAAGATGTAAAAAAAGTTACCGGATATACAATTGGCGGAGTGTCTCCAACAGGACATTTAATAAAAATAAAAATTTTTATTGACGAAACCTTAAATAGATTTTCTTCTATCTTTGCAGCCGCAGGTCATCCTAATGCAGTTTTTGAAATAGACTTCGAAAATTTAAAAGCATTAACTTCAGGTGAAACAAAAGAGATAACAGAATGAGAAAACCTCAATTAATTGATTATTTGTTGTTGACTTTGTTGTCATTAATATGGGCATCAGCTTTTTTTAATATTAAGATTGCTACATTTTCATTTGGACCTATCACAATAGGGTTTTTAAGATCTTTTTTAGGCGCTATACCAGTTTTAATTTTGTGTTTTTATAAAAATATAAAAATTGAAGCATTTTCGAAGGATTGGAAGTGGTTTGCAATTATAGGATTAGTAAATTTAGCTATTCCATTCATACTTATATCATATGGAGTAAATTATGTTCAAAGTAACTTAGCTGCTATTTTGATGTCTACAACACCATTAAGCGCAACTGTTTTTGCTCACTTCTTTTTAAAAGGAGAAAAATTTAATCTATTAAAAACTATTGGATTATTAATAGGATTTTCGGGAATAGTTTTTTTATTTTCAGACAATTTTTTAATAAATGAAAATAATTTTATTGCTGCTCTTTTAATTCTACTTGGATCTACTTGTTATGTAATTGGGGGAGTAATAACACTAAAAATCAGTAACAAAAAAAACGAAAATGTTACAGGTTCAATTTTAATTTGGTCAACAATTATACTTCTTCCATTTACTTTAATTTTTGAAAAACCTTGGATGTTAAACCCTTCAGCAGAATCAATTATATCTGTAATATATTTAGGTGTTTTCCCTACTGGCATAGCATGGTTGTTGAGATTCAAAATTTTAAAAACAAATGGTCTTATATTTCATTCACAAGTTTCATATATCATTCCAATATTTGGGATTATTTTGGGATATATATTTCTCAATGAAATAATTACTTCAAAAATCATAGTTGCATTAATTGCTGTATTTATTGGAATATATTTAGCAAGAAAAGCAGACTATAAAAATGTTATTTAATTCTTGAAATTGCCTCTATGTGAGAAGGACTTGTTTCGCAACATCCTCCAAGAATAGTTGCCCCAGCATCTTTAAATTTTTGAGCAATTTCTTGAATTTTAATTGGTGTAAGATCTTGCCTTTTTCCTAAAATTTCATTTGGATTAGATTTTTTACCTATAAAAATAGATGTATAACTTTCCTCCAGTTTAGTAGTAACAAAACCGTTTAATTTGAAACCAAATGGTATATTTAAACTTTTTAATTCTACTAAATTTTTCTCAAAATTTTCAGGAGATACACAAGATAGCATCACACCAAGAGCATTTTCATCAATTATATTTTTTACTTCTTTAATTTTTTCTCCACTTGGTAACGTTGTTCCCTCAGATATATGCAATCCAACTAAATAGGGTTTTTTAAATTCTTTAATTGCTTCAATACCACATTCAACCTCTTTAATACTACTCCAGACATCAAAGTAAAAAAAATCAACATATGGATTTAAGGCCTTTGCTTGACTATTAAAGTTTTCAATGATTTCAAATTCGTCTCTATCATCTGCTTCATATGTTAAATTTTGAGGAGGTATACCACCAGCAATAAAAGTACTGGGAAATTTTTGTTTTGCAGCTTGAGCAATTTCACCTGCCTTTTGATTTAAATATTCAAATTTATCTAAAAGGTTATTCTCTTTTAAACGTTTCTGTCGTGTTGCAAAAGTAGTTGTGATAATAATTTCTGCTCCCGCTTTTATAAAATCGAGGTGAGTATCTAAAACAAGTTGATGGTAATTTTCATCTAATATTGCATTAGCACTCCATAATGTTGAATTTGGTTTCATTCCTCTTGCAAGTAATTCTTGACCCATTCCACCATCTAAAATTCTAGTTTGTCTAAAATAATCTTTGTTAATCATTACTTTTTAAAAATAATTTTAGCATTAAAAGAAAAAGATCTTCTTTCAGCATTAATATTAAATGGATACGCTGTATGCATTAAGTAATTTGGGAAAATCAGCAGATCTCTTTGTTTAGGTACGACGTTAAAAATACTTTTACTCAAAAAACCTTTTTGTCCGTTTATAAAATCAATTGTTCCATTAGTCTTATCTTTTTTAGTTTTTAAAAATTTATTTTTAGTCATATTTTTTGGGATTTTTAAATAACCAACACCAGATAACTCTCCATCGTGGTAATGTATAGGGTTATATTCATCTTTAAATTGACTAACTACCCATAAATTTAATATTTTTATATCTTTAATCTTTTTAATCTTTTCATTTTTAAGAAAAATTTTTATATTTTTTTTTATTTCTCTCTCTAAATTTTTTTTTATAAAATTATCAGAAATTTTAATTTCTTTTTTAATCTGACTGGCCAGCTTTAAGCTATAATCATTATTTTTTGTCAAAATTTTATTATCAATTTCTTTATTTAATACACCTAAAAATTTTTTTGAGATTTTAGTAATTCCTATTGATGGACCAAAAGGTTTAAGATTTTTCATAAATCCTTTAATACTCTAAAATTAATTATAATCAAGATTATGAGAACAACCTAATACCCATCCGTATCGCTACAAAAATAACCAAGAAGGAAGTTATTAAAGCGAGAAATTTGTTAGATAAAAATTTTATATTTAAGTAACTTCCAATTTGTCCACCGATTAATACAGCTAAGAAAAGTGACCAATAATTCAAAAATTCTTCTAAAACTACATCCTTCGTTAAATGTCCAATTATACCAAATATCGAGTTTATAAGTATAAATAAAGATGCTGTGCTTGTTATATGTTTTGGATATCCCGCCCTCATAAGAAATAAAATAGGACTTAAAAATATTCCTCCTCCTATCCCAACTAAACCAGAAATAAAACCAATAATAGAGCCAATAACTATTGATATTATTTTTGGTATTTGATTAATTTTGATTTGATTTTTGTTAAAAGATTTACTTTCAATTAATAAGAATATTCCGGCTATGATTAAAATTAAGAAAAGTAATTTTTCAAATAAATTTTTTTCAATAGATATTGATGCACCAAAAAAAGCAAAAGGTATAGATCCAATTAAATATGGAAAAAGTAATTTAAAGTTTATATTTTTAGTTCTTACAAAATTTATTGAATTGCCAGACACTACAATGATGTTACAAAATAATGCTAAAATCGGAAAAATATAGTAAGGAATATCCCATATTAACATTAAAGCTAAATATGTAGATCCACCCCCAAAACCAATACTTGAGTATAAAATAGCAGTTATAAAAAAAAATATTGTTAGTATAATCATCTTAAAAATTTATGATTGTAAATATAGCTTTATTAACTGTAACAGATACTAGGACAATTGATAATGATAAATCAGGAGCAATCCTTGTAGATAAAATCACTAAAGCTAATCATAAATTAATTGAAAGAAAAATTTGTAAAGATAACAAAGAAGATATTGTATCAATTTTAAAAATATGGACTGATCACAAAGATATTGATGTTATTATTACTACTGGAGGAACAGGTTTAACAGGAAGAGATATTACTCCAGAGGCATTAGAAGAAATTGCGGACAAACATATACCTGGTTTTGGTGAAGTTTTTAGAACAATCAGTTTAAAAACAGTTGGAACATCATCGATTCAGTCTAGAGCTTGTGCTGTTTTATCAAATGGGAAATATATTTTTGCATTACCTGGATCTTCAGGTGGCGTAACGGACGCATGGGAGGGTATTTTAAAACATCAATTAGATATTAATCATAAACCTTGTAATTTCGTTGAATTATTTCCAAGATTAAAAGAAAAATAATTATTTTTGATATTTTTCTTTCCATTCAGAATAGGGCATACCATAAACATGTTGTCTTGCTTGTAGATCTGAAATCATAATTCCTTTTTTTTCACCTTCTTCCCTAAACCATCTTGATAAACAATTTCTGCAGAAACCCGCCAAGTTCATAAGATCGATATTTTGAACATCTTTTCTTTGATCTAAGTGCTCTAATAATCTTTCAAATGCAGCTGATTGAAGTTCTTTTTTTTCGTTATCGTTCATTTTTAAATTTTTAACCTTTTAAATAATAAGAACAAGATAAGATTTTAGGTAAATATGAATTTTAATTTTTATATTTTTCTGAAACAAGTTGAGCAACAATTGATAGAGCTATTTCTGATGGAGATTTTCCACCTAATTTAATACCTATAGGTCCATTTATTAATTTAATTTCTTCATTTTTAAAACCAGACTCAATTAATCTTAAGCACCTTTTTTCATGGGTTTTTTTACTCCCTAGAGCACCTATATAAAAAAATTTATTTTTTAAAGCATACTGTAAAGCTGGGTCGTCAATTTTTGGGTCATGTGTTAAAGCAATTAATGCAGTTTTTGAATTAGTCTCTATCTCTTTGAAAGCTTCAGTTGGCCATTTATTAATTATTTTTGTGTCAGGAAATTTTTCTCTAGAAGCAAAAAAACCCCTAGGGTCTATAATTGTTATTTCAAAATTTAAACTTTTTGCATAGTTGATCAGATATTCTGCTATGTGAACTGCGCCAACTATAATTACTTTAATTGGATTTTTACATGTCTGGACAAATATTTCTTCATTTTTCAAAATACCATTTTTATTAGATTTAAAAATTATTTCAATTTCATCTAAATATTTTGAAAATTCCCCTTTTATAATTTGATTAGGTATAAATATCTCACTATCACCGTTTTTTAAATCTGTTAAAATAGCAAATTCTTTTTTTAATGATTTATATTTTAAAATTTCTTGTAAGGTTTTTATTTTCATTGGGTTATTTGTTCAATATAAATTGATATATCACCTCCACAAGCTAATCCTACTTCCCAAGCACTTTCATTAGATACTTTGAAATCTATTACCGTAGAGATTTTATTATTTTTCATAAGTGAAATACATTCTTCAATAACTTTAGACTCAACGCAACCTCCAGAAACAGATCCTAAAAAATTTCCATTTTCGTTAATAACCATTCTGCTACCAACTTCTAGTGGAGATGAGCCCCATGTTTGTATAACTGTTGCTAGAGCTACCTTTTGATTGTTTTCTATCCAATCACTTGCTTTTTCAAATATTATTTTTTCAGAAAAATCTTTCATTTGTAAAATATAGTATTAATCAAAAATGCATCAATATTTTTTTAATATAACTTAAATCAAAAGAAATTATTTAAGATAAATTATCTTGTTTTTGAAATTATTCTTTTAAAATTTATTCTTAAGATCAGTAAAAAAATGATTATAATTAAATATATTAAGGGCTTAAAATAGATTGTTTTTGATAGCCAAATAAAATGTAGTGATCCAAATATAGCAATTATATAGATTAATTTATGTAACTTTTTCCAATTATGTTTTAAAGCAATTATCATTTTTTGAGATGAGGTTAATACAAGAGGTATTAATAATAACCAAGCTGCAAAACCTATAAATATAAATTTTTTTTTTACGACATCGTCAATTATTTGATTCCAATCAAGTCTATAATCAATAACCACGTAGGTTAGCAAGTGTAGTGTTGCATAAAAAAAAACAAATAAACCTAACATTCTTCTAATTTTTATCCAAAATGTAAAATTAGTGAAACGCTTAAGAGGATTCATTGATAAAGTTATGCAAATAAAAATCAATGTCCATTCTCCTGTAAAATGAGTAATTTCTTTTACAGGTTCAGGCCCCAGTTTATTAAGGAAAATTTTGTATGTAATTATAAAAAATGGAATTAAACATAATGTAAAAACACCTGGCTTAAAAATGCTTTTCATTAAAAATATTTTCTTAAATCCATACCAGTATATAAACTTGCTACCTCATCGCCGTATCCATTGAACATTGTTGTTGGGATTCTTGGACTAATAATACCACCACCAATGACCCTTTCTGTAGATTGTGACCATCTTGGGTGATCAACTCTAGGGTTAACATTAGAATAAAAACCATATTCATTGGGAGACGCTTTCATCCATGAGGATGTAGGCATTTTTTCTACTAATTTTATATTTACAATTGCTTTGGAACTTTTAAATCCATATTTCCATGGAACCATTAATCTTAAAGGAGCTCCATTTTGATTTGGTAATTTTTTTCCATACAATCCAGTGACTAAAATAGTCAAATCATGCATAGCTTCGTCTATTCTTAAACCTTCTTTGTAGGGCCAATCTAAAATTGGAAATCTTTGTCCAATCATTTGTTCTGGATCTAATACAGAAATAAATTTTACAAATTTAGCTTTATTTGTTGGTAAAGCTTTATTTAAAATTTTATTTAGTGGAAATCCTAGCCATGGTATTATCATTGACCAACCTTCAACACATCTCAATTTATAAACTCTTTCTTCTGATGGAAACATTTCCAAAATTTCATCCATTGATAGTGTAATAGGATTTTCTACTTCTCCATCAATTATTACATCCCAAGGATTAGTTTTAAATTTTTGTGATCTTTCGACTGGATCAGATTTACCAGTACCAAATTCATAATAATTATTATAAGTTGTAACGTACCTATAATCAGTCAATTTTAGTTCCTCTTTATTGGTGTTAGCACTAGCCGGTGTAATCAAATTTTGGCCCATAAACATTGATCCTGCTGCAAGACCCATATTTTTTATAAATTTTCTTCTATTTTTATAAATATTTTCTGGTGTAATTTCCGAATATTTAAATTTTTTCATGAACCAAGGGATTTCCTTTCAACCAATCACTTTTGTTATCAATGTAATGTTCTTTTTTCCAAATAGGAGATCTTTTTTTAATTTCTTCTATTATGTATCTAGATAAAATATATGCTTCATCTCTATGTTTACATGCTACTGCTATGATTATACTTATTTCCTTAAGATTTAAATAACCTTTAGCATGTTCAATAAATACAGCTTTATTTTTAATATTAAGTTTTTTCTCAGTCTCGTTGTAGATTTCATTAAAACTTTTTAGGACAAGTGCGTCGTGACTATCATAAGTAATACCTATTACATTTTTATTATTATTTTGATTTCTTACTGTGCCTGTAAAAATTATTGAGGCACCATAATTTGCAGATGCAATAAACTTTTCAGCGTCTTTAATTGATAATTTTTTTTGTTTAATATCTATTATATCTGTATGAAGCATTAACCTCCTCCGATAGGGGGTATAATACCAATTTTTTCATTTTCTGTTATTTTATAATTGTCGCTTACTATATTATTGTCCTCAGAGCAAAAAGAAGATGATTTAAGAATTTTTTTGTAATTTTCATTTCCACTAAAATTTTCATCAAGGTATTTATTCATTTCTGCTCTAATATCTTTTATTTTAGAATTATTGCTAACATTAAACTCAATTAAGTTATTTTTACTAAATTCCCGACTAGCGCCAAAAAGTTCAATTTTAATTCTCATTTTAAAATAATTCTTTTAAAAAATTTGGAATGCCATCTGGATTTTTCCATAAACCACTTTTTCCACCTTCTTTAATTAATAGTCTAATATTATCAATTTTAAGATTAGCATTTACTATTTTACTTAAATCATAAATTGTTATAAGGGCTGCATTAACTCCCATAATTGCCTCCATTTCAACACCAGTTTTAGAATAAGTAGAAACAACACAAAATACTTCTATAGAATTATCATCTTCATTCATTATTATTTTGGTAGCAGTATGATCAATTGGTAATGGATGGCACAAAGGTATTAATTCGCTTGTTTTTTTTACTCCTAAAACTGAAGCTACCTCCGCTAAAGTCAAAGGATCACCTTTAGGCATTTTTTTATTTTTAATTAAGTTAAAAACCTCCTCCCCAACAAATATCTTACCTGAAGCTAATGCTCTTCTAAAAGTCTCTTTTTTGGAAGAAACATCAATCATATGAAAAGAACTATCTTTAAATATTTGTTTAGCCCAGTCCTTTAACTCTTCATGGTTAACAACTTGAAGTTTCACAATTATCCTCCAGTTTTTGATAAATTTTTTGTTGATCCAGTATCACCCAATTCTAAATGATGAGATTCTTTTTTAAATTTCATTTGTCTTAATATTAATTTTTTTAATTCATCTAATTGATCATCTTTTTGTAATAGATGCCTTAAATTTATTCCTGTATTACCAAACAAGCAAAGTCTTAAATCACCTCTTGATGTAATTCTTAATCTGTTACATGATTTACAAAAATCTTTTGAGTATGGAGCAATAATACCAAATTTACCTTTAAAATTTGGATTTATATAATTTAAAGCAGGTCCAGCATTTTTGCCAAATGTTTGATAAATCCATTTATTTTCATTTAAATATTTTTTAAATGCATTTGAAGAAACGTGATATTTTTTAAAATATTCTAAATTATCACCGGTCCTCATTAATTCTATATACCTGAAATCAACTTTATTTTTTTTAATATATTTAGCCCAAGTATTAAAATCATTTATTGATGAATTAATTCCATTTAAAAGTACAGCATTAATTTTAATATTTTCAAAACCTATGTTCAATAAATTTTCTATTCCATCTAAAATTTCTGGCAACCTATCATGACCAGTAATTTTTTTAAAAGTTTCTCTATTTAAACTGTCTATACTTATATTTATTCCAGTAAGGCCACTATTAACTAACTGTTCTGCTTTTTTATCCAATTTGTAGCCATTAGTTGTAATAGTTACATTTTGAATACCAGCCTCAAATTTTAAAACTTTTACGATATCAAAAAAATCTTTTCTTATTGTCGGTTCACCACCTGTAATTCTGATCTTATTTACACCCAAGTCAGAAAAACATTTTGCAAGTCGTTTTATTTCATCTAAATGAAGAAATTTTCTGTTATCGCTTTTATCTACTTGATACCCATTGGGCAAACAGTATCCACATTTATAGTTGCATACATCAGAAATTGATAATCTAATGTATGGAAATGTTCTACCAAAGCTATCTTTAAGAATATTCATCTGAGATAATTTATATTATATTCTTATATGAATAATATGAACAAAATTCTTACTCAAGATGAGGTAAAAAAATTTAGAGAAGATGGTGCTGTTTATCTTAAAAATAAATTTGATATTCCATGGATCAATAAACTTCAAATAGGAATTGAAAGAGATATTGCGAATCCAAGCCCCAGGTTTAAATCGCACACTGTAAAAAAGGGCGTTCCTGCTTATTTGGAAGATTATTGGACGTGGCATTTAGTGCCTGAATTTAAAGATTTTGTTTATAATTCTCCATACGCTCAAATAGCGTCTGAATTAATGTCAGCTAAAAAAATCAATCTAGTAATGGACAATTGGTTCTTAAGAGAAGCGGGGTCAAAGTCTTCAACTCCATTTCATCATGATATAAGTTATTTTGATATGGATGGAACTATGTGTGTTCTATGGCTACCTCTACAAGCAACCAAAAAAAATGAGGGTGTTGTTTGGGTTAAAGGATCACATTTATGGAATAAATTTTTTTTAAGAGTTTTATTTAAGGATGGACATAAAATTGAGGGCAATGAATGTATTGTTAATGGTAAAAAATATGAATTACCTCCAGATATTTTAGGAAACAAAGATAAATATGAATTCTTACAATGGGATTGTGAATTAGGTGATGCAGTGGTCTTTGACATGAGGACACTTCATGGAAGTTTAAATGAAATCGTACCTGATAAAACCTTAAGCCGATATACATTAAGAGTTTCAAAAGAGGATACAAAAATAAGTTACGATGGAGATTGGACAAGTTTTAATTATAGAAAAGCAATGCAAGAGGCAGGTTATAAAAATGGTGACCCTGTTGAAGGTAAAATGTTCCCAACTTTGTTTGAAAGAAGTTAACTTAATTAGAATATAACTTTTTCAAATTTTTTCGATTTCAAAGACCTTTTTGCACTTTCTGCTAGTATAAGAGATTTTCTACCATCTTCAAAATTAGCCAATGGTTTAGAGTTTATTTTACAAATTTTTACTAAGTCATCCAGTTGAATTTTGTAGGCTTCAGAATATCTTTCAATAAAAAAGTTTTTTAATTGAGTTTTGTTGTCAGTTGAATTTTTTGAATACAAAACTGTTTCTAAGTCTCTTTGATTATCTGAAATGATCATTCCTTTAGACCCAAAAAGCTCAATTCTTTGATCATAACCAAAACTACAATGCCTAGAATTTGTAATAATACACTGTACTCCTTTTTTAGTTTTCATAATTACAGTAGCTAAATCTAAATCATTTATTTTTTTTAGTTTTCTATCTGAGAAACGTTGCCCGGTAGCAAATATGTATTCAAATTCATCATTTCCAGCATAAAATCTTGCTAAATCAAAATCATGAATCATCATATCCTTAAATATACCCCCAGATGTCTTTAAATAGTTTATTGGTGGAGGCTCCGGGTCCCTGCTAGTAATAATTATTTTTTCTAATTTACCGATTTTACCTTTGAGTAAATTTTGATTTAAAGAATTATGCGCAGGGTCGTACCTTCTATTAAATCCAAGTTGAATTTTTGCTTTATATTTAGAAATTTTTTTTTTACACTTGTTAATTTTATTTAAATCAAGGTCTAAAGGTTTTTCACAAAATACAACTTTCTTATTTACAACTCCTTCTTCAATAAATTTTAAGTGCGTGTTTGTGCTTGATGCAATAAATATACATTTGATATATTTATCTTTAAATGCAATTTTTGGATTTTGAATACCAATAGAGTTATATTTTTTTGATAGTTTTTTAGTTAATTTTTGATCTTTATCAAAAATATATTTCAGATTAAAATCTTTATGATTTATAAGGTTATGGGCGTGCATTTGACCAATTCTTCCAAGTCCAAATAGTGCAATATTAATTATATTTTTACCCATCTTTTTCTTCTTGAGGAAATTTTACACGCACTAATAAATTTTGCCGTTTCTAAACCCTCATCTTCATTTGGGTAAAAGTATCTTTTTTTTGTTTTGTTTTTCAGAGAGTCGGCAAACTCTTTATAAATATTAGCAAACGCATCAAGGTATCCCTCTGGATGACCAAATTTTATTCTAGAGAATTGCTTTGAAAATTCTGAATTATGAAATCCTCTTTCTAATAATTTTACAGCACCTTTTTCTGGATTTAATTTAAGATAATTTGGATCATTTTGAACCCACTCTAAACTACCTTTAGAGCCAAATACTCTAATTCTTAAACCATAAACACCACCTTTGGCCATTACACTTGTCCAAAACATTCCTTTTGCACCATTCTTAAAATTGATCATAACCTGTGCATTATCATCCATTTTAATTTTTTTTGATATTTGCTTTATATCTGCAAAAACTGCTTGTCCTTTCAAACCTGAAATATAAGAGGCTAGATGGTACGCATGAGTTCCAATTTCATTTAAAACAGCGGATGCTCCAACTATTTTATTATCAATTTTCCATTTAAGTTTTCTTTTTGCATTTTTTGAATTAATTTTTGCTCCACCAGACCAATCTTGAATATATTCAACATTAATATATTCAACTATACCAATTTTACCCTTTTCAACTAATTTTTTTGCTTCTCTCACCATCGGATAAGCGGAATAATTATGAGTTAGCGCATATTTTATTTTTTTATTTTTTTTAATTGATTTGAAAAGTTTTTTTGCCTGATCTAAATTTCCTGCAAAAGGTTTATCAGAAATTATATTTATGTTTTTTGAAATAAATTTTTCAGCAATAATTTGATGACTTGATGGTGGTGTCATTATAGCAACTACATTAATTCCATCTTTTCTCTTAGCTTCTTTCTCAGCCATATCTTTATAATTTGAGTAACATCTATCAGATGAAATCCCTATACTCTTTCCAAACCTAGTGGAAATTTTTACATTTCTTGAAAAAACTCCTGCTACGATTTCATATTGATCATCAAATCTAGATGAGATTCTATGAACATGACCAATCCATGATCCAGGGCCACCCCCAACAATTCCTAAACTTAATTTTTTAGTTTTATTTGATTTAAACATTGAATATATCTTAGCAAAAAAAATATTTATGTCAGTAAAATTAGGAATAGCACCAATAGCATGGAGCAATGATGACATGCCAGAACTGGGGGGTGATACACCTTTGGAACAATGTTTGTTAGAAGCAAGTCAGGCAGGATTTACAGGAATAGAGTCGGGCGGAAAGTTTCCAAAAAAATCAGAGGAATTAATTCCAAAATTAAATGAGTTTAAACTAAATCTTTGTTCTGGTTGGTATGGAGCAAATTTAAGAAAAAATACATTAGACGAGGAAAAAAAAGTTATAAAAGATCAATTAAAATTATTTAAAGATTGTAACGCACCTTGCATTGTTTTTGCTGAAGTTGCGGGATCAATTCAAGGTAATCCAGATAAAAAACTTTCATCTAGACCTAAAATGGATGAAGAAGAATCCAAAAATTATTATAAAAAAATTTCAGAAATGGGTAAATATTTACAAGATGAGGGTATGCCACTTGCTTATCATCACCATATGGGGACAGTTATAGAAACTGAGGAAGATACTATAAGATTGCTTGAGAACACCGATGATAGTGTAAAACTCACTTTAGACACTGGTCACATGCTCTTTGCTCAAGGGGATTCTTTGAAAATATTAAAAAATTTTAGTGATAGAGTTATCCATATTCATTGTAAAGATATTAGAAAAAATGTTTTAGATAAATCATTAAAAGAAGATTTAAGCTTTAGAGGTGCATTTTTAGAAGGTGCCTTTACGGTACCTGGAGATGGCTGTATTGATTACAAACCTTTATTTGATGAGTTAAAAGAAAAAAATTATTCAGGCTGGTTGGTAGTTGAAGCAGAGCAAGATCCAGCAAAAGCAAATCCTTTTGAATATGCAAAGATTGGTTATAAATATTTAACCGAGACCTTAAATAAAAGTAATATTCAGATCTTTAAAAATTAAAATCTGTTAACTAAAGTATGCTTGTTATTTCCTGATGTTTATAATTTTACAATTTTAGATTTTTCTAATTTTTCTTCAAAAAAATCAATAATGTTTTGAATTGTTTCTTTTCCCATTCTTGTCATACACTCATTAGTAAAAGCTGCAGTATGAGGACTTAAATAAACTTTTTCGTTTTTTAGAAGTGGATTATTGTTATCTGGTGGTTCCTTTTTAAAAACATCTATACCAGCTCCAAAAATCAAATTTTCATTAAGTGCTTTATCAAGATCTTCTTCATGAATAATCCCACCTCTTGCTGCATTAATTATTATACAAGTTTTCTTCATTGTTTTTAGTAAATCATAATTAATTAAATTTTCTGTTTTATCTGTTAAAGGCATATGGAGTGAAATAACATCCATAGTTTTTACTGTTTCAGCTAGATCTTCTACTTTTTTTCCACCTAACTCTTCAATTTTATCTTTGTCTACAAATGGGTCATAAACAAAGACATTCATTTCAAAGCCCAGACATCTTTTAATTAATGCTTTTCCTATTCTTCCAAAACCCATTATCAAAAAATTTTTTTTCCAAACTTCAATTGTTTTTGGTAATTTATTTCTGTCTTTAAAATTCCCTCCTCTTACTGTTTTATCAAATAAGTCTTTTCTTTTGGCAATATTTAATAATACGAACATTACATGTTCTGCAACCGTGACCGCATTAGCGTTAGCTGTTATTGCTATTTTTATATCTTTTTCTTTAGCTTTTTTTAAATCGATATTGTCATAACCAACACCATGTCTTGAAATAATTTTTAAATTTTTTGCTTCTTCAAATACTTCTCCAGGAAGCTTAGCAATTCTTATTGATGCGCCATCACAATCTTTTAATTTTGATTTTAAATTTTCTACAGAAGTGTCATCAGTTACTTCAACATCAAAATTAGGATGGTTATTAATTAATTCCATCCCTTTTTCATGGACTTTTTGAATAATTAAGATCTTTTTTTTATTACTCATAATTGTATATAAATTTTTAAGAGAGCATTTTTAATACGAAAATTATTCTATAAAGTAAATTAGTTTTTTGATTAAAGTTGTATTTATTAAATATTTAAAATAAATTTAGCTGTGAATTTGACAATTAATATTCTCCTATCTGTTTTTAATATCCTTGAGAAAATAAATACTTTTTTTTTAAGAATTGGCAGACAGTTTGCATGGATAGCAATACTTTTGATGGTGATTGTTATCTTGGTACAAGTATTTTTTAGATATGTGTTAAATAATGCTCTGCCATGGCCTGATGAGGTTGCAAGATTTATGATGCTATGGATGACAGGATTGATTGCACCCTCTGCATATAGATGGGGTGGATTTGTTTCTATTGATTTATTAGAGAGATTTTTACCAAAACTTATCTCCACATTACTAACTTTATTTTTATTAGTAGTATCTCTATTTGTCTTAGTTATAGGTTTAGAATTAGGTTTTAAACACATTAATGCTGGATGGATATTTAATTCTTCTTCAATAAAAATTCCTTTTTATTTAATTGGTGGAAAAGCCGAACCAATAAAATTAGCTTGGATGTATATGTCATTGCCTGTTGGTATTGTTTTTTTAATATCTGTGAATATTGAATTAATTTTGAGAAATATTCTTACTAATTTTACTAAGTTAGATTTACCTAAAGATTACGATAAACAAAAGTTGGAGACACAGTAATGTTAGTTTGGTTTCTTCCTTTGTTTTTATTATTTTTATTAATTGGCTTACCAGTATTTTTTGGTTTGTTAGCTGCACCAGGAATTTTACTTTGGTTAAATGACCAGGCCAGAGATGGTGCAATGCTTTATAGAAATATTTATAATGGAATTGACAGCTTCCCACTTATGGCCATACCTTTTTTTATGTTAGCTGGCGAGTTGATGAATAGAGGAGGAATAACACATCGTCTTGTAGAGTTTAGTCAGGCAATGATGGGTCATTTAAAAGGTGGTTTGGCTCATGTTAATGTATTGACTTCAATGTTGTTTGCAGGTTTATCTGGTTCAGCTGTAGCTGATACTTCAGCAATTGGGTCTATGCTTATTCCTGCAATGGAAAAGCAAGGTTATACAAAAAAATTTGCTGCTGCAATTACAGCAGCGAGTTCAGTAATTGGACCCATAATTCCACCCTCAGGGATAATGATTATTTATGCTTATGTGATGGGTGAGAGTGTTGCAGCATTATTTTTAGCAGGAATTGTACCTGGTATTTTAGTAGGAGTTAGTTTGATGGTCACAATAAAATTTATGGCCAAGAGATATAATTTTCCAGCTGTGACCGAAAAAACAACCTGGGGCCAAAGAGGCAAGGCATCTCTAAAAGCTTTTTTTCCTTTGATGACACCAGTAATAATTTTAGGTGGTATTCTTGGTGGAATTTTTACTCCAACAGAAGCATCAGCTGTAGCAGCTGCTTACGCAATGTTTATAGGTCTATTTGTTTTAAAATCATTAAAATGGAAAGATGTTCCTAAAGTAATGACAAAAGCAGCAATGGTATCTTCAGTTGTCCTACTTTTAGTTGGTGCTGCAATGGCTTTTAAAACTGTTGTTAGCTTATCTCATGCACCTGAGCATCTTGCTGCGTTCGTTTTAGGATTAACTGACAACCCTTATGTTTTATTGTTTCTTATAAATATTTTATTATTTGTTGTTGGAATGTTTTTAGATGCAGGCCCAGCGATAATTATCTTAGGACCAATTCTTGGACCAGTTTTTGTTGAGCTAGGAGTTCATCCTGTGCATTTTGCAATAATAATGTCGGTTAATTTGACAGTCGGTTTAGCAACTCCACCTATGGGTCTTGTCTTATTTGTTGCATCCTCTGTATCTGGTGAAAGAGTTGAAACAATAGCAAAAGCTATATTGCCATTTCTGGCAGTTGAAGCTATAGTTATATTTTTAATAACATATTTTCCATCAATCTCGATGACAATTCCTTTGCTTACTGGATTCGCTAAGTAAATTTGAATATTTTTTTACTAGTCGATAGACTCTCTAATTCATTTTAAGTATAGTTTTCATACATAAATATTTAATGAGAGGGAAATAATTATGAGTAAAATAATAAAATCATTTTTTTCATTATTATTCTTAATTAGTTTTACTGCATCTGTTTCAGCTGCAGATTATAACTTGAGAATGACAATGAACTCTAATGATCAAGATGAAGATTATGATGGTGCTGTAGTATTTAAAAACTACGTAGAAGCAGCTTCAAATGGAAAAATAGCTGTTGAATTATTTGTAGGAACTCAGCTTTGTTCAAAAGGTGCTGAGTGTTTACAAGGTGTATCTGATGGAAGTATAGATATTTATATTTCTACTTCGGGAGGTGCAGCAGGTGTATTCCCATATGTTCAAGTTTTAGATTTACCTTATCTAATGGCTGATGACAGAATTGCAGAAGATGTAATGCAGGGTGATTTTGTAAGAACAATGAGAAAAATGGCTCTGAAAGATTCTAATGACTCAATTAGATTGATGACAATAGGAAATACTGGAGGATGGAGAAATTTTGCTAACACAAAAAGAAGAGTTGCAAATCCATCTGATATGAAAGGTTTAAAAATCAGAACAGTTGTAGCAGATTTACCCCAAGAACTTGTAAGAGCCTTAGGTGCATCTCCAACTCCTATTCCATGGCCTGAATTATTTACATCATTTCAAACTGGTGTAGTTGAAGGTTCTAAAAATGGAATTACTGACATTATGAACATGAAGTTTCCTGATGCAGGTCTAAAATATGTTACTTTAGACGGTCATGCATACATGGGAGCATTATGGTGGATGAATAATGCAAAATACGAATCTATGTCAACAGATCTTAAAAAAGTTGTGACTGATGGTTTTTATGCTTTGCAGCAAGCAACTTTTGCTTCTCCTAAAAGAAAATCAATCAAAGCTTATGAGGACTTTGTAGCAGGTGGTGGAGATTTATATGTTCCTACGCCTGATCAAAAAGCTAGTTTTAAAAAAGAAGCTAGCCCAGTCTATGATTGGTTTAAAGCTAATGTTAAAGGTGGAAAAGAAATTTTCAACGCTTTAACTAAAGCAGTAGCAAGTGCAGAGAAAAGAGCATCGAGCGCATACAAAAAAGATTTGTAATTTTAAATTAATATAATGGGGCGGATTTTAGTTCGCCTCATTATCTAAAAGGGTATATCCAGGATTTATAATCTTTTATGAGAATATGAGCTTTTTCAATTTGTTCAGGAGTCATTTTTTTAATAACTTCTTCCTGAGAAATTGCGGCATCAGGATCTCCACCAATAGCAGACAAACCATACCACATATAAGCTCTAACAAGATCGGGAGCAGGAAGTCCTCTGCCAATTTCGTAATACCACCCAACACCAGATTGAGCACCAGGATGACCTTTCATAGAAGATCTGAGATACCATTCAAAAGCTCTGATATCATCTCTTTCAACACCAAGACCCATAGCATACATAATGCCAATAAGTTCTTCAGCATCAGCATTACCAGATCTAGCTGCTGGCATAAGTTCTTCCATAGCTTCTTTAAATTTTCCTTCTTCCATCAAATCTCGAGCATTTTCTATTTCTGCAAAAACTATGGATGGAAGAAGCAAAAGTATAAAAAGATATTTAATCATTTAAAAATAATAATATTTATAATTCCATTTTTAATTTCAGTAAATAAAACTTACGCAACTGATTTACCAAAACCATTAAAGAGCGAAGATTTTCATGAAGTTGATATAGAAAAAGTTAAAATTGGAAGACTTTTATTTCATGATAAAATTTTATCTGCAAATCGAAATATTGCTTGTGCAACTTGCCATAGCCATGATTTAGGTGGTTCTGATGGACTTTCATTAGGCATTGGTGAAGGAGGTCAAGGTATAGGATTGGAGAGAACTGCAGGCAAAGGTGATGATAAAATAAAAAAACGAATTCCAAGAAATGCATTAGCTTTATGGAATTTAGGATTTAAAGAGATAACTACTTTGTTGCATGATGGAAGGGTAACTAAATCGAATATATTTGGTAACGGTTTTAATACCCCTGCTCAAGAAGCTCTTCCTAAAGGACTTGATAATATAGTTGCAGTTCAAGCTTTATTTCCAATGACAAGACAGTTTGAGATGGCAGGAAATCCGGGTGAAAATGAAATTATAGGTTTGGTCTCAAAAGTTGGAAAAGATAGTATGAGAATTGACAGAGTATGGCCTGTAATCACTCACAGGATTAGAGGAATTCCAGAGTATGTTGAGTTATTTAAAAATGCTTTTGATGATGTTAACAGTCCTTTAGATATTAACATTACACATATTGTTAATTCAATTGCTGCATTTGAAATTCATGAATGGACATCTTTTGACTCTCCCTTTGATGAATATTTAAATGGAAATAAACAAGCTTTAACTTTAAAGCAAATAAATGGGATGAATTTATTTTATGGAAAAGCAAACTGTAGTTCTTGTCATTCAGGATCTTTGTTGTCAGATCAAAAATTTCATTCAATAGGAATTCCCCAATTTGGTCCTGGAAGAACAAGGCCTTTTGATCCTTATGCACGTGATGTTGGAAGAATGGTTGAAACGGACAATGTAAACGACATGTATAAATTTAAAACGCCAGCATTAAGAAACGTTTCCTTAACAGCTCCTTACGGTCATAATGGTGCTTATCCAACTTTAAAATCAATAATTTCGCATCATTTAAATCCAATAAAAATGAACAAGAATTGGAAATATGAATATGCAAATTTACCTAAGGCACCTTGGTTAGAGAAAATTGATTTTGTAACTTTTTCAGACAAAAGGGAACAAGACAGAATTCTATCAAGCATTGATATACAGCCTATAGAATTGAATGATAAAGAAATTAATCAACTTGTTTCTTTCCTCGAATCTTTAACTGGCAGAAGTGGAAATCAGAGACCGCTAGGTAAACCAGATAAAGTGCCAAGCGGTTTAAGTATTGATTAAGTTTTTAAATTAAACTGATACAAACAGAATATGAAAAAAATAAAATATGGAATTATTGGAGCAGGGACAATGGCTCGAGAACATATTTTAAATATATCATTAATTGATAATGCCGAAGTAGTTGCACTTGCTGATCCTCATGAAGATTCATTAAATCAGTGTAATAAAATTTTAAAAACAAAAGTTTCTTGTTTTAAAAATCATTTAGAAATGATTGAAAAAAATATTGTTGATGTATATTTAATTTCATCTCCTAACTTTACTCATATAGAAATCTTGAAAGATGTAATTAAAACTAAAAAACACATATTAGTAGAAAAACCATTATGCACTAATACAAAAGATTGTTTACAAATAAAAAAATTAACAAAAGATTATCCTTCAGTATTTTGGACTGCAATGGAGTATAGATATATGCCACCAGTTTCAAAGTTTATTAATGAAATTCATAATAACAAAATAGGTGATTTAAAAACTTTAACCATAAGGGAACATAGATTTCCTTTTTTAAAGAAAGTAAATGATTGGAATCGTTTTGAAGAAAATACTGGTGGTACACTTGTTGAAAAATGCTGCCATTTCTTTGATTTAATGAGATTGATTATTCAAAGTAAGCCGCTCAGTGTTTATGCAAGTGGCGGTCAAGACGTTAACCATTTAGATGAAGTGTATAATGGCAAAAAATCAGACATCATTGATAATGCCTATGTGATTGTAAATTTTGAAAATGGAGCAAGAAGTTTGCTTGAGCTTTGTATGTTTGCAGAAAATTCTGACATGCAAGAAGAGCTTGTGGCTACTGGAAATAAAGGAAAAATTGAAACTTCAGTACCCTCTAATGATTCAGGTAAAACTTCATCAAACCTAAGAATTGGAATGAGAGATGGTAAAACACACATTGAAAATATTGACGTAGATAAAAAAATTATTGAAGCCGGCAACCATCATGGATCCACTTACTACGAACACTTAGCTTTTTTGAAAGCTATTGAAAATAATTCAGATCCAGAGGTTTCATTAGAGGATGGTTTAGTTGCTGTTGCTGTGGGAGAGGCTGCAGAGCAATCAATAAAACAAGGTCGATTAATAAATCTAGAGGAAATAATTAGTTAAAAAAATCTGTAATTTTTTTAACTATAAAGTCACTTACTCTAATGTTTGACTCTGTTGTCACACCAGAAATATGAGGTGTTAATATACAATTCATACCTGGTTTTATTTTGTTATAAAATTCACTCTCTATTGGTTCTTTTTCAAACACATCTAGAGCAAAGCCAGAAATATTATTTTTATTGTAAGCTTCAATTAAATCAATCTCGTTTATAATACTCCCTCTAGAGGTATTTATTATAATTGGTTTATTTTTCATTAGAGCAAATGACGATTTATTTATCATATTTTTGGTTTCATCTGTTAGAGGCAGGTGTATTGATATAATATCTGATTTTTCATATATCTCATTTAAACTTGATAATTTAGTATCAATTTCTTTATTATTTATTTCCTTAACATAAGGGTCGTAAGCTAAAATCTTTAAACCATTTTTTGAAGAATACTCAGCAACTTTTTTTCCAATTGTACCAAATCCTATTATTCCTAGATACTTTTGTTTTATTTCTATAGATTTAATAGTTGTTCTTGGCCATTCACCATTGATAGTTCCGTTATGAAACATTGGAATTTTTTTAATAAGAGACATTGATGAAGAAACAACATATTCAGCAACAGAGTCTGCATTCATTCCTGTAGCAGGTTGAACATGAATATTATTATTTTTGCAATATTCTATATCAATATTATCTAAACCAACACCTAGCCTCCCAATAAATTTTAATTTTAATGCTTTTTTTAACATGTTTGAATTTACTTGAGTTTTATTTCTTACAATTAGACAATCATAGTCTTTAATTATTGTTTCTAGTTCTATTTTATTTTCACATAATTTTTGATCATACTTGACATCAAATTTTTTATTTAAATTTTCTAAACTATTTTGATTGATGAATTCTGATATTAAGATTTTTTTATTATTTTTCATTTTCCTAGTGATTAAGTCATTAAATGCGAATATTAGCGAAAAATAAAATTATTTCTACATACCCCAACGCATAGCTGCAGTATGAACAGGTGAATCCCAATTTTTTAAAATTTCCTCATCACCTTTTAGAAGTGTTATGGATGCTCCTTGCATTTCAAGTGATGTACAATAATTACCTACTAAACTTCGTGTAATTTCAATTCCTTTAGATTTTAAAATTTCACAAGCATCATCGTATACTAAATATAATTCAGTAAGAGGAGTTCCGCCCATACCATTCACAAAAAGGAGTGTCTTTTCATTTTTTTGAGGTTTTAAATCATCAAGTATAGCTTCTAACATGTTGTTTACTATTGTTTTTGATGGTTGAATTTTTTCTCTCTTTCTTCCAGGTTCACCATGAATACCTACTCCAAATTCCATTTCATCATTTCCAATATCAAAGGTCGGTTTTCCTGCGGCAGGAACAGTGCAACTAGTAAAAGCAACTCCCATAGTACCTGAGTTTTTATTTACTTTTTCACCAAGTTTTTTACATTCTTCTAATGAACCTCCATTTTCAGCAAGAGATCCAACAATTTTTTCGACTAAAACTGTTGCGGCTACACCTCGTCTACCTGTTGTGAATGTAGAATCTTCAACGGCTACATCGTCATTAGTAATGATGCTGTCATTTTTACCAGAATACATTTCTGCTCCCATTTGAAAATTCATAATATCTCCAGAATAATTTTTAACTATAAATAAAACACCTGCACCACTATCTACATGTTCAGCAGCTGCTTGCATTTGATCTGGAGTAGGTGCAGAAAAAACAAAACCTGGACATGCTGCATCTAACATTCCATGACCAACAAAACCACCGTGCATTGGTTCATGTCCACTTCCTCCACCTGAAATTAAAGATACTTTTCCCTCTTTTGTTTTTGTATTTCTAGAAATAAAGTTTGGCTCAAAATTTACTTTAATTATATTATTGTGGGCTTTACCAAATCCATTAAGACTTTCTTTTAAAAAATCATCAACATTATTTATAAATTTTTTCATATTTCCTCCTATTGATTAATTAGTGATTTGCATATTGTATCGATTATAAGTTGTGATGAACGAGCCCCTGGATCTATATGACCTTTGGCACGTTCTCCTAAAAATGAAGCTCTACCTTTTGTAGCAAGCATATCTTTTGTTCCTAACATTCTATCTTCGGCTATTTTTATTATTTCACTTAACCCTTCTTTCATATCCGTATTGCCACTTTTTAATTCATTAAGTTTTTCTGATACTGGAATTAAAACATCCATCATTGTTTTTTCTCCAACATCAGCTTTCCCCCTTTCCTTCATTGCATTAATTCCTGTTATAACCATTTCACATGCTTTCTTAAAATTTATATCTTTATCTAGATCTGGTGTTTTAGCCATAGACATAAAGAAAGTTCCAAACAAAGCTCCAGATGAGCCACCAATACCTGACAAGACTTTCATAGCAATCATATTTAAGCCTTTTTGTAAAGGTAGGTTTTTAATATCATTTTCAAGCTCAACTACTAACTTAAGACCTCTTTGCACATTAAATATATGATCCCCATCTCCAATATTTTGATCTAGCGCCTCAATTTCTGCTGCATTTTCATTAATGACTATTTGAATATTTTTTGCTTGAGAAATTAAAAAATTAACGCTCATATATTCTTTGGTCTCCGTTATCAAATTTTAAAACTTTATTCATATTAATGTCAAAATTAATTTTTTCATTTATTGATGATTTATAGTTACCCTGAATTGAAGCTAATATTTCATTGTCTTGAAAATTAATAGCCACAACAGTCTCTGAACCTAAATTTTCTATAGAAATAATCTTTCCTTCGTATGGTCCATCACCTAAATTTATATTTTCTGGTCTAAGTCCAATTTTTGGTATGTTGTTATCTAGTTTAAACAAAAAACCAGGTAAAATATTTATTTTTGGTGACCCTAATCTTTGGGATACATAAATTGAATTTGGATTTTCATAAATTTCTTCAGGAGTTCCAATTTGAACAATTTTGCCCTCTTTTAAAACTCCAATTTTATCTGCCAATGTTGTTGCTTCAGCCTGATCATGTGTAACATACAAAATAGTAGCGTTTAGATTTAATTGAATATTTTTTAATTCAACTCTAAGGGTTTCTCTTAGTTTAGCATCTAATGAGGATAGTGGTTCGTCCATTAAATAAATATTTGGTTCGCGAACAAGAGCTCTACCAATAGCTACTCTTTGCATTTCTCCACCTGAAAGTTGAGTTGCTTTATTTTTTAATTTGTTTGTAATTTTGAGCATTTCAGCAATTTTCTCAACTTTATTTTTTATTTCTTCCTCAGGAAGTTTTCTCATTGGTGACCTTAATGGAAAAGCAAGATTTTCATAAACGGTATAATGAGGATAAAGAGAGTATTGTTGAAAAACAAAAGTTACATCTCTTGAAGCAGGTTGATCATGTGTTATATTTTCATCATTAAATAATACATCTCCAGAATCAATTTTTTCCAAACCAGCTATACATCTAAGTGTTGTAGTTTTTCCAGCACCTGAAGGACCAAGTAATACAAAAAATTGACCATCTTCAATCGTAAGATTTATATCTTCCAAGGCTTTAATTTTTTTATTATATGTTTTAAATAAATTTTTTAATTCGACCTTTGCCATTATTGTATAAACTCACTGATTAAAGATTTGTCTGTTTCACCGTCGAAAATAATAATATTATTATTTAAAGGTTTAACTTGAACATTTTCATCTAATTTAACGCTAATAGAAATATCTGTTTTTACTTTAATTTCACCTAAACTTGTTTTGACTGTAATTATTTTTCTTGATCCTAAATATTCTACTCCAAAAACTGAACCTTTCAGACCTTCGTTATTACTAAGAGTTAAATTTTCTGGACGTATACCAAAGAAATTTTTACTACCTTTTGACTCCTCAAGTTGTTTGGGGATATTAAATTTAGTACCCTCGATATTTACAAAAGATTGATCTTTAGAAATTCCTTCATCTACTTCAAAAAAGTTCATACCAGGAGATCCTATAAATGAGGCTACAAATTTAGTTTTAGGTTTATTGTAAATAATATTAGGTTCATCAGCTTGTAATATTTCACCACCATCCATAACTGCAATTCGGTCAGCCAAAGACATTGCTTCTAATTGATCATGAGTTACATAAACTGTGGTTGCTCCAATATCTAAATGTAGTTTTTTTAATTCTAGACACATTAATTCTCTAAATTCAGCATCCAAAGTTCCCAATGGTTCGTCCATTAAAAATGCTTTTGGTCTTCTAACTAGCGCTCTACCTAAGGCTACTCGCTGTCTATCTCCACCTGAAAGAGAGGAAATATTAGAATTTAAAATATGATCAATTCTTAAAAGTTTTGCTGCTTCTTCAACTCTACTTTTTATATCACTTCTTTTATAACCTTGCATTTTTAGAGGAAATGATAAATTGTTTCTTACATTCATGTGTGGATAGAGGGCAAATAATTGAAAAACAAAAGCAATATCTCTTTCTGATGCTCTTAACATTCCAACTTCTTCATCTCCAAGATATATCTCACCAGATGTGGGTAATTCCAATCCTGCAATCATTCGAAGTGTTGTAGTTTTTCCACAACCAGAGGGTCCAAGTAAAACAAAGAATTCTTTATCATTAATCGTTAAATTAGAATTTTTAACTGCAGTAAAATCACCAAATGATTTTTGTAAATTTACTATTTTAATTCGAGACATATTAATCCGGAAAGTGGCTTGTGATTATGAAACCTATAGTTCCTACTAAAATTACAATAAAAGAATAAGTAAACATCCACATCGCAAATGGTTGTAACAACATAAAAACTCCAATTAAAATTAATATTGTCGATAAATTTTCCCAGTAAACTCTTCTAAATATTCTTCTCATTAATGACTTTTCTTCTTGCATTATTTTCTCACTGCTCCAAAGGTAATACCTCTCAAAAGATGTTTTCTTAAAATGATTGTAAAAATCATAACAGGTAATAGAAATAAAGTTGTTCCCGCACCAATTGCTGGCCAATCAAGACCTCCTTCACCAATGATTGTAGGAATAAATGGTGGAGCTGTTTGTGCATTGAATTGAGTTAGCAAAACAGCAAAAGCGTATTCATTCCATGAAAAAATCATACAAAAAATTGCGGTTGCAGCTATACCAGTCATTGCTTGTGGAAGAACAACTTTGAAGAAAGCTTGAAGTCTTGAATATCCATCGATCATAGCTGCTTCTTCATATTCTTTAGGAATTTCATCCATAAATCCTTTTAATAACCAAACAGCTAAACTTAAGTTTACAACAGTATACAATATGATCATTCCAAGATGAGTATCTCCAAGCCCTAATTTTCTATACATAATGAATATAGGAACAGCTACTGCTATTGGGGGAAACATCCTGGTCGAAAGAATAAAAAATAATAAATCATCTTTTAAAGGAACTCTAAATCTTGAAAATGCATATGCAGCCAATGCTCCTAAAAATACAGATGCAAAAGTTGAACCAAATCCTATTATCATTGAATTTGAGTATCTTCCCAAAAATTTAGATGGTCCTGTTATAACCATCTCTCTACTTCTAACTAATTCTTCATACCAATTTTTTGGTGGTGGTAATGAGTCAAGGTATTCCTGTGATTGTCTTGATCTATTAGTAAATAAGTTAACATATCCCTCTAGTGAGGGTTCAAATAATACTTCAGGTGGATATGAAATAGCACTATCAACATTTTTAAAACTTGTCATTACCATCCATGATATTGGTATCAAAGTAATAACAGCGTAAACTATTATAATAGCAGCAGCCATTTTTTTTGAAAAAGATGAAGGTTCCAAATATGATCTAGAGGTATCCATCAGCGTTCCTTTATTTTATTCATTACTTTTACATATACATTTCCAAAACCAAAAATGGTTACAAAAAGAATAACAGCAAATGCAGAGCTATAACCAGTTTTCCATTTTTCAAAAGCTTCTCTTTTTAAATTTATTGAAGCAAGCTCAGTGGCAGATCCAGGACCACCTGAGGTCAGCTCAACAACCATGTCAAACATTTTAAAATTCTCAATCCCTCTAAACAGCAAAGCTAATAATAAAAACGGCAAAACAGAAGGCAAAGTAATATAAATGAATTGCTGCCATTTACTGGCTCTATCAACTTCTGCAGCTTCATATAAATAATTTGGAACAGATCGTAGACCTGCTAAGCAAATTAACATTGTAAAAGGTGTCCACATCCATGTATCAACAATAACAATAGCCCAAGGAGCAAGCGTACTTGAACCAATCATGTCAAAGCTTCCTAAATCATAGAAAAAATTAACCACGTAATTAAATAGACCTACTTGAGGATTATAAAGATAAGTCCAAAATACCCCTACTACTGCAGGTGATAACATCATGGGCAAAACTATTAATGTGGTTAGTAGTTCATTACCTTTAAATTTCCTGTTTAGAAGTAAAGCTAAACCTAAACCTATAATTGCTTGAAGCAACAAAGTCCAAAACATAAAGCTTGCTGTAACTTGCATTTTTTCCCATATGGCTTCTTTATTAAGAACTTTAATATAATTTTTTAAACCAACAAATTGAGGTTCTCTTCCAATTTTATTCGCGTAAAAATTTGTAAAAGACATTTTGATTGCATAGACCAACGGATAAATATTAATAGCCAGCAGCAGAAGTACAGTTGGTCCAATAAAAAGCCAACCTACAGCTTTGTCAGAAAGTCCCTTGAATTTTTTTTTCACGCTCATATGAATTTTTAATAAAAAAAGGGGAGGTTTAACCCCCCCTAATTTTTAATTTCTTAACTATTAATGTTAAAGTTTTCCGTCTGCTTCAAACACTTCAACCCACTCCTCGATAATTTTATCTAGAGCTTCTTTAGCAGTTCCTTTTCCATTAACAACATAGTCATGAATTGCTTCTTGCATAGGAAGCATTAACTCGACGAATGTTGGTTCTTGCCAAAAATCTTTGACAATTCCCATTGAGTCCAAGAATCCTTGTGCATAAACAGTAGATGTTGGAAATGATGGTGAATTTAAAACATCATTATGACATGAGTATCCACCTAGATCCCACCATTTTTGTTGTACATCTGGTCTTGCAAACCATTTAATGTATTCAAGAGCAAGATCTTGTTTGTCTGAGTATTTAACAACAGATATCCCTTGTCCACCTAATGTTGCAGCTGCAACATTTTGTTTTGGATTTGCAAAGAATCCACTAACTCTTCCACCGCTGTCTTCTTTAGAAACACCAGGCCAAAAAGCATACCAGTTCATTTGAAATGCAACTTGCCCTGATTTGTAAGCATCTAAGTTTGCAACCATGTAAGCATCAGAGTGTCCTGGAGGTGCGCAATCTTCATACAATTTTCTGTAAAACTCAACTGCTTCTACAGCTTGTGGTGAATTGAAATATCCTTCCATATCATATGGTTTGTTAGGATTTTCATATTCCATGCCCCATGCATACATAGCAGCTGTAACACCCATTGTTATACCTTCTGATCCACGTTCTGTGTTAATCGCGGCTCCATATCTTTTTTGGCCATCAATTTCTCTTCCTTGGAAGAATGTGCACATATCATATAATTGATTCCAGTTTGCAGGAACGCCTAGATCGTATCCGTGTTTCTTTTTAAACTCAGATTTAAGCTCCGGTCTCTCGAACCAGTCTTTTCTGTAAGCCCAAGCTAATGCATCTCCCATGGCAGGTAATGCATAGTAGTTTTTACTACCTTTTGGCCAAGTCGAATATGCATAAACTGTTGCTGGCGAGAAATCATTCATTGAAATTCCTTCTTTATCAAAGAAGTCATTCAATTTTACATAATGCCCATATACAGCTCCAGCACCGATCCATTGTGAGTCACCAATTAAAAGATCAAATGTTTTACCTTTGTTGTTAAGTTCATTTAACATACGGTCAGCAAAATTTGGCCAAGGCACAAACTCAAAGTTAACTTCTATTCCAGTTTCAGCAGTAAATTCTTTAGTTAGCTCTTGTAAAGCATTAGCGGGGTCCCAAGCGGCCCAACCTAATGTTATAGACTTAGCGTTTGAATTTACAGAGAACGAAAATAGAGAAACAAACAATAAAATCATTATTTTTTTCATTTTATCTCCTCTTAGTTTATTTTTCTTAAGAATAGTCTACCCAAGATGAGTTGTGGCTGCTAGTATTTTTTTTATATAAAATAAATTGTTGATAAATTCAAAGAGAGGGGGAGATTATGAACAATATAAAAGGTCCTGCAATTTTCCTAGCACAATTTGTAGGCGAAGATGCACCATTCAATTCTTTAGATAATATTTGTAAGTGGGTATCTTCATTAGGTTACAAAGGTGTTCAAATTCCAAGTTGGGATGGTAGATTAATTGATCTGAAGAAAGCATCTGAAAGCAAAGATTATTGCGATGAAATCAAAGGTGTAACAAAAAAATATAATCTTGAAATCACAGAACTATCAACACATCTTCAAGGACAGTTGGTTGCAGTGCACCCAGCATACGACACAGCATTTGATGGATTTGCAGCTCCTGAAGTTAGGGGAAATCCAAAAGCAAGACAAGAGTGGGCGGTAAACCAATTAATGATGGCAGCTAAAGCCTCAAAAAATCTTGGGCTAGATAGGCATGTTACTTTTTCAGGAGCACTTGCTTGGCCTTATGTTTATCCTTGGCCACAAAGACCTGAAGGATTAATTGAAAATGCATTTAATGAACTTTCAAATCGATGGAAACCAATTCTTGATCAATTTGATCAAAATGGAGTTGATCTTTGTTACGAGATACATCCAGGTGAAGATCTTCACGATGGTATTACATTTGAAATGTTTTTAGAAAAAGTTGGTAACCATAAAAGATGCAATATGCTTTATGATCCTAGTCATTATGTTTTACAGAATTTAGATTACTTGGCTCATATAGATATTTATCATGAAAAAATAAAAATGTTTCATGTTAAAGATGCAGAGTTAAATCCTTCTGGAAAACAAGGAGTGTATGGTGGTTTTCAATCATGGGTTAACAGAGCAGGTAGATTTAGATCCCTTGGTGATGGACAAGTAGATTTTAAATCAATTTTTTCAAAATTTACTTCATATGGTTATGATGGTTGGGCAGTTCTTGAATGGGAGTGCTGTTTAAAACATCCAGAAGATGGTGCAAGAGAAGGAGCTGAATTTATTAAAAATCATATTATCAACACTACAGAAAAAGCATTTGATGATTTTGCAGGAAGTGGTGCTGATATTGAAGCTAATAAAAAAATGCTAGGTATAAATTAGTGCAAAGAAAAATCCGTATTGGAATGGTCGGTGGAGGAGAAGGCGCTTTTATTGGAGGTGTTCACAGAATAGCGTTAAGACTTGATGGTCATTACGAATTATTAGCGGGATGTTTTTCATCTAATTTTGATAACTCAAAAGAAACTGGAAGAAAACTTGGATTGTCAAAAGAACGTATCTATAAAACTTATCAGGAAATGGCAGAAAAAGAGTCTACTCTCTCAGATGGGATAGATGTTGTTTCTATTGTAACTCCTAATCATCTTCATGTGCCTGTAGCAAAAATTTTTGCAGAAAAAGGTATTCATATTATTTGTGATAAACCACTTGCTTTTTCAAGTGAAGAAGCAAACTCCCTTAAAGATATTATAGAAAATAAAAAGTTAATTTTTGCTTTGACACATAATTATACTGGATATCCAATGGTGAGACATGCAAGGTCTCTAGTAAAGGAAGGTGATCTTGGAAAAATAAGAGTTATACAAGCCGAGTATCCTCAAGACTGGTTAACTACGAAAGCCGAAGATACTGGTTTAAAACAAGCCGAGTGGAGAACCGATCCTAAAAGATCAGGAGGAGGAGGTTGTATAGGAGATATTGGAACTCACGCATTCAATCTTATTAGATTTATAACCGAGTTAGAATTAGATGAGTTGTCAGCTGACATTCACACTTTTGTAAAAGGTAGAAAACTAGATGATAATGCACAAATCATGCTTAGATTTAAAGGTGGTGCAAAAGGTGCAATATGGTCTAGTCAAGTTGCAGTTGGTAATGAAAATAATCTTAAAATAAGAGTGTATGGTGAAACAGGTGGGCTAGAGTGGAAACAAGAAGATCCAAATTATTTGTATTTTACAAAATTTGGAAAACCTACTGAAAAAATAACAAGAGGTAGTAGCAGTGCGAACAAAGAAGCTAACGAAGTTACAAGAATTCCACCAGGTCATCCAGAGGGATATTTGGAAGGTTTTGCAAATATTTATAATGATGTTTCTAAAAGATTAAATGCTCAAATAAATAATGAAAAATATGATGAGTTAGATGACTGTTATCCAACTATTTATGATGGAGTTGAAGGGATGAAGTTTATAGAGACCGTTTTAGACTCAAGCAAAAATAACAGTAAGTGGATTCAGTTTAATAATTAAAACTAAATTAATTTTGATAAGTCTCTTTTATTTGTTTTGTAGGTTGGGAGTGGATATTTAAAAGCATATTTCCCAACTCGACTTTCTTTAGCCTTTTCCCAAAGAGTTAACCACTGTTTGAAATTTTTTATTTTAATATTTTTTTTATTCTTGCTCCTTACATAGAAATTAGGAAGAGGTTCTCTACCTGAGGGTTGTCCAGCAATATTATATCTTAGGTCAGCACTTATTCTAAAGTCATCAGATCTATTTGGTAAAGAACAATGTATAGAGTGTTTATGCAATAATATTACATCACCTATGTTTGCCTCCAAATAAATATGCTCCATATCATCAAGTAATTCACTATTTTTCAATTCTACTTGTCCTCTATATCCTGACACATGATTTAATAATCCCATTTTATTAATTTTTTTTACTGTAATCATACATCCATTTTTTTTAGTAGTTTTGGTAAAAGGAATCCATACAGTAACCATATCAGTTAATTTTTGTCCTCTTGAATTTAAAACTGCAGCGTCTTGATGCCATGGTGTTCTACCACTTAAGCCGTCATGAATTGATCCTTTTGGCAATTTGTTTTCAGGTTGTTTTATCCTAGTATTTTGAACAGGATTAGACATTATTTCTTTCCCTAAAATTTTTTCTACAACATCTAAAACTCTTTTATTTGTAATTAAGTTCCATAATGATTGAGTAGCGAAATAATCACTATCTTGTTTTACATGGTCTCTTGGTAATCTTGTGTTAAAATATTGATCCAGATCATAAATATTTAGTTTTGATATATATGAATATTTTCTTTTAAAATTTAGATTAAGAACTTTTTTAACCTCAGTTTTTTTTGCATATTTTTGAATAAGACAATCCATGACAAATTCCATATCATTAAGAACTGGTTTTAAGTCTTTTCTAAAGTTAAGTATATTTTTGACAATTAAGTATCCATTCTCATATAATTTTTTTTGAAGAGTATTTGTCATTGTTAAAATTTATTTCATCATTAAAATAATTTCAATGTTTTGGTGCTGTGGTTAAATAGTTCGCGTCATGAAAAGAGGTCAACATTCTTTTTTTGTTGCTAACTATATGAGGATAATACGAGACTCCTTTATAATTCCATATAACTGGTTTGTTTAAAGCATAACTTCCATAAATAAAAAAACGTTTTGGACAATGTTTCTCTATAAAGCGCTTTACTCCATGATAAGAATTTGGAGTAGATTGAAAAAAAACAACAGTTCCTTTTTTGGGCGTAAAAGACTTGACTATTTCTAGCTCATTTATTTTTGGAAATCTTCTAAAACTCTTTCTTAAATTTTTTTTAGCCTTTTTTCTATAGATAGTTAGAGAGCCGCCATTCTTTTTTGGTATGTCAGTTAGATAAATTAAGAAATTATATAGCCTAGTTATATCATCCCTATGAGGTCTTAATCTATATCCTCCTTTTGATACTGAAAAATCTATATCTAAATTTACTTTAGGATTAGTATAATTATTACCCAACATTTTTTTTAATTCATTAGAATTTAATTTTTTTTTAATAGTGAACTTTTTAGGATTAAAGAATTTTGGTTTATGTAAATTAACCCATGATCCATCTTTAAAATTTTTTATAAAAATACTCTCAATTTTTTTATAAAAAGTCTTGCTATTAAAAAGCTTAAAAAGTTTTGCAGAGTTAACTGAGTTTTTGATATATGAATTAAAATTTTTCGAACCTTTATTTATTCTGCTTCTACCACCCATAATCATATCATCAAATGATTTAGAGTTACTGATTTCTTTAATTAATAAATTACATATACTTTTAGAAACAACATTGTCACCAACTAAAACTGGAAAGTTACTTTTGATTTTTTTTAATTTATTTGTACTAAGCATTTAGCTGTACATACCTTCTTTCACTTTAATCATTTTATACATAAGGTCGTTTAATGGTGTCTTAACACCATGTTTTTTACCTATTTTTGAAACAGCACCACTAATAAAGTCTATTTCAGTTTTTCTTTTATATTGAACATCAAAAGCCATTGAAGATTTGTTAGTTTGCATAGAATCAACAATTTTATTGAACATGAATAGACATTCATCTTCAGAAACATTTACACCATCAGCAAGTGCAACTTCTCTAGTTTCTAAAATTATTTCCTTACCTAAACCTCGAGATACTTCGTTTGCTTTATTATTTATATATAAATCTGTATGATGAAGATCAAAAATTGCAGATAATGGTCCAATTGCTGTTAAAGCAAAAAGTTTCATCCATTTTCTTTTTTTTACATCTTCCGCAGCAATCATTTCAAGATTATGTGCTGTAAAAGTATCTGCTATTTCTTTAATTCGATCAGTAATTCCTCCTTCGTACTCACCAATCCAAGATGGTAACGAGCCATGATTCATTATATGTCCTGGTCCTAAAATATTTGAAGCCTGAGTAGTTGTTCCACCAATTACTTTTTCATCACCCACAATACTTTGAATAATTGCTTCATGACCAATACCATTTTGAAAAGACATGAACACTGTTTTATCTCCTATGATATTTTTAATACTATTTAATGCTGGCTCTAAAGCTGTAGCTTTACACATGACTATTACAGCATCTACTTTATCTAACGAGGTTGGATCTGAAGTGGCTTTAACTTTTATTACTCGATCTCCGCCATGTCCATCCATCTTCAAACCATCTTTATTAATTGCATCTACATGTTCTTTCCAAACATCAATTAAAATTACATTTAAACCTTTTTCTGCAAGCAAACCGCCAAACAAGCAACCCATCGCTCCTGCACCAAGCACAGCTACTTTCAAATCTTTGTTAATCATCGTTACCTTATTTAAAATTATTTATGTATAGAAATTATATATATTATCTATAGACAATATGCAAAATAAATTATAGCTTATTATCATCATGCAATTAAAAATAGAAAAAGGAACTTTTAAAGATTATCCATTAGAAGATATTTCAAATGCGTTAAGAAAAGGATTGTCTGAAAATTTCAAAAACGTTGAAGTAGAAGTGGTAGATTGCCCTAATCTTAGAGATTGGGATTGTCCATCAGAAGGAATTAGTGGAAATCAAAAAATAATAGATGTTGGTGGAGAGCCTTATATGCATGATCCAAAATTTATTGGTGCAGAATTTGACTATGAAGAAATATCTAAAATGATAGATTCTGAAAAATCTTATGCTTTAGGAGCGGGATCAGGTGCAATGTCATGTTTAAATGGTCATTGTGGAGAATTAGTTATTAATGAAAACTTAATAACTGATGAGTCTAAATCAATAATAGCAAGAGTAAGTCCAGATAAAAAATGTATTGTTGAAAAGTATTCAGCAAAAAAACATGGCGGACTTGGAAACATTTATTATACAGACGGTAAACAGGGAAAAGTTATTAAAATAAAAATCAAAGGTAGAAATGGAGAACAAGGTTCTTTGCCTCAAGCAATCAGGTCTTCTTTATCAAAAAATTTAAAAATTAAAGATAATGAACATTTGTCTCTTGCTGGAGTATTTAGAGTATTAAATGGAAAAATAAGATCACATGTTCAACCTGATTATAAAGATATTAAACACGAGTATTACGATCCAAAACAAATGAAATGTGTAAAAGATTTTCTTCAATTTTATGAACCGGTTGGACCAAAATTACAATGTTATTCTATTCTTTGGACTGGTGATCCTACTGGAGGAGAATTAAATCTAAGAGAGTCTGGTGAACATACTCATTTTCATTCTTACGAACATGAAAGAGATGCAGGACATTATCATTTTGACGTCACACCTGAAGAAATAGAATATGAAGGTTATTTTAATACCGCAAAAGAAGTACATAGAGTTAATAACATTTATAAAGAACTATTAAGTAAAAATAGTATTGAATAGAAAACTCAATGAGTTTAAATTTATTTAAATGAAAAGACAGTTCAAGTATCCTAAGCATTTCGAAGAACAAAAAAAAATTCCAAAACTTACTCAAAAAAGAATTCAATTAGCAGAAATATCACTTGGAGATTTTGAAGGAAGATTAGCTAATGAATTATTGAATTGGTTTTCCTTAACCCCTCAACATTGGATAATGTTACATATGGTTATGCTTGCTTATTATAAAAATAAATCAATTACTAAAAATCAATTACTTAAAGTAATCGAAAAATCATATTTGACCTCAAACGTTTATATTGATACAGCAATTAAAAAAGGTTATTTTAGAATTATAAGAAACGAGAGAGACAAAAGATCTATATTTATTTTACCTTCAGTAATTACCATTAAAACTTTTGAGGAATTTATTGATAGGAGAGATATTCTTTATAAAGGGGTTAAATGAAGAATATTTATACGTGGGCTGCAAAACCAGCAAAAAGAACTTTGACCGTTGGGGATTTAAAAGCAGCAAAAGGAAAAAGAAAATTTACACAAGTTACAGCGAATAATGTTGAAGAAGCCGATGCAGCTGAAAAGGCAGGCTTTGACATGATTATATCAAATGCAAAAAATGTAATTCCTGTAAGAGAAGGTTCAAAAAATTTATTTTTAACAGCTGCTTTGGTGTTGAATGAGTTTGTAACTGCAGAAGATATTATGCGTGGAGCTTTTAAAGCATTAGAGAATGGTGCTGATGCAGTTATGACTCCAAGAAGTATGGACATAGTTGAAATGTTGGCTAAGGAAGATGTTCCAGTAATGGGGCATTTAGGTTTAGTTCCAAGAAAATCCACTTGGATTGGTGGCTTGAGAGCAGTAGGCAAAACTGCTGATGAAGCTTACGAACTTTTTCAAAAGTTTAAAAGATTAGAAGATGCAGGTGCTTTTTCGGCCGAGTGTGAAGTAATACCTGAAAACGTAATGGGTGAAATTTCAAAACGTACAGATATAGTTACTGTTTCATTAGGCTCAGGTAAAAACGCTGATGTAATGTATTTATTTATGGAAGATATCTGTGGTGATACAGAAAATTCCCCAAGACATTCAAAAGCATATGGAAATTTACTGAGACTTAGAAATGAAATTAAACTAGAAAGAGTAAAGGCTCTGAAGGCTTTTAAAAAAGATTCAATGAATGGAAAATTTCCAGGAAAAAAACAATCTTCTAATTTAGAAAAAAAACAATTTGAGGAATTTTTAGAACAAATTGATTAGTAAGTAGAGTTGTCGTCTTTTTTTGATAAAGAACCCTTCATTTTATCCACTGTAGCTTTAGCTCCAGCACTTAAAGCTCTTAAATCAGATGCTATAGTTACAAAATCAAAACCTTTTTCGATCATCTTAGTAGCATATTCTGTAGTACCGTTATGAATTCCTGCGAAAATATTATTTTTTTTAGCGTGTTCTAGAATTCTTAAAATTTCAGAATAAGCTTTTGTAGTCTCTGACCTATCAAAACCAGGTTTTTCACCTATTGCTAAACTTAAATCTGCTGGTCCAATATAAATACCATCGACACCTGGTGTAGACATTATCTCATCAAGATTTTCTAAAGATTCTTTTGTTTCTATCATTGCTAATTTTAGTATTTCTTCATTGGCGTGATCTGCATAATCAGCTCCACCATAAATTAAACCTCTTATAGGGCCAAAACTTCTGTAGCCATCAGGTGGATACATGCATGCTTGAACAAAATTTTCTGCCTCTTTTTTATTACTTACCATTGGACAAACAATTCCATAACAACCAGCATCTAAGATTTTCATAATTTGACCTGGTTCATTCCAGTTAACTCTAGCTAAAGGAGTTACATCTGTTGTTGATATTGTCTGAAGCATGGGAAGCGCATTACTGTAATCTACTAAACCATGTTGCATATCTACAGTAAGAGAGTCCCACCCTTGATGAGCCATTGCCTCAACAGAGGCTGTACTTGGAATTGCACACCAGCCGTTAATAACAGGCTTACCTTCCTTCATCATTTGTTTGATTTTATTTTTTCTCATTTCCTAGATTTTTAATCCCATGTGAGTGTATTTCACATTTAGATAATCTTTTATCGCCCCTGAACCACCTTCACGACCATAACCAGTTTGTTTTATTCCTCCAAAAGGCGCCTCAGCAATAGCAACAACACCAGTATTAACCGCAACACAACCAGACTCTAATTTCTCAGATCCAATGTGAGCTTTATCCATAGAGTTAGTGTATAAATAACTACATAATCCTAAGTCATTATCATTTGCTCTTTCAATTACTTCATCAAAAGTTTTAAAAGTTAAAATTGGCACTAGTGGACCAAAAGGTTCTTCTTTCATTATTGTAAAATTGTCTTTTACATCGTCAAATACTGTTGGTTCATAATAATATCCTTTATTGAAACCAGAGGGTCTTTTTCCTCCCATTAATACTTTAGCACCCTCAGCTTTTGTGGTTTCAACTAATTTTTCTACTTCTTCCAATCTCTTTGCAGTAGTTAAAGGCCCTAGATCCACACCTTCGTCCATACCGTTTCCAATTTTTAATTTTTTTGCTCTTTCAATAAAAGCATTAACAAAATCCTCTTTTCTGTTTTCTTGGATATAAAATCTATTAGGTGAAATACAGACCTGACCGTTATTTCTAAATTTACCAGTTATTGCTATATCAGCTACTTTGTTCATATCTACATCTTCACACACAATAAAAGGTGAGTGTCCGCTAAGTTCCATAGTAACTCTTTGAACTTTATCAGCTGCTTTTTTTAAAATAATTTTACCAACTCTAGTTGATCCAGTAACTGAAACTTTTTTAATTATATCTGACTCCATTAATTCATTTGATATTTCAGCAGGATCACCTGATAAAAGATTTACAACACCATCTGGAACTCCTGCTTCTTTACAAATATTTACTAATTCCATTACCGCACCAGGAGTAATAACATCTGGTTTACAAATTACTGAACATCCTGCGGCTAAAGAGGTTGAAATTTTTCTTGATGCTAAAGTTATAGGGAAATTCCATGGAACCAATGCAGCAACTACTCCCACTGGCTGATAGTACACGTGAACTCTAGTGTCTGGAAATCTACTTTCAATAGTTTGACCATAGATTCTTTTTGTTTCCTCTGCGTTCCATTCAAAAATATCTGCACTACCACCAACTTCACCAACTGCTTCTGCAAGTGGCTTACCCACTTCAAGAGTCAACCATTTTGCAAGAACATCTTTTTTTTGTCTCATTAGATCTGCAATTTTTCTAAGCACGTAAGCTCTTTGCCATGGTGCAGTGTTTTTCCAAATTTCCAAACCTTTTTCTGCAGACTTTAATGCTTTTTGTACTTCAATAGATGAAGCTTTCGATGCTTTTCCAATCACCTCTTCAGTTGCAGGGTTGATTACATCATAAGTTTCTTTTTTTTCAGCTTGTTGCCATTTACCATCAATGAATTGTCCAAATTTTTCGTACATAGAATTTATTTTTAAGTTTACTTAATTAGGTTTTTTAATTTATAAATAGAATTATATATAAACACTATACATATTAAAAGATAAACATATTTATGAAAAAAATTACCCTCACATGTGCTCATGCGATAGTTAAATATTTAATTGCTCAGAAAATATTAATTAATGGTAAAAAAGAACCTTTATTTCCAGGCGTCTTTGGAATTTTTGGACATGGAAATGTAGCTTGCTTAGGTCAAGCACTAGAAGAAAATCAAAAAGATCTTCCAACATATAGAGGGCATCATGAACAAAATATGGCACTAACTGGAATTGGTTATGCTAGAGCAAAAAGAAGACAACAAATATTTGTAGCGACATCTTCCGTTGGACCTGGTGCAACAAATATGGTTACAGCTGCTGCAGTTGCTATGAGTAACAGATTGCCAATTTTATTTTTACCTGGAGACACCTATGCAAATAGAATGCCAGATCCAGTATTGCAACAAGTTGAGCATTTTAATAACCCTGGTATTACAGCTAATGATGCATTTAAACCAGTTACAAGATATTTTGATCGAATAACCAGACCAGAGCAGATTATTCAATCATTCCCGGCAGCAGTTCAAACGATGTTAGATCCTGCAGATTGTGGTCCCGCATGTATCGCTTTAAGCCAAGATATACAAGGTCAAACCTTTGATTATCCAGAAGAATTTTTTAAAGAAAGAGTCCACGCAATTAGAAGACCAAGACCAGATGAATTTCAAATCAAAGAAGCAGTAGAAAAAATTAAGTCATCAAAAAATCCAATTATAATTTCTGGTGGTGGAGTTTTTTACTCAGATGCAATGGATGAGTTGAGTCAGTTCGCAATTAAACACAATATACCAGTTACTCAAACTGTAATGGGATATTCTACAATGAAAAGAGACCATTCTCATTTTGCAGGTCAGATTGGCGGTTTAGGTGGAAAAAATACAAATACATTAGCAAAAGAAACAGATTTAGCAATTGCAATTGGAACCAAACTTGCAGATTTTACAACTGGATCATGGGCAAATTTTGAAAACAAAGATTTTAAACTAGTTTCAATAAATGTATCAAGATTTGATGCTAACAAACATTTAGCACAAGCTGTAATTGGAGATGCTAAAGTTTCATTAACAGAGCTTTCACAATCATTAGGTAGTTGGAAAGCTGGAGAAGAATGGAATAAAAAATCTCAAACTGAACTCAAATCTTGGAATGAACATATAGATAAAGAGAGTGCGCCGACAAATCAAGAAGTTCCAAGTTATGTTCAGGTAATTGGTGCAATTTATAGAAACTCTGACCCAACAGATATAGCTGTTACGGCAGCAGGAGGTTTGGTTGGTGAAGTTGTTCAAGTTTGGAGACCTAGAGAATTAAATACTCATGAAACAGAGTGGGGTTTTAGTTGTATGAGTTATGAAATTTCAGGAGCACTTGGAATAAAAATGGCTAATCCTGATAAAGAAGTAATTTCTTTTGTAGGAGATGGTTCTTATCTTCTAAATAATACAGATATTTATTCATCAGTTATTACAAAAAACAAATTGATAATTATAGTTTGTGATAATGGCGGGTTTGCAGTTATCAATCGACTTCAACTATTTAAAGGTGGTAAAGAATATAACAACTTATTAAAGAGCTCTAATACCCCTGGGTTAGTTGATGTTGATTTTGCAAAACATGCAGAAAGTATGGGGGCTAAATCTGAACATGTTAATTCAATTTCAGATCTTGAATCTGCATTTAAGAGAGCAAAAGCATCTGATGTAACATACGTTATTTCAATAAAAACTCATGCTTATAAGTGGGTTGAGGGTTCTGCTTTTTGGGACAGTCCAACACTTGAAATTACTAAAACAAAAGAAAATGAAGAGGCTTTAAAACTTTATAAAGAAGGAAAAGATAAACAAAGACAAGGCGTATAAACCTTTATGAATAAAATTTTTAAAGTCGGTCTTATAGGCTGTGGTCACATCGCCGAGACATACTTTAGAGGGCAACAATATTTTAATAATTTTAAAATAATTGCCTGTGCAGATATTGATCAAAAAGCAGCTGATAAATGTGCAAAATTATACAATATTAAATCTAAAACAGTCTCAGAAATTTTAAATGACAAAGAAATAGAAATTATTTTAAATTTAACAATTCCACAATCTCATTATTTAGTATCAAAAAAAGTTTTGAACTCAGGTAAACATGTTTATTCAGAAAAACCATTAGCAACTTATTTTGCAAAAGGTAAAGAACTCGTCTCACTAGCAAAAAAAAATAAACTTTATCTTGGAAATGCTCCAGATACATTTTTAGGTGGAGGAATTCAAAAAGCTAGAGAATTAATTGATTCAGATTTGATTGGAGAGATTAAACTTGGTAATGCAATTTTCGCATTTCCTGGGGTAGAGTCTTTTCATCCAAAACCTGAGTCATGGTATAAAAAAGAAGGAGGTCCAGTAATCGATATGGGACCATATTTTTTTACAACATTAGTAAATTTACTTGGACCTGCAAAACAAGTTCAAGGAAGAACATTAACTGCTTTTAAAAAGAGAATTTATGGAGTGGGACCTAAAAAAAATAAATCATTTAAAGTGGAAACACCTACAACATATTTAGCAACAATCCAATTTCACAGTGGTGCTATAATTCAGGTAACACTCTCATTTGATGTAATTAATCATCAAAGAAACCATATGGAGCTTTATGGCACAAAAGGATCGATTATTGTTCCAGATCCTAATATGTTTGGGGGTTCTGTTTTTATTTCTGTTACAGAAGGCGGAAAATGGGGTGAACACAAAACAGATAAGATGCATTTAGGAAAAATAAATATAACTTCTTCTAGTGGAAGATCAAATGAAGCTGCTACAAATGCAAACTATCGGAGTGTTGGTTTATCTGAAATGTTATATTCTATTCAGAAAAACAAAAAACACAGATGTTCAGGTGATTTATCTTTACACGTATTAGATATAATTGAGTCAACTATGAGGGCAGCTAACACAGGAATTCCCCAAAAAATACAAACAAAATGTGATAGACCAAAAAAATTTACTGAAGAAGAAGTAAAAAAAATTTTAATTTAGATGTCAAAACCAATTGTTATATCTGATCCTTTCCCCAGAACATTGGATCTGATTTTTACAAAAAAAAAATTAATAGAATTAAAAAAAAAATATAAAGTTTTAATAGCACCCAATAAAAAAAAAAGACAATTTTATGAAAACTATATTGATAAAGCTACTTTCATTATGGGTCAGCCAGACTTAGATAAAAAAATTTTGTCAAAAGCAAAAAAATTAAAAGCAATAATAAATGTTGAAAGTAATTTTATGAATAATGTTGATTATACTTATTGTTCTCAAAAAGGAATCCATGTAATTGCAACTTCTCCAGTATTTTCAAAGCCAGTAGCAGAAATTGCATTAGGAATGACTCTTTCTTTATTAAGAAATATTCATAATGCTCATTTTGATTTTGTAAAAGGTAAAGAAAAATATGGATTGGAAAGTAATTTAAAAGCATCACTTTTATCAGGAAAAAAAATTGGATTATTAGGATTTGGTGATTTAGCAAAATCTTTATATCCAATCTTGCTACCGTTTACTAAAGATATAAATGTTTATGACCCCTGGTTGTCTAAGAACAAAATTAAAAACTTTGGATTTAATCCAGTTAGCTTAAATAAAATGTTTAAAACATGCGAAATTATTTATGTATTAGCAGCAGTAACAACCAAAAACAAAAATTTAGTAAATAAAAGTTTAATCAATAAAATGAAAACAAACTCATTATTTATATTGATGAGTCGAGCAGCAGTTGTAAATTTTAAGGACTTGATTACGAGAGTTAAAAAGGGAGATATTTATGTGGCTACTGACGTATTTCCCGAGGAGCCAGTGAGAAAAAATGACCCAATCAGAAAAGTTAAAAATATTTTATTTTCAGCACACAGAGCAGGAGCTTTGAAGCAGGCCTTTTTTGCTATGGGGGACATAGTTTTAAAGGACATGCATTTAATATCAAAAAACTTAAAACCAAAATTTTGTAAAAAGGCTGAATTAAAGACAGTAGGATTATTAGCTTCAAAACCAGTTGCAATTAATTGATATTTTAATAATTTTATAACTTATGTCATCAACCAGCAATCCACTACTAGAAGCAAAAGGAATAACAAAATATTTTGGAACCATAACAGCATTGGAGAACGTAAACTTAAAAGTTCATGCAGGAGAATGCTTAGGTGTTGTTGGAGATAATGGAGCTGGGAAATCAACTTTGATGAAAGTATTATCTGGTCTTTATAAACCGAGCGCAGGCTCATTATTTTTTCAAGGTAAAGAGGAAATTTTAGAAAGCCCAAGAGACTCTCAAAACTTAGGATTAGAAATGGTTTATCAAGATCTTGCTTTAGCAGGTAATTTACCTATTGGTGAAAATATTTTTTTAGGTAGAGAACCAACAAAAAATTTAGGATTTTTAAAACTTTTAGATTTTAATAAAATTAAAGAGTTAACCAATGCTCATTTAGATAAGTTAAAAATAAATGTTAAAAGTGCTGATCAAAAAGTAGAGGAACTTTCGGGTGGTCAAAGACAAGCTGTAGCGATCGCAAGATCAACAGCCTTTAATGCCAAAGTAGTAATTATGGATGAACCAACTGCAGCATTAGCAATCAAAGAAGTTGGTAAAGTTTTAGATCTTATTAATAGTTTAAAAAAAACAGGTGTTGGAGTGATTGTAATAAGTCATAGAATGGATGATATTTTTACAGTTTGTGATCGTGTGATGGCTTTATTCCAAGGAACTAATTTTGCAGAAGCTACTCTTTCAAATACTTCAAGAGATGAAGTAATTGGATGGATCATGGGTAAAAAATAATATGGAAGATAAAGATAAAAAAATAGAAAGTTTGCATTTAAAATTAATTCCGTACTTTGAAAAGTATGGAATACTTCTTTTGTTAGTTCTTATGATTCTGGTAATGCATATTTTGCAACCAGATGTGTTTCTTTCATGGAGAAATGTAACAAATGTTTTTAAACAAATATCCTGGCAATCAATGTTAGCTCTAGGAGTATTTATGGTAATTGTAACAGCAGGAATAGATCTTTCTGTTGGATCTATAATGATGTTATCTCTTATGATTTTAGCTGTCGTTGCAAAAGCAGGAGCCCCCTGGTTCATTGTAGTACTTACACCATTGATTGCAGGTTTTTTATGCGGGTTATTTAATGGTTTAGGCATTACTCTATTAAGGATGCCTCATCCTTTTATAATGACTTTGGGTACACTTTATATATTTAGAGGTGCAGGAAACTTAATTTCAGGCGGTACTCCTATTAGTGGTTTTACTGATGAAGTTAGATATTTGGGACATGGAAGAATTGATCTTCAATGGTTGGGATTAGAAAAATCTCAATATTTACCTGTAAGTTTAGTATTAATTGCAATTGTTTATATAATTTTTTGGATTTTTTTAAATAAGAGTAAAACTGGTAAATGGATCTATGCAATTGGAGGTAATCCAAATGCAGCTAGAGCTTCAGGAATAAATGTAAACAAAATTTTAATTATTGTTTATTCTTTGTGTGGTTTTTTATCTGGTATTGGTGCTTTAATTTTAGCTGGAAGAACTGACTCGGGATATCCAAATGCTGGACTTCAATCAGAACTTGACGCGATTGCTGCTTGTATTATTGGTGGTGCAAGTTTTTTTGGAGGAAGAGGAACTGTATTAGGAGTTTTTGCTGGTGTTATGATAATGGGTATCTTAAGGAATGGACTAAATCTAATGGATGTTAGTTCTTTCTGGCAGCAAGTATTAATTGGTTCAATAATAGTTTTAGCGGTATATATTGACGTCTTAAGAAGAGACATAGGTACAAGAAAATAATACACGTCAAAGTTGTTCTAATCTTACTTAGAACTGTTCTTATTAACAGTTGAATTTATTTCAAATTTTATATTAAATTTATTTTTAAAAAACAACTAAGGGGAAATATATGAAAAACTTAACAAAAATAATTAGTGTAATTATTACTTCTGTTTTTCTATTAGCAAGTTTTTCAACAGGGGCATTTGCTGGAAAAAAAATATTATTCAGCATTAAAGGACCTGGATCAGGTAATCCTTTTTGGGCATCTGTAGAAAAAGGAGCTAAAGAAGAAGCAGCAAAATTAGGTGTTGATTTAGTTTTGGTTGCACCACCGCAAGAAGGTGATGTTCAAGCTCAAATTAACCAAGTTGAAGACCAATTAGCAAAAGGTGTTGATGCTATCGCTTTAGCGCCAGGAGATCCAAATGCTTTTGCTCCAATCGTGGACGATGCGATTAAAAGTGGTGTTCCAGTTGTATTTGTAGATACAAAAGGAATTAATGAAGGAGTAACTTTTATTGGAACGAACAACATGAATGGTGCAGAGTTAGCTGCTAAATTTATTTGTGACAAAACTCCAAAAGGTTCAGATGTTGCAATTTTAACTGGTATTGAATCTCAATCAACAGCATTACTCAGAAGAGATGGTGCTATTAAAGGTTTTAAAAATTGTGGGTTGAATATTGTTGCAACTCAAACTGCCGAGTGGGATACTGCAAAAGGTAGATCTGTAACTGAGTCAATCATTTTAAAAAATCCTAACATCAAAGCTATATTTGCTTCAAATGATAATATGGGCTTAGGTGCTATGCAAGCTCTTAAGGATGCAGATATGAACAATGTAGTTGTTGTGGGATTTGATGCTACTCCAGATGCAGCTACAAGTATCTTAAAAGGAGAGATGACAGCAACAATTGCTCAGTTTTCTTATAACATGGGTGCATATGGAGTTAAATATGCTCTTGAATTAGCTAATGGTGGAAGTATTGATCCAAATATCGATACAGGAACACAATTAGTAACAAAAGAAAACGCTAACGATTTTAAATAATCGATAGGTATATAATTTAAAAAAAAGGGTGGAATTTAATTCCACCCTTTTTTTTTATGTAATATAATAATTCATGCTTATTAAAATTGATCCAGTATTAAGCCCAGATTTACTTTTTCATTTAAGATCTATGGGTCATGGAGAAAAACTGATATTAGCTGATGCTAATTTTCCTGCAAATACTTCAAACGATAAAATAATAAGATTAGACGGAGTTGGTATAAAAGAAGCTGCCTCTGCCATACTTTCAGTTTTTCCACTTGATAGTTTTATTAATTCAAAAGGAGGATCTCCAGCTTTAAGAATGGAAGTAGATGATAAACCTGAGGAGTTAACTGAAACACATAAAGAATTTATTGAGGTTGTAAAAAAAATCTCAGGAGAAAATTGGAATGTGGGATCAATTTCAAGACAAGAGTTTTATCAAGAGGCAAAGAAAGCTTATTGTATAGTTACTACAACAGACGCAAGACCGTTTGGTTGTTTTATTCTCACCAAAGGAGTCATTTTACCTGACGGAAACGTTTGGACTTAAAAAATGAAAATCATTTCAGTTTTTGGTGTATTTGTTGCAGATCTTTGCTTTATAGCTAATGCGATCCCTGAAAAAGGTCAAACAATTCTAGGTTCACAGCACATTGTTGGGCCAGGTGGAAAAGGATCAAATCAAGCAATTGCTGCAGCTAAATTAAACGGGAAAGTAAATTTTATAACAAAAATAGGTAATGACAAAAATGGTGAGATGGCCTTAAATCTATATAAATCATTGGGCATGGATATTGCTTCTGTTATTCAAGATAAAAATCACTCAACTGGAGTTGCAGGAATAATGGTCAATGAAAAAACAGGAGACAACGCAATAAATATTATACCAGGTGCCGCTGGTACCCTTACCCATGATGATATTGAAAAAAATTTAAATTTTATTGCAAATACAGATATATTTTTAACACAACTAGAAACACCATATGATGTTACGAAATATGCATTGAAGAAAGCTAAAGAAAATAAATTGACCACAATATTAAATCCAGCACCTGCGTGCCAAATTAATGATGATGATTTTAAATTAATTGATTTTTTTACACCTAATGAAACTGAGGCTGAATTTTATTTAAATAAAAAAATTGAAACTGAAAAAGATATAAAAATTGCCTCAGAGGAATTTTTAAAAAAAGGTATTAAAAACATAGTCATAACTTTAGGTGAAAAAGGATGCTATTTTGCAAATGATAAAGAAAATTTTTTCATGAATGCATTTAAACTTAAAGAACCAGTCGTTGATACTACCGGCGCAGGAGATGCTTTCAACGGTGCTTTAGCTGTTGGGTTATCAAAAGATTTAGATATTAAAGAAGTACTCTCTTTTGCGAATAAGGTAGGAGCAATTTCAACTACAAAACAAGGTGCAGCAGCCTCAATGCCATCAATGGAAGATTTAAATAATTATTAATCCTATTTACAAAAATGAAAACTGAATATTTTGATCTTAAAAATAAAAAAGCTTTAGTTTCAGGTGGAGCTTCAGGTATAGGATCATCAATTGTTGAACATCTTTGTGAGCAAGGAGTTGAAGTATATTTTTTTGATATCGATAAAAAAGAGGCCAAAAAAACTATTAATAAAATCAAAAAAAAAAAATTTAAAATTCCAAATTTTGTGGAATGTGACATTAAAAATATTAAAAAATACAAATCTTTAATCTTAAGTATTATTAAAAAAGGCGGTCCAATTGATATTTTGATTAATAATGCCTCTAATGATCAAAGACATAGTCTAGAAAATATTACTGAAAAATATTGGGATGAGAGAATGGCAATAAATTTAAAGCATTATTTATTTGCCATACAATCAGTTAAAAAAAGCATGGTGAAAAATAAAGGTGGATCAATAATAAATTTAGGGTCTGTCAGTTGGGTTAGGGGAGCAGTAATGTTCCCAGCATATAGTACTGCAAAAGCAGGAATTCATGGATTAACAAGATCTTTAGCAAGAGATTTAGGAAAACATAATATAAGAATTAACTCAATTGCACCTGGTTCAATTGCAACAGCTAGACAATCCAAATTATGGCTTAACCCAAAATTTAAAAAAGAAATATTAAAAAATCAGGCTTTAAAAAAACAATTATTACCTGACGATGTTTCAAAAATGGTTTTATTCTTAGCATCTGATGTTTCATCAGGATGTACTAAACAAAACTTTACAGTAGACGCGGGATTAATTTAGTTTTTTTTACTTTGCGACATCGATAAAGCAATTTTAAAAGAATTTAAAATTGGATCTAAGTTAGCTTCATTTTTTCCTGCAATCGCAAATGCTGATCCATGTGCAGTAGTAGTTACTGGCACAGTTAATCCACCCTGAACTGTTACTCCTCTATCGAAACCAAATGCTTTAAGACCAGATTGTAACGCGTCATGATACATGCCAACCATACAATCATGGTTTTTATTTTTGTAGGCTACAACAAATGAGGTATCGCATGGCAATGGCCCATCAACGTTGTAACCAAGTTTTTTTGCTTCCTCAATTGCAGGAATGATTTCGTCTTTTTCTTCTGAACCAAACTCTGCGTGAGGATTAAGTGCCTGAATAGCAATTCGAGGATTTTTTACACCATTTAACTCCATAACTTCATTTATAAGTTTTATTGGCTTCATGATATTTTCTTTTGTTATATGTTGAGCAACTTCTTTTATTGGAATATGAGATGTTACTCTTGCTGTCCAAAAATTATCTATGACATTAAATTCACAACAAAAACTATTTACCTCAAGTTTCTCAGCCATAAGTTGTAATTCATCTGAATGTTTATTTCCTCCAAGTTTTAAACTTGTTTTATTCATGGGTGCAAAATTAATTGCATCAATTTTTTTTTCTTTTGCGAGTGTCAATGCTAAATCTAAAGCTTCCAATACACTTTCACCAGATTCTTTTGATGGTTCAGCTAATTTATATTTATGATTTTTTCCTTTAGAAATATCTAATAAAAATCTATTTGCTTTATCAAAATTCACTTCATCAAAATTTTCTACAACATCTATATTATGAGAAATTCCTGTAATACTATTCCCACTTTCAAATACTTGCTTTTCACCAATTATGACAATGTTTGCTTTTTTTGTCATCTCATCATTTAAAAGCTTTGAAATTAACTCTGGTCCAATCCCTGCTGGATCACCAAGTAGAAGAGCAATGTTAGATTTATTTTCAATCATTTTTTTCTTTACGTCTTGTAGCAGATTATGTTTAAATTATTAAATATAAATTAACTAAAGAGGGAAATAATGAAAAAAAGCTTTAAACTATTTTTAGCAGCTGCTTTTCTAGTAACTGAATTTTTTGTTGTAGCTCTTCCATTAATGATCACATCAGCTAAAGCTGATGGTCATCCAATACAAGCAATTACTCACGCTGGATTTGGTGGTGGAACTGACGTTACTACTAGAATGATGTTATTAAGAGCAAGAAGAGTCCTTAAGCAGGATATGCAATTAGTAAACAAAAAAGGTGGTGGAGGAGCAACATCTATGGATTACATGATGTCTTTACCAGCCGATGGAAATCACACTTTAACTTGGACTACAGGTCATGCTGTATCTATGGCTTTAGGTAAAACTAAAGTTAAGTTAAGTGATATGCAACCACTTGCTAGAGGAACTGATGATCCTCAATTGTTTGTTGTTAATTGCAAAGCAGACATCAAAGATGCTAAAAAGTTTATTAGTACACAAAAATCAAAATCACTAAAATACGGAACTACTCATACTGGTGGTATTGATGATGTTAGTGCAATCGCATTTACAAAAAAAGGTGGATTAAAAGATCCAACTATTGTTGCATACAAAGGTGTTGCACCAATTAAAACTAACCTTATCAAAGGAGATATTGATGTGGGTGTTTTAAACTTAGGTGAAGCATTAACTGAAATTAATGAAGGCAAACTTTGTGTATCAGTTGTATTAGCAAATGAAAGAATGGCTAAAATTGGAGATTCTCCAACAGCTAAAGAATTAGGAATACCTGTTTCTTTATCTACTGTTAGAGGATTTGTAACTAAAAAGGGTGCTCCAGCAGACAGAGTAAAACAATTAGAAGCTGGAATGATGAAAGCTATGAGCCACAACTACTACAAAAATTTCTTAACAGAAATTGGTCTTGATGAGACAAGTGTAGTTGGTGCAGATGAGTGGGGTAAGCAAATGGAAGAAATGCTTACAGAAATGACTGCTCAGCTTAAAGCTTTAGGTTACATTAATTAATCTAATTAAAAGTACATTTGATATGAAAAATGTACAAAAATCAAAAAGGGCAAATAAAAGTTTGCCCTTTTTTTTTAAAGATGAATTTAAGGTTTCGTTTATAATTATTTTTATATCGTTAATTCTATTACTCACAACTTTTACGTTTGATATAGTTCCTCCAATTTTAAATAGAGGAATTCAGCCAGCAACATTTCCAAAAGCATTATTAATTTTGATAATTGCTATGACATTAATTGTCTATTATTTAGCAACTAAAAATCCTTGGAAAATTGAAAAAAAATTACCTAGATCATTTTTCTTAACATTGTTTAGTTTTATTATGTTTGTAATAGTTTCCAATGCTTTAGATTTCTTTTTAGCCATATCAGCCCTATCAATTTTTGTAGCTTATTATTGGGGTGAAAAAAGATTATTTTATTTATTATTGGTTGGAATTATTTTTCCAATCATTGTTTTTGTTTTTTTTGAGACAATTTTAGGTTTAAGATTTCCTCCAGGAATAATTACCAACATTTATTATAGCTAGATGGATAATTTTCTTTTAATGCTGGCACCACTTTTTAGTTCTAAACTATTGTTAATTTTATTTTTTGGAACTTTATTTGGTTTGATATTAGGAGTGTTACCTGGGTTAGGACCAACAACAGGTGGGGCATTAATCTTGCCTTTTACAATGACACTTGATCCATTATCTGCAATTGTTTTATTAACTTCTATCTATTGTGCCGGAACTTATGGTGGCGCAATAACAGCTGTATTAATTAACACACCAGGAACTCCAGCGGCTGCTGCAACTTGTTTAGATGGCTATCCTTTAGCACAAAAAGGTGAAGCAGGTAGGGCTTTAGGGATGGCAACTGTATCAAGTACAGTTGGAGGTATTTTCAGTGTCGTTATATTAGTTTTCTTTGCCCCTATATTAGCGCAACTTGCTTATGAGTTTGGTCAGCCAGAATATTTTGCATTAGCAATATTTGGTTTAACAATGCTTGCTTCAATAGGTGAGGGTAGTCCAATTAAAAATTTAATCGCAGGTGCATTTGGAATATTGATTTCTACAGTTGGTAAAGATTTTATGACTTCAATTGATCGTTTTACATTTGGGATCAATGAATTAACTGAAGGAATAGGATTTATACCAGTAGTAGTTGGACTTTTTGCAATGAGTGAGATGTTAACACAATCAACTTTGATAAATCAAATATTTAACCGGATTGCTTTAAAAGCAATTAAATTACCAAGCAAAGATGATTATAAAAAAACATGGAAAACAATATTACGATCAAGTGGGATCGGATCATTTATTGGAGTACTACCTGCAGAAGGTGGAACAGTTGCTTCTTTAATTGGTTATTCTGAGGCTAAGAGATTTTCAAAAAATCCAGAAGAATTTGGTAAAGGATCAATAGAAGGAATTGCAGGAGCAGAAGCGGCAAATAATGCAGCAACAGGTGGCGCGATGGTTCCAACTTTAGCGCTTGGTATTCCTGGTAGCGCAACAACAGCGGTTATACTTACTGGATTGATTATTCATGGTGTTAGACCTGGACCAGATTTGTTTAGAGAGCAGCCAGACTTCTTGTATGGAATTTTTGGCGCCATGCTAATAGCCAATATTCTTTTTTTTATTTTTGGATTTTTTGGAGCAAAAATATTTGCAAGAATAACTTTAGTACCTAATAAAATCTTATGGCCAATGATATTCGCAGTTTCAGTATGTGGAACTTATTCTTTAAATCAATCCATAATAGATGTTTGGATTATGTTATTTTTTGGAGTGCTAGGTTTCTTTATGAGAAGATATGGCTTTTCAGTAGTACCAGTTATTATTGGATTAATTTTGGGTGAGTTAGTTGAAGGAACTTTAAGACAATCTCTAGTTATATTTGATGGTAATTGGCTGATGTTTTTTACAAGACCAATTGCTTTAACATTCTTTATTTTGTCTTTAATTGCTTTGGCTTTTCCTTTAATAAGATCGAGGAAATTAAAAAAGAAATAATGATTAAGTACGATTTAAATAATCGAGTGGCAGTTGTTACTGGTGGAGCCCAGGGATTTGGTTTAGCAATAACTGAAAGATTTATTGAAGCAGGAGCTAAAGTCGTAATTTGGGATATTGATGAAAATGCAGCCAAAGATGCGATTGATAAAGTTAAATCAGAAAACTTAAGTCATCAAATTGTAGACGTAACTAATTTTGAAATAGTAAATAAAAATTTAGAAGAAGTAGAAAAAAAATATGGAAAAATAGATATTTTCATTAACAACGCAGGTATTGCGGGTATGAATACTACTGTAGCTGAATATCCATTAAATGAATGGAAAAAAGTGATGAATTTAAATTTAAATTCTGTTTTTTATTGCTGTAAAGCAGTTGTTCCTTTCATGTTAAAGAATGACTACGGAAGAATAGTAAATATTGCATCTATTGCAGGGAAAGAAGGAAATCCAAATGCAAGTGCATATAGCACATCTAAGGCGGGCGTTATAGGTTTAACAAAATCTCTAGGTAAAGAACTTGCCCAAAAAAATATAGCTGTCAATTGTGTAACACCGGCAGCAGCCAAAACAAGAATTTTTGATCAAATGACAGAGCAACATATAAACTATATGTTATCAAAAATTCCTAGAAACAAATTTGCAAAAGTTGAAGAATTAGCATCATTAGTTACTTGGTTGGCTAGTGAAGAAAATTCATTTTCGACTGCTGCAGTTTTTGATTTAAGTGGTGGAAGAGCTACATATTAGTTATGCAAGTAGGTATTGATGTAGGTGCAACTAAAATTGAGAGTGTTGTACTTGAAGAGAATGGGAATGAAAAACACAGATCAAGAATATCGTGTCCAAAGGAGTACTCTCAAATTGTAACTGCGATAAGAGATATCCATAGAAAATTAGAACAAGAGTTTAAAAAAGAACTTCCAATTGGTGTTTGTCATCCAGGAGTTCATTCTCCTCAAACTGGATTAGTAAAAAATGCTCCAAATATAACCTGGTTAGAAAAAAAACCATTTCAAAGTGATCTACGTAAAGCTCTTGGAAAAGAAGTGTTTTGTGAAAATGATGCAAATTGTTTTGCTTTATCTGAAGCAATAGATGGAGCTGGTACACATTATAAAATCGTATATGGAATTATATTAGGCTCAGGAGTTGGAGGTGGCTTAGTAATAGATAAAAAAATTATTACTGGCTCGAATGGAGTAGCAGGGGAATGGGGACACAACCAAATTCCATATTTTGCAGCTAAGAAAGAAAATTTTGACTCAAGTAATGCAAGGGAAGCAGAGATTGAAAGTTTTTTATCTGGATTAAGTTTAGCAAAAAGATTTAAGAAGATTTATGGAAAAAATTTAAAAACAAATGAAATTTTTGAATTAAATAGAAAACATGATTTAGATGCTGAAAGATTTATAGATGATTTTAAAGTAAATTTAGCAATGTCTCTTTCAAGTATTATAAATATTTTAGATCCTGATGCTTTTATATTTGGAGGAGGAGTTTCAAATGAAATTGATTTTTTGCATGAAATAGATTCATTGGTTAGAAAATTTGTTATCGGAAGAGAGTACGAGGGTGTTTTTTTAAAACCTAGATACGGAGACGCTAGTGGAGTTAGAGGCGCTGCTAGATTAGGAAGAAGCGCGACATATTAAAACTTCAACTAAAAGTAGAATCAAAAAAAAAATATTTTTTTTTTTATTAAAAAAAATATTGATAAATAAGGAAAAAAATTCATTACAATTTAAAGTTGTATAAAGTTTTTTTAGTTATCAATTGGAATTTATTCTACTTATAGTTCCGTTTTTAAAAAAAAAGTTAACTAAATAAAAAGAGAAAGAGAAGATATGAAAAAACTAATGATCGCTTTAATTACATTAGCGTTCACATCTACTTCATCAATTGCAGGACCTAAGATCGAGGTATTGCACTGGTGGACGTCTGGTGGTGAAGCTGCTGCTCTTAAAGTTTTAAAAGATGATTTTGCTGCAAACGGTGGTGAATGGATGGACATGCCTGTAACAGGTGGTGGTGGAGACGCTGCTAACGTTGCATTAAAAGCAAGAATCGTTGCTGGAGATCCTCCATCTGCATCTCAAATTAAAGGACCTACTATTCAAGAGTATGACCAAGAAGGTGTTGTAGCTCCATATAACATTGATGAAGTTGCTAAATCAGAGGGTTGGGACAATTTATTAGATCCAATGATTGCAGCAATTCACAAGTGTGAAAATAATAGCGGACCTTATTGTGCTGCTCCAGTAAACATTCACAGAATTGACTGGATGTGGGCAAACAAAGCTGTATTTGATGCAAACGGTATTTCAGTTCCAACTACTTGGGATGAGTTAAATGCTGCTGCTGAAAAATTACAAGCTGCTGGTATCATTCCATTTGCACATGGTGGTCAAGCTTGGCAAGATGCTACAGTATTTGAGGCAGTTGCTATGGGTATCGGAGGAAATAACTATTACAAAAATTGTTATGTAGATCTTAAAGAAAGCTGTTTAAGAAGTGAAACAACAGTTAAAGTTTTTGATCAAATGAGAAAACTTCAAGGTTTTACTGATGAAGGTAGCCCAGGAAGAGACTGGAACGTTGCTACAGGTATGGTTATTGAAGGAAAAGCTGGTTTCCAAATTATGGGTGACTGGGCAAAAGGTGAATTTACAGCTGCTGGAAAAGTTCCAGGTGTAGATTACTACTGTGCTGCTACTCCTTCAAACAATGGATACTTATATAACGTAGATAGTTTTATCTTTTACAAATCTAGCGATCCAGATAAACAAGCTGGCCAAAAGTTATTAGCTAAGCTTATGATGGGTAAAAACTTTCAAAAAGTTTTCAACCTATACAAAGGTTCTATCCCGGCACGTTTAGACGTATCAATGGATGAATTTGACAAGTGCGCAAAAACATCTAATGCAGATATTAAAACTGCAGGTGCAAGCGGTGGATTAGTTCCAAGTTTTGCTCACGGTATGGCTCAAGGTAATACTATGAAAGCTGCCCTACAAGATATCATCACAGAGCACTTTAACTCTGACATGTCATCTGTAGATGCTGCTAACGCTTTAGCTGACTCAGTTTTAGCTAACATGTAGTATATAAAAATTAAAAGGCCACTTTTGATAAAGTGGCCTTTTTTTTAAATCTAAAAATAAAAAATATTTATAATGTTCAAGTGGTTAGAAAAAAATTTACCTAAAATTGTAATGGCCCCAGCTGTTGGTTTGATTGGCTGGTTTGTTTATGGATTTGTGCTTTGGACTTTATATATATCTTTTACAAATTCTAAAATTCTACCAAAGTATGAACTTTGGGGATTTGGACAGTATGAAAAACTTTGGGCATCAAGAAAATGGCTTATTGCAGTGGATAATTTGCTTATTTTTACAGCACTATTTTTAATTTTCTGTGTTGTTATAGGGATAATTCTTGCAATTTTTTTAGATCAAAAAATCAGAGCAGAGGGTTTGCTAAGAACGATTTATTTGTATCCAATGGCACTATCTTTTATCGTGACAGGAACCGCTTGGAAATGGATATTAAATCCAACTTTAGGCATCCAAAAGATGTTTAGAGATTGGGGTTTTGAGAACTTTACCTTTGATTGGCTGGTAGATAGGGAGATGGCCATTTATACCATAGTTATCGCAGGTGTTTGGCAATCCGCAGGGTTTGTGATGGCGCTATTTTTAGCTGGATTAAGGTCGGTAGAAGATGAAATTGTTAAGGCAGCAAAAATAGATGGCGCAAGTTTATTTACTGTTTACTGGAAGATTTTACTTCCAATGATGAGACCTGTATTTTTTACAAGTTTTGTAATTTTAGTTCATATATCTATAAAAAGTTATGATCTTATCGTAGCACTGACACAAGGTGGACCAGGTATATCAACAACTATGCCTGCTTTATATATGACACAAACTGCATTTCATAAAAGCCAGGTTGGTTTATCTGCAGCGAGTGCGATGATGATGTTTATGGCTGTAGCTGCTGTAATTATCCCATATTTATATTCAGAATTAAGGAGAGAAAATGCAAGATAGTTTGAAATCTTCTTCTTATCAGCAATTAGAACAAAAATCTAAATATACAAACATGTTTTTGAGATGGTTTTTGTATTTTATTTTAATTCTTTTTGCTTCTTATTTTATTTTTCCACTTTACGTGATGGTTGTTACTTCGTTAAAGACAATGGAAGAGATCCGTCAAGGAACACTTTTATCTTGGCCAAGCGGATTAAATTTGGAATCTTGGGCTGTAGCGTGGGGTGGTCGAGGATATGGAGCTGGTGATACTTTTTTAAGACCATATTTTTGGAATTCAATCAAGATGGTTGTACCAGCAGTATTTTTTTCAACATTTATTGGAGCAATGACAGGTTATGTTTTAACTAAATGGAGATTTAAAGGGGATCAGTGGGTTTTCCTTTTTTTATTATTTGGATGTTTCATACCTTTTCAAGCAATATTGCTACCAATGGCCAGAACCCTTGGAGTATTAGGAATTTCAAATTCAGTAGTTGGATTGGTTTTAGTCCATACAGTTTATGGAATACCTTTTACTACATTATTTTTTAGAAATTATTATATTTCTGTTCCAACAGAATTAGTGAAAGCTGCCAGAATAGATGGAGCTGGGTTTTTTAAAATATTTTTCAAAATTTTACTTCCAATATCAGCACCAATTATAGTCGTCACTGTAATTTGGCAATTCACACAAATATGGAATGATTTTTTATTTGGATCAACCTTCTCATTTGGAGAAGCAGCACCTATACAAGTTGCATTAAATAATATGGTTTTATCAAGTACAAGTGTGAAAGAATATAATGTAGATATGGCTTCAGCTATTATAGCCGGCATTCCAACACTTATAGTTTATGTATTGGCAGGTAAATATTTTATTAGAGGATTAACTTCAGGAGCAGTGAAAGGATAACAATGAAAACGTTAAAAATTGAAGAACTATCAAAAAACTTTGGATCGACTGAGGTTTTAAAAAAAATTAATTTAGAAATAGATGAAGGAAATTTCCTAGTTCTTTTAGGACCATCTGGATGTGGAAAATCAACTTTATTAAATATAATTGCAGGATTAGAAACGATTAATGAAGGCGATGTTTTTATTGATGATTATAATGTTAGCAAAGTAGAGCCAAAAGACCGTAATATTGCTATGGTTTTTCAATCTTACGCTCTTTATCCATCTATGAATGTTAAGGAGAATATGATTTTTGGTCTTAAACAGGCAAAAACATCAAAGGAAAAAATACAAAAACAGTTAGAAAAAGTCTCAAAATTTCTACAGGTAGATCAATTGTTAGAAAGAAAACCTTCGCAATTATCTGGAGGACAACGACAACGTGTTGCTATTGGTAGAGCTCTCGTAAGGGAGCCAAGAATATTTTTGTTTGACGAACCTTTATCTAACTTAGATGCAAAGCTACGGGTCGAAATGAGGAGAGAAATAAAAAAACTACATCAACAGCTAAAAACAACAGTTGTTTATGTGACCCATGATCAAACAGAGGCAATGAGTTTGGGTACTAACATTGCAATTATGAACCATGGAGTAATTCAACAAAATGATACTCCTGAAAAGATTTATAATAAGCCAAGCAATACTTTTGTTGCAGACTTTATTGGATCTCCATCAATGAATCTTATTAAGGGAAACTTAAAAGAAAATTCAGGAGACTTATTATTTACAGTAAGTGGATCAAATTTAGAAATTCCAATAAAAGATTATGATTTTAAAGATAAATCAAATTTAAATAATAAGGAAGTTTTCTTTGGTATTAGACCAGAACATATTTTCTTTAAAAAATTTAATGAAAGTGATTTTGAAATTAATTTAAGAGCAGATCTTAGTGAGTACATAGGTCATGAGCAAATAATGACTTTTGATTATGCAAATCAAGAAGTTTTGGCTAAATTTCCATCTACAATTAAAATAGATCTGGGGAAAGAAACAAAATTATACTTTGATTTAACACAAGTATCTTTATTTGACGCTCAAACAGAGGAAAGAATATAATATGAAAGTAAAATATTCAGATTTAAAAAAAAAAAGAATATTTATAACTGGCGGAGGTTCAGGAATTGGAGCATCAATCGTTGAGCATTTTTGTGAGCAAGGAAGCGAAGTTTATTTTGTAGATATTGATCTAAAAGAAACAAAAAAACTTTTAAACAAAATTAAGAAAAATAAATTTAGAATACCAACATTCATTGAATGTAATTTGTTAGATATCAATAAACTAGAAAAAACAATCAAAAATATTATTGCAAAAAAAGGTCCAATACATGCTTTAATTAATAACGCCGCCAATGATGATAGACACACAACAGATCAGGTAGATGAAAAATATTGGGAAAATAGAATGGCAATTAACTTAAAGCACTATTTTTTTGCAGCTAAAGCTGTGGTTAAATCTATGAAAAAAATGAAAGCTGGCTCAATTGTAAATTTAAGTTCAGTTTCTTGGATGCTAGGTGAAGGTGATAAAGTTGTTTATGAAACTGCAAAATCTGCAGTAGTAGGTTTAACAAGATCTTTTGCACAAGAATATGGAAAGTATAATATCAGAACCAATTCAGTAGTCCCTGGATCTATAGCTACTGAAAGACAAATAAAACATTGGTTAACACCAAAGTATAAAAAGCTTATTTTAGACAGTCAGGCTTTAAAAAGACAATTAAAACCTAATGATGTTGCTCAAATGGTAATGTTTTTAGCATCAGATCAATCATCTGGATGTACAAAACAAAGCTTTATTGTTGATGGTGGCATAACTTGATCTAGGTGAAAGTTGAAAGTTCTACAATTCAAAATAAATTTCTAAGAGTTCAAACTCTTAATTACGGCGCCAGTCTTTTTGAAGTTTATCACAAGAAAAAGAAAATAAATTTAATTTTAAACTTAGGGTCAAAACAAAACTATCGGTATAAACATCCAAGTGTTGGATCTACTTGTGGAAGATATGCGGGTAGAATTTCCAATGCAAAATTTAAGATAGGTAATGAAAAATTTTATTTAAATGGAAATGAGGGAAAAAATATACTGCATGGTGGTAAAGTTGGTTTCTCAATTCTCCCATGGAAAAAATTAAATCAAACAAAAGATAAAATAGTATATCAACTTCATTCAGCAAATGACGATCAAGGCTTTCCAGGAGATCTTGTTGTCAATTGTACTTATCAATTAATAAATAAATATTTATTTATAAAATATGAATACAAATCCAATAAAAGCACCCATGTTAATTTAACTAATCATAGTTATTGGAACTTAGAAAAAAATAAAAAAAATATGATTTATAATCATGAGCTAAGATTAAACTCATCTAAATACCTTCAAATAAATAAAAATTTAATACCAACTGGTAGATTTAAAAATGTAAAAAAATCAATTTACGATTTTTCAAATTTTAAAAACATTAGAAAAAAATTAGAATTTTTTAAAAATAAAAAGCTTAATATTAAATTTAAAGGTTTTGACACTACATTTGTTATAAAAAAAAATACTAGAAATTTAGTTGGAACTTTAAAAAATAATAATACTAATATTAAAGTTGATTTTTTTTCAAATCTACCAGGTGTTCAACTTTATTCTGCACAAAATTTGAATTACAAAAAAAAATTATTTCCTTACCAAGGAATTTGTTTAGAAACTCAATACTTTCCTGATGCGCCTAATAAAAAAAATTTTCCAAGTACTTTAATTAAACCTAATAAAAGGTATACATGCTTTACAAAAATTAAAATTAATTAATTTATGAATAAAAAAATTAATATCTCTATAGTTGGAACAGGTTTAATGGGCTTACAACACATTAAAGCCATTCAAAAATCAAAGAAAGCAAATCTTCATTCAATAGTAGACATTAGTAATAACGCTAAAAATTTATCAAAAAAATATAAAATCCCATTATATTCTAATGTATCAGAGCTTTTAAATTCAAAAAAACTTGATGCTGTTATAGTTGCTACCCCAAATCAATTGCATGAAAAACATACCGTAAGTTTTTTAAAAAACAAAATACCTGTGCTGTTAGAAAAACCTATTTCAGATAATATTCATTCTGCAAAAAAAATAATAAGCAGTTCTAATAAGAATAAAACTCCATTACTGATTGGATATCATCGTAGACACAATTCAATAGTCTCAAAGGTAAAAGATGTTATTAAGAAAGGTAAATTGGGTAACATCGTTTCTGCAAACGTTTTATGCTGGCTATATAAACATAAAGCTTATTACAAAGAAAAATGGAGAGTTAGTAAAGGTGGCGGGCCTTTAGGTATCAATTTAGTGCACGATATTGATATGATTTGTTATTTGTTAGGTTCAATAAAATATGTTCAAGCATTTACAACTAATAAAACAAGAAAATTTCAAGTAGAGGATACAGCTACAATAAGCTTGATCTTTAATTCAGGAGCGCTTTGTACACTTAATTTGTCAGATACAATTGTTGCACCGTGGAGTTATGAATTAACTGCTGGAGAAAATCCTGCATACCCAATTACCAACCAATCTGCTTATATGATTGGAGGTACTAAAGGTTCTTTGCAGTTTCCCAATCTTAAATATTGGTTTTATAAAAAAGAAAGAAGCTGGTGGAACAAGATCTATGTTAATGAAGATAAAAATAAAAAAGATGACAATACATTAGTAAATCAAATTGATCATTTTGCTGATGTTGTCGCAAAAAAAGCTAAACCAAAAGTAAATGGAAATGACGGTTTAATATCTCTTAAAATTTTTGCTGCAATAACAAAAAGTGCAAAAACTGGAAAGAAAATTAAAATTTAAAGATTAGCTAAAATCGAATTAGAAGATTTAACAGTATCAGCATCACCACCTAAATCTTTAGTTCTGTTACTTTTATCACTTAAAGATTTTTCAATTGCTTCAACTATTGAATTCGAAGCTTCTTTTTCTCCTAAATAATCTAGCATCATTGCTCCAGACCAAATTTGCCCTACAGGATTTGCAATTCCTTTACCCGCAATATCAGGAGCAGAACCATGAACTGGCTCAAATAAAGATGGAAATTTATTTTCAGGATTAATATTTCCTGAGGGAGCAATTCCAATTGTACCAGTGCAAGCAGGTCCTAAGTCTGAAAGAATATCTCCAAATAAATTTGATGCTACTACAACATCAAACCATTCTGGATTGAGTACAAATCTAGCAACTAAAATATCAATATGAAATTGGTCTGTTTCAATTTCAGGATAATTTTTTTTCATTTCATTAAAACGTTCATCCCAAAAAGGCATAGTAATTGAGATTCCATTTGATTTTGTTGCATTTGTTAATTTTTTTCTTTTTCGTTGTTTTGCTAATTCAAATGCAAACTTTTGAACTCTGTCTATTCCATGTGCCGACATGATAGTTTCTTGAATTGCAATTTCTCTATTGGTATTTTTATACATTCTTCCGCCCACAGTAGAATATTCTCCCTCAGTGTTTTCTCTAACTATCAACATGTCTATATCGCCAGGTTTTTTATTGGCCAAAGGAGGGTTAACACCTGGGAAAAGTTTTACAGGTCTAAGATTAATATATTGATCAAACTCTCTTCGAAATTGAAGCAAGGAACCCCATAGAGAAATATGATCTGGAACTCTGTCTGGCATACCGACTGCTCCAAAAAATATAGCATCATGTTTTACTAATTTTTCTTTCCAATCATCAGGAAGCATTTTTCCATGTTTCTCATAATAATCACATGAAGCAAAATCATATTCAGTAAAATTTAGTTTAAATTGATGTTTTAAAGCGGCGTCTTTTAAAACTTTTAAGCCCTCAGGTAATACCTCTTTACCTATTCCGTCTCCAGCTATTGAAGCAATATTATATTCTTTCATAAGTTGATTTTTATACTGCAAAATATCATTAAATTACATTGTTAAATTATAATTAAATTTTAAACCTTCATTGTTTTGACATATTTTTTTTGCTAACTTTGCTTATGAAAAAAATAATCTTACTTGCTTTATTTAGTTTGTTATTTTTTACAAATTCAAATGCTGCATGTGATGATCCTTTAACAGAAGGTGTAGATTATTCTAATTGTAGATTTTCAGATTCTCAAGACTTACAAGGAAGTTATCTTCCAAATTCAAATCTTTCTTTTGCAAGTTTTATTCAAGTGAATTTTGATAAAAGCATTATGATGACATCAAATCTATCATTTGGTACGTTTCCAGAATCTACATTTGTAAGAGCTAATCTATATGAGTCTGTTTCAATTGGTGCAAATTTTGAAAAAACTAACTTTACTGGAGCAAACCTAACTAGAGTTGATTTTATGGGAGCAACTTTAATCGAAGCAAATTTTCAAAACTCTAATTTAATGGAAGCCAACTTTACATCTTCTAATATTACTAATGCTAATTTTGATGGTGCTAATTTAACTGGAGCTACTTGGACTAATGGTCAAAAGTGTGGTCCAGAGTCAATTGGTACTTGTAAACAATAATTAATGAACACCTCAGTAAATACTGATGAGGTTGTTTTTAATTTTTTTAAACAAATTTGTGATGAAAAAGATGATCAAAAATGTATTGAGCTTGGTAAAGAATGGATAAAAGCAATGGAAACAAATTTGTCTGAAATGGAGAAAAAATTAAATAGAGCTGATTACATTAAACATAAAGATGATATTCAAAGTAATAGAAATCATCTAAATAACTTAAAGAACAAAACCTCATCTGAGTGGAGAGAGTACGCCACTAAATGCATGATTGAAATACTGAATCACAAGAGTCAAAAATAATTTTTTAAATAAAATTTAAATTACTAGCTATATCGATTAATATAATATAAAGATTATTAAAGGGGTGTCTTAACAGACTGAGATCATACCCTAAGAACCTGTCCGGTAATTCAGAAAGGGATAAAATGTATAAAACATATTTTTTAACTCAATCAACATCATCAATATTAGTAATCGTAATTAGTTTAATATTTGCTATTTTAGGAATTCTTCATTCTAAAAAATTTAAAGGAATTAATAATTATTTAACCGCAAATAGAAACATTGGTTTATTTTCACTTACCACAAGTCTTATGGCATCAGCTTTAGGAGCCTGGATTTTATTTGGTCCAGTTGCGGCTGCAACATGGGGCGGAGTAGGCGCAGTTATTGGATATGCATTAGGCACAGCTTTTCCAATGATTTTCTTAATTTATTTTGGAAAAAAAATTAGAAATGAGTTTCCAAAAGGATCTTCTCTAGTTGAGTTTATGAGAAAGAAATTTGGCAAAAGTCTATTTAAGTTAATTTTGTTAATGACAATCTTTTATATGTTCATTTTTCTTTGTGCAGAAGTAACGGCGGTTGCTGTATTAATCAATTATATATCTGGAACAGAATTATGGATTACAGCATTAATAGTTCTGGTAGCTACTTTAAGCTATACTCTTTATGGGGGATTAAGAGCATCAATATTTACTGATAATATTCAAATGATTGTAATTGGTGTTTTGTTATTTATTTTGATTTCGATTATTAGTTCCTCTTCAGGAAATAATTTTTCTTTTTCTATAATTAATGAGAAAAATCCTCAATTATTAAGTTCAAAATATATTCCAGGATACACCGCTGGATTAACTTTTTTTATTGCAGTTGCAGCAACCAATTTATTTCATCAAGGAAATTGGCAAAGAGTATATGCGGCAAAAGATTATCAAACATTAAAATGTGGTTTGTTAATTTCTTTCTTTATTATTGTTCCAATAGTTTTCTTAATGGGTTTTATCGGAATGGTTTCATTTTCAATGGATCCATCTGTTAGACCTGATTTAGGATTTTTTAGTTTATTATTAAAAGATCAAACAGAAATTTTGTCCTTATTGATCGTTATTCTTGGTCTTGCATTAACAATTTCGACCGTTGATACTTTGGTTAATGCTATTTCTAGTTTGTTTGTAGTTGATGGTAAAGCAACTTTTAACTTAGATAAAAAAACTAATTATTTAAAAATATCTAAATATTTCATTTTAATCTTGTCTGTAATTGCTTTTGGTGTTGCTTCAAAAGGATTTGATATTTTATATTTATTCTTACTTGCAGATTTATTTTGTTGTGCATTTGTAGTGACTGTTTTTTATAGTTTCTATAATAAAGTAAATGAAAATACCGCTTATTTTTCAATTATAATTGGTCTAGTTGCTGGATTTTTACTTTTTCCATTTCCAGATTTTTCCAAAAGTTTATTAGTAGGAGTAATTTTTCCTCAAGAATTATTTTCACCTTTTATAGCTCAATCTTTATTATTTTTATCTTTTTTGATTGCAACTTTCTTGCCTGCAATAATTTTGAAAATTAAATTTAGATAGAGGACTTTAAAGCTTCATAAATAAGTTCTTTGGTGGTCTCACCAATACTTCTGTAAACTTCTTTATTATCTTTAAAAATTAAAAGTGTTGTTTGATATTGAACATTAAAAAATTTAGCAATTTCTTTATTTGTTACATCAAAAGCAAAGTATTCCATATTATCAAAATCTTTTTTTGCTTTTTTTAACACTTCCATTTGACCTGCACATGATGAGCAATATTTGATCCAAGAACTTACCACAACAACTTTTCCCTGTGATAGAGCTTTATCGAACAATTCTTTATTGTAAGTAGTTTCTTTTCCAATTGCTTTGGTGCTAAATGTTAATACAAAACAGATAAATATTAAAAATTTTTTCATTGTTGGATATTAGGAATATTAAAATTTATTGTAATGCCATAAATTGTCTCTATATATGCTTATCTAAATGTCAAAAGATCAAATAAACATAAATAACCTTTCAAAAGTATACGACAATGGTTTTGAAGCATTAAAAAACATAAATCTTAATATTAAAAAAGGTGAAATTTTTGCAATGCTTGGACCAAATGGCGCAGGAAAAACAACTCTAATAAGTATTATTTGTGGGATAGTAAGGCCATCTTCTGGAAAGGTTACAGTAGACGAATTTGATATAGTTGATGATTATAGAGAAACTAGGTCGAAAATTGGTTTAGTTCCACAAGAGCTTACTCTGGAACAATTTGAAACCGTATTTAACAACGTTTCCTATTCTAGAGGTTTGTACGGAAAGAAACCTGACGCAAAACATATTGAGAAAGTTTTAAAAGATTTAAGTTTATGGGATAAAAAAGATTTAAGACTTAGACAATTGTCTGGAGGAATGAAAAGAAGAGTTTTGATTGCAAAAGCATTATCTCATGAACCAACTATTTTGTTTTTAGATGAACCAACTGCTGGAGTAGATGTTGAGTTAAGACAAGACATGTGGAAAGTTGTTGAGAGTTTAAGAAAAACTGGTGTTACAATAATTTTAACCACACACTACATAGAAGAAGCAGAGGCTATTGCGGATAGAGTGGGAGTTATCAATCAAGGAGAAGTAATAGTTGTTGATGAAACAAAAGAATTATTAAAGAAAATGGGTCATAAGAAACTTACAGTAGACTTACAGGAAGAGGTCAAAGAAATACCAAGTAGTTTAGTAAAATATAATCTTGAGATTGGAAAAGATAAAATGTCAATTGATTATACTTACAACGTACAAGCAAAACAAACGGGTATTACAAATTTACTTCAAGATTTAAAAGATGCAGGATTTAAACTGAAGGATCTAAAAACAGAACAGAGTACACTAGAAAAGATTTTTGTCAGTTTAGTAAAGGAAAACAATGAAATTTAATTATTACGCATTTAAAGCAATTTATCTTCATGAGATGGATAGATTTAGAAGAACATTGATGCAATCTTTATTATCGCCAGTTTTATCTACCTCTTTATATTTTATAGTTTTTGGCTCAGTAATTGGAGGATATGTTGAAAACATTGATGGCATTAGTTATGGATCATACATCGTACCTGGTTTGTTGATGCTTACATTATTAACCCAATCAATAAGTAACACGTCTTTTGGTATTTTTTTTCCTAAATTTAATGGAACAATTTATGAAATTTTAGCTGCACCGATTTCAACTCTAGAAATAGTTCTTGCATTTGTTGGTGCAGGAGCAACCAAAACATTAATTGTAGGTTGTATGATATTTATCACTTCAACTTTTTTTGTTGAAGTTGAAGTAAAATTTCCAATATTAATGATTTTTCTTTTGATATTAGTTTCATTTACTTTTGCATTATTTGGTTTTTTAATTGGATTGATGAGTTCTAATTTCGAACAAATGTCAATCATTCCTACACTTGTTATAACTCCGATGGTTTTTTTAGGTGGAAGCTTATACTCTTTAGACATGCTTCCAGAGTTTTGGCAAATAGTTACATATTTTAATCCAGTAGTATATTTGATCAATGGATTAAGATTTTCATTTTATGGAGTATCAGATTTTAATATATGGATAAGTGTTGGTTTAATGTTAAGCTTTTTGATTATTTGTATAGTGATTGTAACAAGTCTTCTTAAAAAAGGTTATAATATAAAAGCATAAATAATGATTAAATATATTCTTCCAGCTCTAATTATTTTTTTGATTGTTTTGTTCTGGGAGAAAATTACTGATTTTGTAGAAAAAAAATTCAATATTAAACTCAATTATATTGTCGTTAGCTCCATTATTGCTGCAATAGCGATCATTCTTTTGCTGCTAAATTACTGAGATTTATGATTACTTTGGAGGTTTCTAATTTTGAAATTGAGGAAACTGAGGGTGTTTTTACTTTTAAAAATGAAAATACAACAATAGGCTTTGTTAGATTTAATGAGAAAGGTGAGGTAGAGTATATTTTTGTTAATCCAATTTTTAGAAAACAAAGGTTAGCAACTAAATTATTACGATTAGTAAAAAAAAAAACTGGAAAAGAAATAATACTTCAGGAACCAATTAGCCCTTTAGGATCGAAATTATTAAACTCATTAAATAAATGGAAATAAACTTATTATTTTTTTTTACAGTTGTTCCAGCCATAATTTTATACGGAATTGCAAAATCAGGCCTAGGTGGATCCATGACTTTAATTTCTGTTCCGTTAATGACAATAGTGATGCCACTAAATCAAGCTTTAGGAATTATTTTACCAATTTTAATATTTTCAGATTTTATTGCTGTTTATAAATATAGAAAAGAATTTGACTTAGGAACTTTAAAATTAATGGTTCCATTTGCAGGTATCGGTATAATTATTGGATCTTTAACTTTTTCATATTTTTCAGAGGAATTGCTAAAATTTATTATTGGAGTTATGGGCTTCTTATTTGCTGGTCATTACTTTTTTTTTAAAAAAAACAAAGAAAAAAAATCAGAAAAAAACTTTTTTAAAGGTGGTGGTTGCTCGGTTGTAGCAGGATTTACAAGTTTTTGTGTACATGCGGGAGGGACACCAACCAGTTTATACTTACTTCCACTTAGAATGAAAAAAGAAATTTATGTAGGTACAAGAATATTTTTTTTTACTTTTGTAAATTTAATTAAACTTCCGTTGTATATTAGTTTATCTATGACAAATTTTGAGTCTTTTAAACAGTCAGCAATATTGTTTCCAGTTGCATTACTTGGAATATTAATTGGATATCAATTACTTAAAATTATAGAGGAGAAATTATTTTATAATATTTTATACGCTTTAATTTTTGTTACTAGTGCAAAACTTTTGTATGATTATCTGGTATGATTTAATAACAAATTAAAAATTTAAAATAGATGTTAGATAATAATTATTATTAATATGAAAAAAAAATTTAATCCAAGAATTAAAGCTAGATTAAGAAAAAATAGACAGGTTTTAAGTAAAAATATTGATAATTTTTTTGGGTGGGTTAAAGGTGCAAAACTTGTTGAGCTTAAAGAATGTAATCCAGAAGAGGATCCTGTAAGACCAGAATTGGATAATAAGTTTAGAACAGGATATGGAAGAAAAATTTTTGGTGTTGAATATCAAGGAGAAATTCATGCCGTAATGTGTTTTGCTTATACAAATGAAATTCCAAAAAGTGTTGAAGAGTTAGAAAAACTTAGTACTGACGCATTTCTACAAACTGCTATGAGAGATCAAGCGGGTGGTCAAATAGCAATTGCTTATACTGTATGGTCTAAAAAAAAGGGTGGAGGAAAATTAATAGTAAAAGAAGTATTCAAAAAAATTAAAAAATCTAATCATTTAAATAGATTAGTAACCCTTTCACCTCTAACAGAAATGGCAACAAATTTTCATGAGAGAAATGGCGCTAAATTAATTCAAATTAATGAAACTACACAAAATTTTGAATATAAAGTTATGTAACAATGAGAATTATTAAACTTTATTTTATAGTATTTTGTACTTTATTTATTTTACCTTATTCTGCAGTTATGGCTTACGAAGAAGCAAATTATGAAGTTGTCTCTAAAAATGAAGTTTATGAGATTAGAAAATATTCTGATCGTTTAGCGGTTGAAACTATGACATCTGGAATAGACAGTAATTTTAGAAAGTTATTTAATTATATTTCAGGTAGGAACGATACCCAAGAGAAAATTAAAATGACTACCCCAGTTACTCAAGTTGAAAAAAATGGAAATATGAGCATGCAATTTTACTTGCCCTCTAAATTTAATTCAGAAAATGCACCAAATCCCAGCAGGGAAGATGTTAAAGTAGTTAATATTGAAGGAGGATACTACGCGGTGCTGAGATATTCTGGACGAGCATCAGATGGAAACTTTCTTAAGCATAAAGAAATTTTAGAAAAAGAGTTACAAAAAAATAATATAACAATTATAAGCCCACCAATTAGAGCAACCTATGATAGTCCGTTTACTCTTCCAATGAATAGAAGAAATGAGGCCATGTTTAAAGTGGAATTAAATTGAAGAAATCAAAATTTAAAGCAATGGTGTTGTCTTGTATGGATCCAAGATTTCAACATTTAGTTCACAATCATTTAAAGAAAAAAAAATTAACAGGAAAATACAGTGCTTTTACAATTGCAGGCGCAGCGGTTGGGATTACACATAATAAATTCAAAAAATGGCATAAAACATTTTATGACAATTTAGCAACCTCTATTCAATTCCATAAAATAGAAAAATTAATTGTGATTAATCATACAGATTGTGGTGCTGCCAAAATTGCAAATGGAAAAAAGGAATTTAGCCCAGCGAACGAAAAAAAAATTCATAGAGAGTCGTTCTCAAAAATTAAAAAACAAATAAAAAAAAAATTTCCAAAATTGAAAGTAGAATTAAATTTAATTTCTTTGGACAGTAAAATTACTAAATTCTAATTATTGATTTCTTATTAAAGGATAAACTTTAGGATTTAGATATTTTAAGTTTGTTAGCAATATTAAAATTAAAGTAACAAAGCCAATTGAAAATCCTAAATAAATTAAAACTTTAAAGTCAAACATCCAAACTAGCTCAAAAATATTTTCCATAATAAATTTTGAACCAATCACTGCAAAGAATATTGCAATCAAAATTACAGATTTAAAAATAATTATGAATTCAATTAATGATGAAAAAACAATTTGTTTTTTTGAAAAACCCAAAATTTTAAAGACTAAATTTTGATATTCTTTTACTTTCCCTTGAACCATAATTGCACTAGAAATTACAATTAAACCAATAACAATAGTAACTGCTGAAATTAAAGTAACTGCAATAAATACCTTATTTAAAACAGCTGTAACTTTAGATAAATAATCTGCAATTTTTATCATTGATAAACTTGGCATGATTTCAAGCATTTCAGTTTCATCAAATTTATTTGAATTAAATTTTGCAGTGGCTAAATATTCATGCGGAATATTTTTTGCAAATTGAGGATTAAATAACATTGCAAAATTGATGCTTAAATCTCGATAATCTACTGCTCTAAAATTAATGACCTCTCCTTCAATTTCACGTCCATAAACATTTAAAGTAAAAATATCACCTAACTTAATGTTAAAATCTTTAGCAACTTTTGCATCTAGAGATATTTGAAGTTGATCAGGGTTTGATAAATCCCACCATTTACCTTCTAAAATTGGATTATCTTCAGGTATATTTTCCACCCATGAAGATCTTCGTTCGCTACCAATTACCCAGTAACTATCATTATCTGGTTTAATATAAGTGTTAGGATCCACACCATTAATTTTTACAATTCCAGAGGATACCATTGGCACAATTTCTATAGATGCATTTGGATCCATATTTAAAATACCTTGTTCAAATTTTTCTCTTTCACCTTTTTGAATACCGACAAAGAAATAATCAGGTGCAATATCAGGAATAGATTTCGCAATTTCTCTTTGAAAATTTGTACCAACTAAAGCTAATGTTAATAACAAAGTAACCCCTAAGCCAAGAGACATTACTGTAATGGGAGTTATACTTTTTGTTTGGGTAATATTTTTGATTGAAACTTTTAAAGAAATTATTGGACTAGATTTAAATTTTTTTAGGAAAAAAATGATTAATTTTGAAAGCAAGAAAAATACAATTAAACAAATAAAAAAAGCAGCAAAGTAACCCAAGCTATAAGAAGGTTGTTCAGACCCAATTGTGAATAATATAATTAAGATAGATAACAAAACAAAGCTTAGAATAACTGATCTCTTAGAATAATAAAATTGAAGGTTTTGAAATACGTTTCTAAATAAATTGGACGCTTTAACTTGATCAATAGAACTGATTGTTGGAATAGAAAAAATTATCAGTACCAATAATCCTACTAAAAATATTTTAAAAAAATTAAGTAACGAAAATACTGGATAAACATTCAATCCCAACCCATCAGATAAATATTTATCTGCTATTGGTACAATTAAAAAACTCGATCCATAAGCAACAACAGTGATGATAAATAAAAGTATAAATAACTGCAGATAATATAGTGTTTTAATATTGCCTGAATAAAAGCCAACTGCTTTTCTTACAGCTATCGACATGTTGTTTTGATTAATAAAAGAAAGCAGAGTATTTGCTATTCCAATGCCCGCTATCAACATTGCACTGATAGATACAAGAGATAAAAATTGAGAAAAATTATTAATTATTCTTTTTATTCCACTTGCAGAATTTTTGGGATATCTAAGTTTAACTTTTTTATCGTCTTTAAAGATTTCTTCAATTCGTTGTTCAATTTCCTCTGGCTTATCATTTTCATTAAACTTTACTTTGTATTCATAGTTTAAAAAGCTTCCAATTCCGTTTAGTTTTAAAATTTCTAAAGTTTGTTTTCCTGCTAAAGCCCAATCGCCAAATGCAACAAATCCGCTTACATCTGGTACAGATTTAATAATTCCAATTACTGTAAAATTTTGATCTTGAACTTTTACTATTTCATTAATTTTTATATCTAGGGTTTTTGACAAACTTTCATTGATCAGGATAGTGTTAGGTTCTTTTTGCATTCTTTCGTAAGCACCAATTGGCTCATAAACAACATTTCCATATAAAGGATATTTTTCATCCACAGTTTTAATTCTAGTAAATAATGATTTATTTTTTTTTCTTCCAGCAGTTGAAAGCATAGTACTGAACTCAATCATTTGAGAAACTGTTGCAAATTCTTTTATTTGGTTAACTAGATCTAAATTTCCCTGATTACGATTGTAATCAATCTCTAAATCTCCACCTAAAAGTGCTTTGGCATTATCATTTAGTTCTTTTTTAAGACTATCTTCAATTGTAAAAATAGCACTCAATATAAAAAGACTTATAAAGAGTGTAACAATGATACTAGAAATTTTATGATAATTTCTGCTTAAATCTTTAAAAGCATATTTAAAAATTAAACTAAATTTCGAAGGATTATTTAATTTTTCCATCTTTAATTTTTATTTTTCTTTTAGCTTTATCTGCAAGTTTAGGATCATGAGTTACCATTATTAAAGAAGAATTTTCCTCTTTTACATACTTAAATAAAATATTTGCAATCATGATTGAATTTTCAGTATCCAAGTTTCCTGTAGGTTCATCAGCCAAGATTAATTCAGGCTTCATCGCAATTGCTCTAGCAATAGCAACCCTTTGCTGTTCACCACCTGACAATTGACTTGGTAGATTATTAAAACGATGTTTCAAACCAAAACGATCTAATAAAATTTTTGCCTCTTTTTCAGGATTTTTAAAATTATTGAGCTCAAGCGTTAATGCAACATTTTCAACTGCAGTGTAATTAGGAATTAAATAAAACGACTGAAAAATTATTCCAATATTTTTTTTTCTTATCTCAGATACTTCGTCTTCACTCAGTCCTGTTATTTCTTTATCATTAAAAATAATTTTACCAGAAGTTGGTTTTTCTAAGCCTCCAATTAACATTATTAAACTTGTTTTCCCTGAACCACTTTCTCCAACTACTGAAACAGTTTCTTTTTTCTTAATATTTAAGTCAATATTCTTTAAAACACTAATACTATCTTTACCAGTTTGGTATTTGAGATTTATTTTTTTTAATTTAAGAAGTGTAAACATGAATAAAACTATATTTATTAAAATTTTGATAATCTTTCTAGTGCACATAAATGCAAGTGCAATAGAAAAGGTAGTTTTATTTGGTGATAGTTTGATGGCCGGATATGGATTACCTAAAGAACATCATTTATCAATAGTTTTAGAAAACAATCTCAAGCAAAGTGGTTTTAATATCAAAGTCATTAATGGAAGTGTCTCTGGAAGCACTTCTTCAGGTGGATTAAATAGAGCTGACTGGAGTTTATCTGAACCAGGAATAGATTTAATTATTTTAGGATTAGGGGCTAATGATATGCTCAGGGGAATTCAACCAGAAGAAACAGAAAAAAATTTGGAACAAATAATAAAAGTTGCTCAGAATAAAAAAATTAAAATTATTTTAGCTGGAATGGTTGCACCAACTACTCATGGATTTATTTATAAAAAAAAGTTTGATACTATTTATCCAAAGTTATCAAAAAAGTATAATTTACCATTAATTCCATTTCTTCTTGAAGGTGTGGCACTTAATCCAAGTTTGAATCAACAAGATGGTATACACCCTAATAAAGATGGAACAATTAAATTAAGTGAAACAATAAAAAAAAGTATTATTAATGTAATTGATTAAATGAAAATTTTTCTATCAATATTTAGCTTATTATGTTGCCTTAGTTTTGCTCAGGCTCAAAATACAAATATTACTTTAAATTCTGATTTGAACTTAAATTGTAAATTTGAAAAAGTAATATTAAAAAATCCAGAACATAACTTTGAATCTTTCACAAAAGATCAAATTAAAAGAAAAGATATTAATAAGTTAATAATCGAGTCTAAATCACCAGATGTTCTAAATGTTAAAAATTTATCAGAATTTTTTAATAAAATTGATTTAGAGGTTAAAATTTCAAACAAGGATATATTTTTAATTCAAGCATTCGATAAAGAGAGGAATTATTCAGAGTCTGCAGTCTATACTAGAAAAACAGGCGAACTTATTCACGAAATCACAACCAATATAAAACAAGAGGAAAAAGAAAAAGATATTTCTTTTTATAGTTGTAAAAATAACAACAAAGACACTTAAGACCAAAGACTCCAATTCTAATTTTTGATAATATTTAACTATGAAGAAATTATTCTTTGTAATTTTGGTTTATTTATTTTCACAGTTTAGCTCTTTAGCAAATGAAAGGGATACTAGACTGAACCAATTGTTTAATGAGTTAAAAGCAAATAAATCGAAAGTAGCTTTTATAATTGAACAAGAAATTTGGGCTTTATGGAGTACGCATCCAACAGATGAAAAACTTACTGCTAGATTAGAGGAAGGTTCTCAATTTGTTAGAGATCAAAACTATATAAAAGCAAAAGATATTTTTACTGAAGTGATTAATCTTGATCAAAATTGGGCTGAGGCATGGAATAAAAGAGCAACAGTTCTTTATATGCTAGGAGAATTTGAAAAATCTCAAAATGATATAGATCAAGTATTAGCCTTAGAACAAAGACACTTTGGAGCTTTAGCAGGGCAGGGTTTAGTAAATATTCAGCTAAAGAATTATGAAAAAGCAATAAGAAGTTATGAACAAGCACAAGAAATATATCCTGCTATGAGATCACCAAAAATAATGATCAAGCAAATACAAGAATTAATGAAACAACAAACAATATAATGTGTGGAAGATACGTAGTAAAAAACCCCGTAACAAAAACAAATAAATTAGTAAAATCTGCAATTCAGGTTGAAGATACTGAAAACTATAACGCTCATCCATATCAAAAACTACCTGTAATAAAAAAATATAAAAATGGAAATACTTTAGAAAATCTACAATGGGGTTTAGTTCCAGGATGGGCTAAAGACAAAGATTTTAAAGCTTTGATTAATGCAAGACTTGAGACCATTGATGAAAAAGTTTCATTTAAAAAATTGATAAAAAACAACCGATGTGTTGCAGTTGCAGATGGTTTTTATGAGTGGAAAAGAGAAGAAAAAGAAAAAACCCCTCATTATTTTACCCGTGAAGATACTAATCCTATTTATTTTGCTGGCATCTTTGAAAATGATCAGTTCTGTTTGATTACAGAGCAAGCAAAAGAAAATATAAATGAAATTCACCATAGACAACCAGTTATTTTAAATCAAGGTGATATTAATCGTTATTTAAATTTAGAATTACAAGGTTCAGCGTTTTTAAAAGAACGTAAAATTCCTAACTTAATTTTTCAAGAAGTTTCAAAAGATGTTAATAAGCCTACAAATAATAGCGCGTCCTTAATTCAAAAAGTTTAATTAGTCTCTAAAATTAACAAAATCAATTGGAAGCCCAATATCAATTGCTTTGATTGCAGCGATAGCTTCCTGAAGATCATCTTTCTTTTTACCATCTACTCTTAATTCATCACCTTGGATTTTAATTTGAATTTTAAGTTTTAGTTTTTTGATATCAGCAATAACTTTTTTAGCATTTTCTTGGCTAATTCCTTCTTTTAATTCACTTACTTGTCTAATCGATCCTCCCGAAGCTCCCTCTGAGTTTTTAATCTCTAATACTCTTGGGTCTACTTTTCTTCTAACTAAATGGGTTTGTAATAATTCATTTACTTGCTTTAATTTTAATTCATCAGGTGCATTGGTAGTAACCGTTTTATCTTTTCGTTCAATTGAAATATTAAGCCCTTTAAAGTCATAACGATTACTGATTTCTCTCAAACAATTAGCTAAAGCATTATCAAATTCTTGATAATTTATTTTACTAATCACATCAAATGAAGGCATGTAAATATTATATAGTATTAATGATCAAAATTTAATCTAAAATATAAAACCTACCAATAATAAGGCATTTTAGCTTATTGAGTTAATTATAAATATAAATATATTTAAAGTATGTTTATTTATATTATTCCATTTTTAATACTTATCTTAGTAGTTGTTTTTATACATGAATATGGACACTATTATTTTGCAAGAAAATATGGAGTAGGTGTTACAGATTTTTCAATTGGTTTTGGTAAAGAGTTATTTGGTTGGAATGATAAATCAGGCACAAGATGGAAAATATGTGCAATTCCCTTAGGTGGATATGTAAAATTTTTTGGAGATAGGAATGTTTATTCACAAGCGGATCATCAAGAAATACTCGATAAATATAGCGAAGAAGAAAGAGAAAAATTGTTTACTTTAAAGCCTTTATATCAAAGAGCATTAATTGTGTTTGGTGGTCCTTTAGCTAATTTTTTGTTAGCTTTAGTAATTTTTTTTTGTCTTTATACTTTTGTTGGCAAAGATTTTACTCCTGCTGTTATCAGCGAAGTTCAAAAAGACAGTCCTGCAATGATGGGCGGACTTAAAGATCAAGATATAATTTTAGAAATTGATGGAAATGAAGTTAAAAGTATTATGGAAGTTTCTAAGTTTATAACTTTGTCTACTGGTGATTTTATAGATTTTAAAGTTAAGCGTTCATATGACGAATTAATTTTAAAAGTAAAACCTAATGTTGTTGAGGGTGACGATGGATTAGGGAACAAAATAAACAAAAGAATGGTTGGTATAAAATTGTCAGCTTATAATGATAAGATTAATCATGTTAAATTAGGACCAGCTAAAGCACTATATCACGCAGCAAATGAAGTTTATTTTGTAAGTATTTCCTCACTTAAATACATAGGAGGAATGATTTTAGGTAAAGCAGATACTTCTCAATTAGGAGGACCAATTAGAATTGCTAAAATTTCTGGACAAGTTGCAACGTTTGGTGTGTTGGCTTTCATTAGTATGATGGCTTATATTTCAATAAGTTTGGGTCTTATTAATCTATTTCCAATACCAATGTTAGATGGAGGACATTTAATGTTTTATGCGTTTGAGAAAGTTTTAGGCCGACCTTTATCCCAAAAAACTCAAGAAGGTTTTTTTCGAATCGGATTGTTTTTGCTGTTATCATTGATGTTTTTCACCACATTTAATGATCTAAAAGACCTTGGTTTATTTAGATAATTTAGATTTTTAAAAGTTAAAAAAAGTCAATAAAAACAACATTTATTTAAGTTTTTACAAGATATTGTGTGTTTTAAAAAACTATACACTAAAAAAAAGCTTGATTTATCAACGTTTATGACAAGTATAAATATTAACCAACTAAACCGGAGCTAAAATGAACAAAAAACAACTAATTGCTAAGCTTTCTGGCTCATTAAACTTGAGCAAAGCAGACGCTGAGCGAACTTTTGATACAATTACCAACACTATTTTAGATGCTCTAAAAGGTGATGACTCAGTTAAAATTGCTGGGTTTGGTACGTACAAAGTAGCTAAAAGAAAAGCAAGAGTTGGAAGAAACCCAAGAACGGGTGAGCAGATTCAAATCGCTGCTTCTCAAAAGGTAAAATTCTTACCAGCTAAAGCTTTAAAAGAAGTATTCAACAGATAATATTCTTTTTCAACAGCCCTAAACATTTTAAAAACACGTTTAGGGCTGTTTCTATATGCAAAAACTGCATAGCCACTTTTCCTAATCAGCGTTACTTTTAAATTTAATTAAAACTATAAGACATCACTTAACAAGTGGAGGTCTTATGACTAAATTTATAAAAAAAATGTCCGCACCAATTCTTAGTTTGATATTTTTATTAAACATGAGTAGTGCGGGTATGGCAGAGACAACAGTTTCTGCTGAAGTTCAAGCTATATTCAATTCACTATTGTTTTTAATGTGTGGTTTCATGGTCATGTTCATGGCAGCGGGTTTTGCAATGCTAGAATCTGGTATGGTAACTTCCAAAAGTGTTTCTGTAATTTGTGCAAAGAACATTGGTCTTTACTCAATTGCTGGAATTATGTTTTGGTTATTCGGATATAACTTAGCGTATGGTATACCTGAAGGTGGATACATTGGAACATTCACACCTTGGTCTGATGCAAGTTCAGTTGATACTGGATATGCTGATGGATCTGATTGGTATTTTCAAATGGTTTTTTGTGCAACAACAGTTTCAATTTGTTCAGGTGCAATGGCTGAAAGAGTAAAACTTTGGCCTTTCTTTCTATTTGCAGCTATCTTATCTGGAATTATTTATCCAATCGTTATGGGTTGGCAATGGGGTGGAGGCTGGTTAGCAGAACTAGGCTTCTCTGATTTTGCTGGTTCAACACTAGTTCACTCAACAGGTGGTGCAGCAGCTTTAGCTGGTATTATGTTGTTAGGTGCTAGATATGGAAGATTTGGTAGTAAAGGTGAAGCGAAAGCTATTAGACCTTTTGCTGCTTCTTCAATTCCGCTAGTAACAGTTGGTGTTTTCATCTTGTGGTTGGGTTGGTTTGGATTCAATGGTGGATCTCAACTTGCTATAGGAACATTTGACGATGCAGTTGCTGTATCAAGTATTTTTATTAACACTAATCTTGCTGCTGCTGGTGGTGTAATGGCTGCTGCAATAATCACAAGATTAATGTTTGGTAAAACTGATGTTATTCAAATGTTAAACGGAGCAATTGGTGGTCTTGTGGCTGTAACAGCTGAACCATTAGCACCATCGCCTTTAGCAGCTATTTTCATAGGAGCTGTTGGTGGTTTAATCGTTGTATTTGGAACTAAATTACTTTTTAGCTTCAAACTTGACGATGTAGTAGGTGCAATTCCGGCTCACATGTTTGCTGGAATATGGGGAACATTAGCTGTGCCATTAACAAACACTGATGCATCTTTTAGTGCCCAATTAATTGGTGTGCTATCAATTAACATTTTTGTATTTGTGGTGTCGTACATCGTGTTCTCTGCTATGAAAGCTACTTTTGGAATTAGACTAAGTAAAGAGGCTGAAGCCAAAGGTACTGACGTGACTGAAACAGGAGTAATTGCATACGCAATACGTGACTAATTGCATGTAATATAGAGGCTCTTCGATCTCCATGTCGTTATCTCATTGAAGAGCCTCTAATAAAAAGAATTAACTATAATCTCTCTCTCTAGTTAGTTAACTAAAGGCCCCTTAGAAATAAGGGGTCTTTTTTTTATTTTTTTACAATATTTTGAAGAGTTTCTAATACTTCTTTAGCATGGTCTTTAACTTTAACGTTGTCCCAAACCTTAAGTATTTTACCTTTTTTGTCTATCAAATAAGTCGTTCTAATTATTCCCATAAATTCACGACCCATAAATTTTTTCTTTCCCCAAACTTTATATTTTTTAAGAACTTCTTTTTCTTCGTCAGCAAGTAAATCAAACTTAATTTTGTATTTATCTTTAAATTTGTCATGACTTTTTAAACTGTCCTTTGATATCCCATATATTATGCAGTCTAATTTTTTAAATTTAGAAAGAAGTTTATTAAAATCATTAGTTTCAATAGTGCACCCTGGTGTATCGTCTTTTGGATAAAAATATAAAACCAGATATTTTCCACTAGAGTTTTTTAATGAATATTTACCAACTGAAGTTGCAGGAATTTCAAAACTTGGTGCTTTAGAATTTATTTTTAATGTCATATTTTATTTTCTTTCCATAATTTTTCATAATCTATCAAAGGTGATAAACCATAGATTGAGTTTATGTTAGTAAAATGAACTGCTAAAGCAGGCATAGGACTGATACATAATTCCTTTTTATATATATCATGAAATGGTTTTTCAAAAGGATAATGTTCAAACTCACAAGCGCTTACAAATTTTTTAAAATGTTTATTTATTATTTTTTTGCTAGTTAAAAAAGTACATAAAGATTCCTCTACTGATCTCCAGTGACAGTTATTACCTAGAATTATTTTAGAATCTTCTAATTTATTATAAAGATATGGATAGTCAGCAGGACACATAATTAATTCTTTACCTATTTGTGAAGAAATCCTTTCATAAGAAAGGATCATTTCCTCTATAGCATCTCTCTTGTGTAAGTAATCATCCTCTACAAAATAAACTAAATCATCACAGTTTTTTCCTATATTAAGTGATTGATTAATATTAGACATATTTGAAATTTGATTATTGGTAACTTTTTTTCCCTGTTGATTAATTTTTTTAATTTTCCTTTTATAAAAATTTATATCTAAATTAATAATTTCACTTTTAAAAAACTGTTTTTTTAAAAGTTTTTTAAATTTTTTAATTACTTTATCATTAGAGTTGTGATCAATTATTGTCAGTTTAACTTTAATTTTTTTAAATATTTTTTTATTATTGTTGATTGAGTTAATAAGTGATTTTAATGTTTTTAAAGAATAATATTCTTTATTTGATTTAAATATCCTTTTCTTTGATTGAGTTAGCATGTTAACTGAGGCACACGTTCTTAAAATTATATCCAAAGATTTAATTGGTCTTTTTATCTTTATTTTACCCATTGGTAGAACAAGAGACTGTATTCCTAAATTAGACAAGTTTTTTGAACCTTTTTTATTAGTTACTGGAAAACTAAGATCGCCTTGATCGACAATTTCATAATCAAAAAATCTACAAAATTTTATAAATATTTTTTTAAAAAAATTAGATTTTCTTGTTTTATTTTGAACTTTCATAAGTTAGAAATAATTAATTATGACAATTAAATCAATTCAAAGTTTAGTAGATTCGGCAATGCAGGAAATAAAAACTATTACTGCGAATGAAGCTTATGAAATGGTAGAAAGCAATAATTGTAATTTAATTGATATCAGAGAAATAAATGAATTAGATAACAGTGGTAGAGTTGAAGGTGCAAACCATATTCCAAGAGGTATGCTTGAAGTTTATTTAGATCCAAATAGTCCAATCATACAAAATAGACAGGTTGATAGAAATAAAGAGCTTGTTTTATTTTGTGCAGGTGGTGTGAGATCTGCTTTAGCTGTAAAATCATTAAAAGAAATGGGTTATGAAAAAATTTCTCATATTGATGGTGGATTTGCTGCATTGAGCAACAGTGGTTTTAAAATAATTTAATTATTATTTACCTCTTCTAAAGCATATTCAAGTCTGTCTTGTCCCCAAAAAACTTTATTATTAACAATAAAGGTTGGAGTTCCAAAAACTTCTTTTTGAAAAGCATCAGCAGTTAATTTAATCAATTTATCTTTGATAGATTGTTTTTTTATAGATTTAAAAAATTCATCATTATCAATATTTAATGTATTTAATAATTTAGAAAAATTTTCGATATTTGATAAGTCCTGATCATCTTTCCAATAAGCGTCAAAAAAACAATTTAAGTAATCGTCTTGCTTGTCCTTACCAACACTAATATATCCTCTCATCATACTTAGAGAATTTATTGGAAAATTAGAATTCCATTTGAATTTAATGTTATTTTTTTCAGATACCAAATTGCAATCATTAATATTATTCCTTAATTTATATTTATTAAATGCAGGAGAATCAATTCCAGCTAGCTTATGAAGACCCCCTAAATAAATTGGTTTGTAATTAAATACAATATTTTTATGTTCAAGAATTTTTTTGTGTGCGATATATGCATAGGGACTAATTATATCGAAATAAAAATCTATATGATTACTCATATAAACTAATTCTTTTTGCATAAAAAATTCTAATTATCCAATATAAAAATAGACCTATTGGACCAATTAAATAAGTCACAATTAACGGCACAGCCATTAAAACTTTATTAATAGAAAACTTCTGAGAGTCTTTAACAATCCAGCCACCAATAAATAAGTTTATTGCTATAAAGTGAGTCCAAAATATCATTATGTACAAATGGTCTTCAAACAATCTAGATAACTCACTTAGACCTAGGTAAAGAGAGAAATTTCCATCAAAATCGTAACCAATTAAATAAGATTTGTATAAAATGAAGATATACACACCACTTAATATGAAAAAAGGAAAAATTGATGTAACAAAAATTCTACTTAAATGTGATTGGGGAAACACTATCAAGATAAACCAAAAAGGTAGAACTCCAAGGTTGATCCACATGTAAAGTGTCTCAATTGTGAAATAAGTATAAATTTGTTCAATCATTTAGATATATTATATTAAATCTAACAATGATTCCTATAAGAAATAGAAAAAAAACTCTCCAAGTAACTGTTGATGAGATGCGTAATTTTGCCTTTGCTTATGTTGAAAAGTATGCTCCTTCAAAACAACAACTCAAAACTTATTTATTAAAAAAATACATGAAACTATCAGCGTCTGATTTAAGAAAAAAAGATGTAAATAAACTAATTGATATTGTTTTGTCCGATTTAGAAAAAAACCGATTTATAAATGATCAATTTTATTCTGAAAGTAAAGCCAAAAGTATGATTCAAAGAGGAAACTCAATTAATAAGATCAGAAATTATTTAATTGGAAAAGGAATTAACGAAACATTTATCAAAGATACAGTGGATAAAATAAAGGAAGATAATTCTGATCAAGATTTCTTTTCGGCAATAAAATTATGTAAAAAGAAAAGAATTGGCCCAGCCAGAGCAGAGGATAATAGAACTTTATTTTATAAAAAAGATATATCTCTACTTGCAAGAAATGGATTTGATTTTGAAACATCAAAAAAGGTAATGGATATAGAAAAAGACGAATATTTAAAAATAATAAATTTACTCTAATTTTTTATCTTTTTCTTCTTTTACAAGCTGATTTATTTTATTTCTTATGTAATTTTTAACAAAAACGAACACCAACAATCCAAAAATTGAAACAGATAAAATAATTATTAGTATTATTCTTAATTGTTCATCCATTACAAAATATTCTTATTTTTTAAAATTATACTTGGATTTCTTAAATCCTTTTTACCATATAAAATTTCATTTCCTTCAAAATCAGTTACAGTTCCACCCGAATGCTCTAAAATTGCATGTCCAGCTGCGATATCCCATTCGTATGCCCTCGGCTCAGCAACATAACCATCATATTCACCAGCAGCAACGACACAGAACTTCAAAGAACTTTTCATTCTGATATTTTCTTTTACTCCCAAATCATCATAAATTTTTTGAATTTCAGGCTTTATTTTATTTGAGTATGAAATAAATTTTATATTTTCTGTTTTATTAGCAGGTAAATTACTTAAGTTTATTTTTTTGCCGTTGCTAAACTCAAAAGCATTACCTATTTCATATGAATAAAACATTCTTTTTTTTGCAGGAGCATTTATTAATCCAGCAACAGGTTTGTTGTTAATTATTAAACCAGCATTAATGGTAAATTCCTCTAAATTATTAATATAATCATAAGTTCCATCAATAGGATCAATAAGCCAGAAATCTTTTAAATTTAGGTTGTCTTTATTTTCAGAGGTCTCCTCTGAAATGATAGGTAAATTAGGAGTAATCTCTGAAATTTTTTTTGATATAAATTTATTAACTTCCAAATCACCATTACTTACTGGCGTATTGTCTGATTTTATTTTTTTTATCAAACCTTTTTCTCTTAGTTGGATAGCCAAATCTCCAGCCTCTAAAAAATTATCAATTAAATTTTCAACAATCTCTTTTAAATTTAACTTCATTTTCCTAGTTTTTTTAATTCAACGTTTTTTGCGTTAATTACTTTTTTTCCAGCATTTTCAAAATTAACTGTCACTTTATCGTTAATTATAGATTGCACTTGCCCAATTCCCCATTCTTTTTTTTGAGGGTTAGTGACTTTGTCACCTGGTTCATAATCTAAAATCATTTAATTTAACTTATATTGTAAATAAGTATAAATACCACCTTATGAATAAAGATTTAAATTCTATTGGATTAGATAAAAAACCCTCAGATACTACTGTAGTTGTCGCAATGTCGGGTGGAGTAGATTCTTCTACTGTAGCAGGCATCATGAAAAAAGAAGGTTATAATGTAATTGGTATAACACTAAAACTTTATGACGATGGTAAAGAGGTGGCTGCATCAAAACAATGTTGTTCAGGTCAAGATATAATGGACGCTAAACGTGTTGCACATAAGTTAGGTATAGAGCATAAAATTTTATATTACCAAGACAAGTTTAAGCAAGGTGTTATAGATAATTTTGTTGAAAGTTATTTAAAGGGTGAAACTCCAATTCCATGTGTTCAATGTAATCAAACTGTTAAATTTAAAGATTTATTTGAAGTTTCAAAAGAACTCAAAGCTGATGCATTAGTTACTGGTCATTATGTAAAAAGTATTACAGAAAATAAAACCACAAATATGTATAGAGCTATAGATGAAAATAGGGACCAAAGTTATTTTTTATTCAATACTACGAGAGAACAATTAGATTATTTGAGATTTCCATTAGGTGGAATGTTAAAAGATAAAACTAGAGAAATTGCAAAAAATTTAGATTTAAACGTTGCTGATAAACCTGATAGTCAGGACATATGTTTTGTTCCAAATGGTGATTACGCTTCCGTAATACAAAAGTTTAGACCAGACTCCTTTCAGAAAGGAAATATAAAAAATTTAGATGGTGATGTGCTTGGTGTTCATGATGGAATTATTAATTTTACAATTGGACAAAGAAAAGGAATTAAAGTTTCAGATAAAGAAGCACTTTATGTGTTAAAGATAAATTCGGATAAAAATGAAATAATAGTTGGACCTAAAGAAAAACTTGGAAAAAAAACAATTTCTTTAAAGGAAATAAATTTATTAACTAACAAAGAGGATTTAGATCAAAATTTATTTGTTAAAGTTAGATCTACTGGAAGTCTTCTAGAAGCAAAAGTTGATCTTATAGATAACAGTAATGCTAAAGTTAATTTAGCAATTCCTGAAGATGGTATTTCACCTGGCCAGGCATGTGTTTTTTATCGTAAAGACCAGTTTGGCCACAAAGTGCTTGGTGGTGGTTGGATTAAAGAATAGCAGAAAAATTATTTCTTCTTATTTTTTCTTTTAGCTCTTCTTTTTTTAGACCCTTGTTTTCTTCGGCCTCTATGTTTCTTTGGGTAACTCATTAAGTCCTATTTTAATTTTATTGACGTTTTTCATGGGATATAGCATTGTCTTAATAACATATCAAATTTATTATGGGTAATTCCTTCAAGACTTTCCTGAAACATACAGCTAAAGATTTTCATAATCAGTCAGTAAATCCTCCTGTGGTTAGAGCTTCAACTATTATTTTTAAATCTATGCAGGACATTAAAAAAACACAGAATAAATATTTGAAAGATCCTGTAAGTGGAAATTTTGATTATGGTCGGCAGGGAACATCCACAACATATGCTTTACAACAAATTTTAAGAAAAATTGAGGAATGTTATAAGGTTTATCTAACCCCTACTGGTTTTGGTGCAATATTTCTTGGTGTGTTAAGCGTTATGAAACCAGATGATGAAATACTTGTTACAGACTCAGTTTACTCGCCATCAAGATTTTTAACAGAAACATACCTTAAAAAATTTAATATCAGAGCAATATTTTATAATCCAAATGACTTAAATGATCTAAAAAGTAAGATTACAAAAAAAACAAAGCTTATTTTTGTTGAAAATCCTGGAAGCAACACTTTTGAATTTCAAGATTTATCTAAAATAGTTGCATTGGCAAAAAAAAATAAAATTTATACTGCCATAGATAACACTTGGGGAACACCTTATTTTCTGAAACCAATAAAGCTAGGTTTTGATATGTCGATTGTCTCTGCAACAAAATATTATTCTGGTCACTCAGATGTAATGGGCGGCAGTTTAGCTATAAGTAAACGAGTTTTTAAATTAGTAGAAGCAACAAATAAAGTTTCAGGATTAAGATTAGGTCCTGATGATGCTTATTTAATTCTAAGAGGTATTCGAACTTTAGATGTAAGATTGGAAAAACATCAGGAAAATGCACTTAAAGTCTCCAAGTTTTTATCAAAACAGAAAAAAATAATTAAAGTTTTTTATCCATATAAAAAAGGTAGTCAAAATTATAAATTATGGAAAAAATATTATTCTGGAGCATCAGGTTTATTAGGATTTAAAATAAAATCAAAAAATAAAAACTCAGTGTTAAAATTTGTTAATTCTTTAAAACTTTTTGGTTATGGATTTAGTTGGGGAGGTTTCGAAAGCTTAGCACTTTATCAAACACACCAAGCACTAGGTAAGAGACAATTTACACATATAAATAAAGATGAACATATAATAAGGATGCATATTGGACTTGAAGATCCTAAAGACATAATAAATGATATAAAACAAGCATTAAAATTTATTAAATGAGTTCAGAAAGTTTTACTATTAGCAAAAAAGCACTAATCACTTTAATTGCTGCTTCTATAGTTGTAATTATTTCTTTAGGAATAAGACAGACCTTTGGATTATTTTATTTTGATTTTAATACTGACTTAGATATTTCCATTTCTCATTTTGGTTTTGTTATGGGATTGCAGTTATTACTTTGGGGAGTATTCAGTCCGTTGTTTGGTGTAATTACTGATAAATACGGAGGAGCGGTTGCAATATTTATTGGTTTTGTTTTTTATTTAGTTGGAGTTTTGCTTTTTTATTCTGGCTATAATACTGGAGGTTATTTTACTTTAACTATAGGAGTGATGATTGGAATAGGCTTAGGCTCCACCGCAATAGGTATTCCGGTATCAGTAGTAGCTAAACATTTTCCAGCATCTAATAGAACTATTGCAACAGGAATTGTTACATGTGCAGGTTCATTTGGATATTTTGTATCACCTTTACTTGTAAGATATTCCTTAGTTGAAACAGGCTGGGAAAACACTCTTTTATATTTTTCTCTTCTTTTAGGATTAGGATTAGTGGTTGCTTTGTTTGTTAGTACTCCAAAAATACCTGTAGGAGTTAATCAAGATAACAATCAAACAGCAATAGATGCACTAAAAGAGGCATTTGCAAACAAAAGTTTTATTTATCTCACTTTAGGTTTTTTTGTTTGTGGTTGGCATATTGCTTTAGTAGCAACACACATTCCTACTTATATGGCAGACAAAGGTTTGCCTGACTGGACACCTGCAATGGTTTTAGCTTTGATTGGAGTATTTAATATGGCTGGTACTATCACAAGTGGTTATTTAGCAACAAGATACAGTAAGAAAAAAATTTTAAGTGCTATTTATTTATTAAGAGGAGTTTCAATAATTTATTTTATTTTTTTACCACCAAGTATATTTAATTCTGTAGTTTTTGGAGTTACTTTTGGTTTTTTGTGGCTATCCACAGTTCCTCCAACAAATGGAATTGTTGCACATATATTTGGTACAAAATATGTTGGACTTTTATATGGAATAGTTTTTGTAAGCCATCAAATTGGTTCTTTCCTAGGAGCGTATCTAGGTGGTGTATTTTATGAGTTAAATGGAAATTTTGACTATGCATGGTACGGATCTATCGCATTATCAATTTTTGCAGGTCTGATACATTTACCTATAGTAGAGAAAGCAATTGAAAGAACTCAGCCAGCATAAATTTAAATTTAACCCTTACTTAGAGGATCTGTATCAATCAGATAAACCTTTAATTATTTATAAAGTAGATGATGGGTATAATATTTACACTGATTTTTCAAAAAAAATTGTTTTAACAAAAAAAAATATACATAATTTTCTTAAATCGTTAGAGAAAAAAAAATACAAAAAAGAAACAGATTTATATCTTGGTTTTTTTGGTTACGAAATTTTATGTAATTTAATTGGTATTAATTTAAAAAATAAAAAAAGGATAAATTTTTATAAAGGAATATTTTATAAACCCGAGACAATAATTAAAATTAGAAAAGATATTAAAGTTATATCTAGTATAAAAAAACATACATTCAATTATCAGTTCAACAAAACTCAAATACTAAGTCCCTTTAAGATTAATATTTCTTATGAAAAATATAAAAAAATATTTGAATTATTTTCAAAAAAAATAAGACAAGGTGAAACTTATCAAATTAAAATTTGTACAAAATATAAAAATAAATCTTTAATTAATCCTATTAATTTTTTTTGGAAATTAATGCGTGTTAATGCTTCCCCAGAGTCATTTATGATAAAAGATAAGGATTATTCTATAGTAAGTTGCTCTCCTGAAACATTAATTGATAAGAAAAAAAATAAAATTATAACAAAACCAATAGCTGGCACATTTAAGAAAAAATTATTATCCAATAAAAATATAGCCCTTAAATATTTTAAAAATAACGAGAAAGAAACCAAAGAACACAACATGATAGTTGATATGGAAAGAAGCGATTTATCCAAAATTTGTAAACCAGGAAGTGTCAAAATACTCAAAAAAAAATATGTTGAGGAATACAAGCATCTTTTTCATTATGTGACTTCAATTGGTGGAATATTAAACAAAAATATAAAATTGATTGATATCATTAAGGCAATGATGCCCGGAGGATCTGTAATTGGTTGTCCTAAAATTAGAACTTTAGAACTTTTAAACAAACAAGAAAAAGAAAGTAGAAATATTTTTACAGGAAGTTTTGGATTTATTAAATTTAATCAGGATATGAAGTTTAATATTATAATTAGATCTATATTAAATTTTAAAAATCAATCGGAGATCTCTGCAGCATCTGGTGTAGTATTAGATAGTTCACCAAAGAAAGAATTTAATGAAAATTATATTAAAGCAAAATCTTTATTGGAGTTATTTAAATGATTTACATTATAGATCATCAAGACTCTTTTACCTGGAATGTTGTTCATCAATTTGCAAAATTTGGTAAAGTAAATTGTACAAACTATTATGAGTTAAATGATAAATTACTTGATAAAAGTGATATTATCGTTTTGTCACCAGGACCTGGATCACCAAAGGATTATCCTGCTACTTCAAAAATTTACAAAAAATATAAAGGAAAGAAAAAAATTATTGGCATTTGTCTTGGTTATCAAATGATTTTGTATAATGAAGGAGGTAAAATCATACAGCAAAAAAGAATATATCATGGATTTCAATCCAAAATAAAAACAAACAATCAAAGTAAAATCTTTAAAAACAATCAACAATTTAAAGTTGGTAGATATCATTCATTAAAATTAATGGAGCCATTTAAATCGAATTCAATTAAAATAACCATGAGATGTAGTAAAACAAAAATACCTATGGGCCTTGAGGATAATCAAAACAAAATATATGGATTTCAATTTCATCCAGAATCTTTTTTAACAGAAAATGGCAACACTCTTATTAAAAAAATCTTATCAGCTTAGTAATCTTAAAGAAGTTAATTTTAATGATCTTTGGGGGTCCAGAGGTGTATTTACCACAATGCGAATGGTTGGAAAACCTCCTAAGTTAATACTTTTAAAACCGCATTTAGAGAACTTAATAAAATCTACAAAAAAATATGGAATAAGAAAAAAAAATTTGAAAAGCATTATTAAAGATTTAATTAACAAAAATACTCTATACAAAGGTTCTGATAATTTATTTCGTATAGCGTTAAATAAAAAACTGATATCAGTCTCAATTAGAAAAAGACTAAAACCAAAAAATAATTTTAATCTTTTATTGTTTAAATATAAACGAGTAGAACCAAATTATAAAAATCTCTATTATAAAAAAATATTAGCAAAATTAAGCAAAGTTGACTCAACTAAATTTGATATTGCCCTAGTTGCTAATGATAAAATTTTAGAAACTGGTACTTCAAATTTAGTTTTTGTGAAAAATAGAAAGTTTTTTTCACCTAAAAAAAATTGTTATTTTGGAAACACACTTAAATTTATAAGCAAGAAAATTAAAATTAATTTTAAAGATATTTCTATTAAATCTATTGATGATTATGATGAAATAATTCTTATTGGATCTGGTAAAGGAGTAACATCAGTTTCAAAAATAAAAGATCTTAATTGGAAGAGAAGAAAGACTGGTTGCTACACTAGGTTAAATAAAATATACAACTCTCTTGTTTAAATATGAAAGATCCAAACAATCCTTGTATATTTTGTAAAATCAGAAAAGAAGAGCTTCAGTTTGAAAACCTATTAGCTTATTCATCTATAGATAGCTACCCTGTATCAGAATTTCATAGTCTTATCGTTCCCAAAAGACATGTAGTAACATATTTTGAGCTTACTAAAGATGAAATTCTTGCCTGTAACGAATTAATCTTAAAAACTAAAGAAAAAATCTTAAAACAAGATTCTAGTGTTCAAGGTTTCAATATAGGCACAAATGCAGGAAAATCTGCAGGCCAATCAATTATGCATTGTCATATTCATTTAATTCCCAGAAGAGAAGGGGATGTAGAGAATCCTCAAGGCGGTGTTAGGTCTGTGATCCCAAAAAAACAACATTATAAAAGAAAGTAATTATTTTTTAATTGTTATTAAAGACAAATTTATCAATAGTTTTTGTTGATATGATGAGTTATCTAGACTAGAAAACTTTAAAATTATTTAAAATAATTATACGTAAGGGTAAAATGCTTGAAACAAATCCATTTTCGTTATTATCAGAAGTAGTTCCTACTATTGTTATGCAAGGTTTTATAATTGCAATGGTTCTTTTAATTGCTTTTGGAACAATTATTCAGATGATACACCATAAAAATTTAACTTATTTCTTTAATAATGCAAAAAAAGCAAAATTGCAGGCAACAAGAGAGGTTGGAACTGCCGAGAAAGCAAAAATTATTGCTAAGACTACTGTTTATGACATTGGAACAACATCAGAATTAGGTTTTGGAAAAAGAAGATTAGCACACGTTCTTGGTATGTATGGAACTATAATCTTTTGGGTTGCTTCAGCAATGTTAGTGTTTTGTTATACAGGTGCAGGTAAAACTTCTTCTACATTATGGTCATTGCTATGGCATGTAGGTGCAATACTCACATGTGTTGGTGGATTTTGGTTTTGGTTTTTTTTAAGAGTTGATGTTTCAGCTGAAGCACACCCTTGGTATAGAATTATTAAAGCTGATTTGTTTGTTCTAGCATTATTAGCATGTTCAACTTTTGGACTAGCTTGGTCTTATACTCAATTTAATGGTCAAGTAGGTTTATCATTCTTATTTTTTGCATTGTTTGTAGTTTCAAATTTAGTTTTATTTGGTGGAGTTTATTGGTCAAAATTTGCTCACATGTTCTATAAGCCTGGAGCAGCAATACAGAAAAATTTGGCTGAAGCAGACGGTTCTAGAGATAATTTACCACCTCCTGCAGATGCTCCTGAGCAATTTGGCCTAGGAATAAAAAGAGAAGAGCCAAAACATTATTAATATGATATCAAAAAAGGAAAGAAAATAAATTATGTCTACTTTTGTATATATGACTAGATGTGATGGATGTGGTCACTGCGTGGATATTTGTCCATCTGATATAATGCACATTGATGAAAACATCAGACGTGCAAAAAATATAGAGCCAAATTTTTGTTGGGAATGTTATTCATGTGTAAAAGCATGCCCAAATCATGCGATTGATGTAAGAGGTTATGCAGACTTTGCTCCAATGGGACATAGCGTAAGAGTAAGACGTGAAGAGGAAAAGGGAACTATTTCTTGGAAAATAAAATTTAGAAATGGAACAACAAAAGATTTTGTTTCACCAATAACAACAAAACCATGGGGAAAATTTATTCCTAAACTTGCAGAAGGTGAAAAAATAAAACAAGGAGAATTAAACTCACAAAGACTTTACACTGAACCTGAAGGACTAAATATTGATGGTGAACTTCCTGCGGTTCCAAAAGAGTCTTTTAAAAAAGGAGTTTATTATTAATGGCTAAGCACAAAACTCATTACGAAGACTGCGATGTATTAGTTGTTGGTGGAGGTATGGCCGGTACTGGTGCAACTTTCGAAGCAAGGCACTGGGGTAGAGATATGAAAATTGTTTGTGTTGAAAAAGCAAACATAGATAGAAGTGGGGCAGTAGCTCAAGGTCTTTATGCAATTAACTGTTACATGGGTATGCAGTGGGGTGAAAATCAACCTGAAGATCATGTCAGATATGCAAGAAATGATTTGATGGGAATGGTTAGAGAAGATTTAGGATATGACATGGCTCGTCATGTAGACTCTACTGTTCATATGTTTGATGAATGGGGTCTTCCTATGATGAAAAATGAAGAGACAGGAAGATATTTAAGAGAAGGTAAGTGGCAGATAATGATCCACGGTGAAAGTTATAAGCCAATTGTTGCAGAAGCTGCAAAAAAATCTGCAGACAAAATTTATAATAGAATTATGATTACTCATCTTTTAATGGATGAGGCTCAAGATAATAGAGTGGGTGGTGCCGTAGGGTTTAACATGAGAACAGGTGATTTCCATGTTTTTAGAGCAAAGGCAGTAATTGTTGCAGCAGGAGGAGCTTCACACATATTTAAGCCAAGAGCTGTTGGTGAAGGCATGGGTAGAACTTGGTATGCTCCTTGGAGCAATGGTTCGGCATATGCATTACCAATTGCAGCTGGCGCTAAGATGACACAAATGGAAAATAGAATTGTATTATGTAGATTTAAAGATGGATATGGACCTGTTGGAGCTTATTTCTTACATTTAAAAACATATACACAAAATGCAAACGGTGAAAACTACGAGAAGAAATGGTACGACCAGACTAAAGAATTAGTAGGTGAATATATAGATCATCATCCAACGCCTACGTGTTTAAGAAACCATGCATTTATTCAAGAAACAATGGCAGGTGGTGGACCAATCCACATGGTTACTACTGAGGCATTTCAAGATCCACATTTAGAAACTGTTGGTTGGGAAAACTTTTTAGGAATGACTGTAGGTCAAGCTGTAGTTTGGGCATCTCAAAATATAGATCCAAAATATACAAACCCTGAATTAACAACGTCTGAACCATACGTAATGGGCTCTCATGCTACTTGTTCTGGAGCTTGGGTAAGTGGACCAGAGGATTTGTCTCCACCGGAGTATTTCTGGGGTTACAATAGAATGTTAACAATTGATGGATTATTTGGAGCAGGTGATACTGTAGGTGGAAGTGCTCACAAATTTTCGTCAGGCTCATTTACTGAAGGAAGATTAGCAGCAAAAGCAGCTGTAAAATATATTGAGGACAAAAAAGCTGAGGGTTTAAAAGTATCAGATAAACAATGTGAAGATTTCAAAGTTAAAGTTTATAAACCTTTAGAAAATTACACAGTTGCTCAAAATGAGATTACCGGAGGAACTGTATCTCCAAGCTATATTTCACCTATTCAAGGCTTACAACGTTTACAAAGAATAATGGACGAATATGTGGGTGGAATAGCTACAAACTATATGACTAATGCTAATATGCTAAAAAGAGGATTAGAATTGTTAGCTTGGCTTGAGGAAGATCTTGAAAACGTAGGAGCTGAGGATTATCACCAGCTTATGAGAGCATGGGAGCTTAAACACAGAGCTTTGACTTCTCAGTGTGTAACAGAGCACACTATGTTTAGAGAGGAAACTAGATGGCCTGGTTATTATTATAGAGGCGATCATATGAAACTTGATGATGATAATTGGCATTGCTTAACAGTTTCAAGAAGAGATCCTAAAACTGGTAAGTTTAGTATGGAGAAGGTTCCTGTCTACCATATAGTGGATGAGAACGAGAAGAAAAAAGCTTCTTAATAAACTTTTCAAATAAATTTTATGGATATTTTATCTAAAACAGACGACGAGATATTTGAATTAGCCAAACCTATTTGGGATAATTTAGTTAAATCATCTAATCTCAAGGATTATGGTGGTTTTACTAAGGATTTCTCCACTCAAATGCTTTTTGGTGCTAACGAAGTAGAGCTCGGCAAGCAGTGGGCTAACAACAAACTAATTACTAATCTTAAAGAAACTTTTGAACCGTTTGGATGCCTTAGAAGAGGAGACCATATAACCGTTCTAATTAAACAGACAAATAAAGAGATCCCAGGGGAGTTCCTTGGAAGATTGGTTTTAGGAGTTGAGGACGACACAATTAAAGTTTTTGGGGCTACTATCTACTAGGCTAAAAAAATTACTTAATAATAAATAATTGTTTGACAAATTTCGTTGTGGGTGTAATGACGGTTTAAATGTTACTTTCTAACGTAAAAATTATCAATAAACTCTCAAATTTTAAAACAATATTAATTAAAGCAGGAATTATAGCAAGCTTAACGGCTTATTGGGGAGTGATTTTAGTTGGAACGTTTATTACTTTTAATTAAGTTGTTTTTTAACAACTTCAAGATTTTTTATGGAAGTATTTTTACCAATAGCTCAAGTTTTTGTTAACCCTATTGAAATACTTTTATTAAGCGCAATTGTCGGAGTACTTTCAGGTTTATTTGGTGTTGGTGGAGGTTTTCTAATGACACCTTTTTTAATCTTCCTGGGAATACCACCAGCTTATGCAGTTGCTAATGAAGCAAATAATATTTTAGCTACTTCTGTTTCAGGTTCCACAACTCATTATTTAAAAAATACTTTAGATTATAAGATGGGTTCAATGATCGTCATTGGAGGTGTAATTGGAACTTCTTTAGGAATTTACACTTTTAGTTATTTTAAAGGTATTGGAAAAATTGATACAGTTATCTCTCTGGCTTACATGTATATATTAGCAATAATCGGAACTTTAATGTTAGTTGAAAGTTTGGGTGAAATAGATAAAGCAAAAAGAAACGTTGTAGTTAAAAAAAAATTACATGTTCATTATTGGATACATGGTCTTCCATTAAGAATGAGATTTCCAAAATCTAAATTATATGAGAGTATTTTTACTCCAATTATTATTGGTCTATTAGTTGGTTTTATCGCAGCTATCATGGGAATAGGAGGTGCTTTTATTTTAGTGCCTGCAATGATTTATATAATTAAAATGCCTACTAAATTAGTTCCTGGTACATCTTTATTTGTAACTATTTTTGTAAGTGTGGTTGTTACTTTTCTTCATTCATTTAATTATGGGTCTATAGATTTGTTACTAGTTCTTATGTTGGTTGTAGGATCCATAATAGGAGTACAGGTTGGACAAAAATTAGGAGAAAAAATTGATAGCTCTGGTTTAAGAGCTTTGTTAGCAATTTTGTTGCTTATAGTAGGTATAGCAATTGCTTATGATACTTTTTTCGCAGATCAGATTATTAATGGAACTACGAAGGCAACAAGTGCAGATCTGAATTTCTTTTCTCAATTTATAATTGATTTTTCAAAAGAGATGCCTTTCTTCTATGGACTATTTACAATCATGTTTGCTATTATTTTAGGTGTTGGAGCGGCATTTATTAGACGTTTTATGTCAAATCTAAGAAAAAAATTATTAGTAAAATCTTAATTTAAAAAATTTTTAAAGTTTCTATATATATTAAACTAATAATTCCAACAGTTACTGCCGCAATCAAACCAACTACAAAAGGTTTATAGCCCATTGATTTAAGTTCACTTAAGTTTATTGAAATTCCTACAGCAGCCATTGCCATTGTTAAAAATACAGTTGTTGAAATTTTCAAATATTCAATAAATTTAGACCAGTTATAAAAATTATCACTTTCAACTGAAAATAATTGATCACCTAAATTTCTAATAATTATCATGCCAATGAATCCAATTACAAAATATGGAAAAATACTCAAAATTGAGTATTTTTGGCCCTTAATTTCCCCTCTATTATATAAGAAAGCAAATAAAGGTATAAGTATTACTAGAAAAGTATTTCTAATTAATTTTGTTACTGTTGCTACATCTAAAGTTTCAGGATTATTGAATTGTTGATCATAAATTAATCCTGCGGCAGCGACTTGAGAAGTTTCGTGAATTGAGGTTCCTAAAAATAAGCCAGCTTCCAAAGCATTATTTTCAAAATACCATTCCGCAAAATAAGGGTAAACAAGCATGGCAATAACCCCAAATAATGTAATATTAGCTATTGCATAAGCAACTTCTGTTTTTTTTGCATTGATAACTGGTGCTGTTGCAACAATTGCTGTAGCTCCACAAACACTAGTACCAATAGCAATTAGATAAGACATTTTTGATGATATAGGGACTTTTTTTATAAGAAGTTTTATTAATATTAATACTCCCAAAATACAAAATATCACTAATGGTATCGCAACAGAACCAAATTTTATAAAATCAGCAAAACTAAGTCTGATACCTAAAAAAATAATTCCTAATTTTAAAATGTATTGTTGGGTAAAATCTAAACCAATCATCATACCTGGTCTTGGTGTAAAGGCATTTCCCATTAATATTCCAAGCAATATTGCTATTAGAACTGTTGATATTGGACTTTTTTCAGTACCAAAAATCTCTATCGCTAAAACATTATTTATTCCTTGAGAGAACAAACAAAAAACTAAAGCTAAAACAACACCTGGAAAAATTGATTTTATATACTGAAACTTAATAGCCACAGAAATTTTTATGCACTTCTGTAGAGTTTAGTCATCACAAATTCTCTATGACCTAAAGCCTCTGCACAAGTTAATCTTCCATTAGCTACCCTTAAAGTTGTCTTAATTAGTTCATCACCGGCTTCAGATAAATTCATTTCTCTTGAAAGAATTTTTGAAACATCGCAATCAATGTGTTCACTCATATTAACTGCTGTAAGTGGGTTAGCAGTTAACTTTATAACAGGTTCGATTGGATTTCCGATTATATTCCCTTGTCCTGTGGGAAATAAATGAATATTAAATCCTCCTGCAGCTTGAAGTGTAACACATTCAGCTGCAGCAGAAGAAGTATCCATAAAATATAATCCTGGGCCTTTTTCAGGTTCTTCTGCAGGAGTTAAAACATCAATAAATTGTCTTGAACCAATTTTCTGAAAATTACCAAAAGCTTTTTCTTCAATAGTTGTTAAACCTCCAGCAATATTACCAGCAGTAGGTTGGCTTTCAGATAAATCATCAGTAGCTTCTTTTAAGATAAAGTCATTATAATCGTTCCAAGTTTTTTTAAATTTTTCTTGAGCTTCAGGAGTTTTACCTCTTTTTTCACAAACTGTTTCTGCTCCAGTTAGTTCAGAAGTTTCTCCAAAACATAAATGAACACCAAGGGGCTCAAGTTTATCCATTAAATTACCAACAGTAGGATTTGATGCTAGCCCAGAAGTAGTATCAGACTCTCCACATTTAACTGAAATCCATAAATCACTTATCGGGCACTCTTCCCTTTGTTTTTCTGAAGCCCAAATAGAAAATTCTTGAGCTTTTTTTGAAGCTTTCATAATCGTTTCAATGTCTCCAGCTCCTTCAATACTAAAGCCCTCAACAGGTTTACCTGTTTTAGCAACTTCATCTACAATTCTTTTAGTCCATTTAGGTTCTATCCCAATTACAATTGCAGCAGCTACATTGGGATTTTTTGCAGTACCAATCATAGTTCTAAAATGTAATTCTAAATCTGCACCAAACTGTAATCTTCCATATGAATGTGGTAGTGCAATTGTTCCTTTAATATTATTTGAGACAGCTTCAGCACATGCATTTGAAATGTCATCAACCGGTAAAATAATTACATGATTTCTTGTTCCAGCTCTTCCATTTTCCCTTTTAAAACCTAAAAAACTTTTTGGAATTTCCATTATTTACCACTTCTTTGTTTTTACGTTGTGAACATGAACATGCTCACCTTTTTTAATTGATTTAACTACTTTTCCTATGTCGTGACCGTATTTAATAATTGTATCACCTTCATTAAGGTCAACCATAGCTATCTTGTGACCCAAGGGGATTTCATCTGCAGATTGAATACCAACGGTTTTGTCGTTCTCCATAACCCAACAAGAGCAATCTTGTTTTGAGGTGATTTTTTCAATAACAACTACTCCTACGTTGTCATTTTCGTCGTGAATTATTATATCTGTTGCCATATCGTGTCGATTTGTTTGTTTGAAATTTGTAAAATCTTATATATTAATCGCACAAATTAACAAACGAATTTTATAAATAGTTTAACATATTTTAGAGAGGTTCTAGTTTTATGACTAAAATGACAACAGAAGAAGCTTTTGTAAAAGTTTTGCAAATGCACGGTATTGAACATGCATTTGGAATCATAGGTTCTGCCTTTATGCCAATTTCAGATATTTTTCCAGATGCCGGTATAACTTTTTGGGATGTTGCTCATGAAACAAACGGTGGTTTAATTGCTGATGGATACACTAGAGCTACTGGAAAAATGTCAATGGTTATTGCACAGAATGGGCCTGGAATTACTGGATTAGTTACACCTATCAAAACAGCTTATTGGAATCATACTCCACTTTTATTAGTTACACCTCAGGCAGCTAATAAAACAATGGGACAAGGAGGATTTCAAGAAGTAGAGCAAATGAATTTATTTAAAGATATGGTTTGTTACCAAGAAGAAGTAAGAGATCCTTCTAGAATGGCAGAAGTGTTAAACAGAGTAATTGAAAAAGCTATTAGGGGATCAGCACCAGCACAAATAAATGTTCCAAGAGATTATTGGTGTCAAGTAATTGATATTGATCTTCCTCCAATCGTAAGACTTGAAAGACAGGGTGGAGGAAATGATGCTGTTGTAAAAGCAGCTGATTTATTGTCTAAAGCAAAATTTCCAGTTATATTATCTGGTGCGGGAGTTGTAATTGGTGGGGCTATTGAAGCCGCAAAAAAACTTGCAGAAAAATTAGACTCACCAGTTTGTTCAGGTTACCAACATAATGATAGTTTCCCGGGAAGCCATCCTTTAGCGGTTGGTCCCTTAGGTTACAATGGATCAAAAGCTGCAATGGAATTAATTTCGAAAGCTGATGTAGTATTAGCTTTAGGAACAAGATTAAATCCTTTTTCTACCTTACCAGGTTATGGAATAGATTATTGGCCTAAGAATGCAAATATAATCCAGGTTGATATTAATCCTGATAGAATAGGTTTAACCAAAAAAGTTACAGTAGGAATAAGCGGAGATGCAAAACTTGTTGCAGAGCAAATTTTAGCAAAATTATCATCAAATGCTGGTGATACTGATAGACAAGCTCGAAAAGATTTAATTCATAAAACTAAATCTGCTTGGTTACAAAAACTTTCAAGTTTAGATCATGAAGATGATGATGAAGGAACAGTTTGGAACAAAGAAGCAAGAGAAAGAGATGCAGATAGAATGTCACCAAGACAAGCATGGAGAGCAATTCAAGTAGGAATGCCTGATGATGTAATTATATCAAGTGATATTGGCAACAATTGTGCAATAGGAAATGCTTATCCAACTTTTGAAAAACCAAGAAAATATTTAGCTCCTGGTTTATTTGGTCCTTGTGGTTATGGATTTCCATCAATATTGGGAGCAAAGATTGGTTGTCCAGACACTCCTGTTATCGGATTTGCTGGTGATGGTGCTTTCGGAATAAGCATGAATGAAATGAGCTCATGTGCAAGAGAAGAGTGGCCCGCAATAACAATGGTTATTTTCAGAAATTATCAATGGGGAGCAGAAAAAAGAAATACTACACTTTGGTTTGATAATAACTTTGTTGGTACTGAGTTAGATCCAGAGTTAAGTTACGCTAAAGTTGCTGATGCTTGTGGTTTAAAAGGTGTAACTGTTAAAACAATGGAAGAAACTACAAATGCTATTAAACAATCATGTGAAGATCAAAAGAAAGGTATTACTACCTTTATAGAAGTTATTTTAAACCAAGAACTTGGCGAACCTTTTAGAAGAGATGCTATGAAGAAACCAGTTAGAGTTGCGGGTATTAAAAAAGAGGATATGAAGAAACAACCTTCTTTAAATTCTTAAAATCTTTTAAATAACAATCAATTGTCATATTGTAATTGAATGGATGTTACTAATGATAATTATTGCAGCTGGATTAATGATCTAACTCCTCGAATTAAATCTTCATCTTTAAAAAATAATCATTACTGTGAATGGCTAATTATTGGAGCCGGTTATACTGGGTTATCGGCAGCGAGAAAATTAGCTGAATTAAATCCAAATCAAAAAATTATATTAGTGGATGCTCAAACAGCAGGTGAGGGAGCAAGCTCTAGAAATTCTGGATACTTGGTAGATACAACTCTTAATGATGGTTTTACTTCTAATAAGCAATTAGAAAATTATAAAAAAAAATCTGATATTTATTCTCTAGGTATTGATGTTGTAAAAAAATTTATTCAAGAACATCAAGTTGACTGTGATTGGAATGAATGTGGAAAATATTTTGCTTCATCAAAAATAGAGGATAAAAAAATATTGACGAATTTTTCAGATACTCTTTCTAAATTAGGATTTAATCATAAATTATTAGATAATAATGATTTGTCAAAAAAACTAGGTACAAGATTTTATAATATTGCACTCTATACAAAAGGTGGAATTTTATTACATCCTGGAAAATTAGCTAGATCCATGGTTAGTGCTTTACCTGCTAGTGTAGAATTATATGAAGATAGTAGTCTGTTAAATTGGTCTTCATTAAAAGATTATATTACGTGTGAGTTTAAAAATGCAAAAGTAAAAACTAAAAAAATCATTTTTGCCACAAATGGTTTTTTGAAATCTTTAGGAATTAAAGTTAATTATAATTTTCCAATAACGCTCACAGCTAGCATGACAAGACCTTTGACAGATATGGAATTTAAATTAATAGGTCAACCAAAAGAATGGGGAGTATTACCTATTAGACCTATGGGAGCCACTGTGAGGATGACTAAAGATAGAAGAATTTTAATCAGAAATACAGCAGAGGTTCATAGTCCATTTAAAATGTTACAAGCTGATTTAATTAAAAGATCATTAATTCAAAAAATTGGAATCAAAAAAAGGTTTCCAGAATTACCAGAAAATATAATTCAATCTACCTGGTCAGGTATAGTATCTAGGACAAGAAATAGTTCTCAAATTTTTGAAAAAATCAAAGAAAATATATTTGTAGCAGGTTGTTATAATGGTTCTGGTATAGGAGTTGGAACATTATTTGGAGAACAAATTGCTATTAAGGCAAGCAATAAAAACTCAGATGAAATTAAAATTATCGAAAAAAGAAATAAACCAACTTTATTACCTCCGCAGCCATTTTTAAATTTAGGAATCAAAACTAGGTTACTCTATGAACGTTATAGGGCTAAATCCGATATCTAAATTAATTTAAGATTTTATATCTAGTCTTTTTCTAATTATTTCTTTATCAAGCTTCATTTCACGATATGACATAATAAAAACTCCTAAAAATATAATACTTGCTCCAATCCAAGTGAAGAGATCAGGGGTTTCACTAAAAACAAAATAACCAATTAGAGAAGCAAATACTAAACTTAGAAAAGAATATGGTTGTGTCATGCTTACATCTACTAATTTGTATGCGTGATTAATACATAGGTGCAACAAAGTACCAGATAAACCTCCAAAAAATAAATAAATCAAAGTTTGTAAACTAGGTGTTTGCCAATGAAATAATACGATAATGAAACTAAAAAATGTCATGTATGTGTACCCATAAGATAAAATCGTGATTGAACTATCATCTTTTGCAATACTTTTTGTAATTATAATTACAACTGACCACATAAAAGATGATGCTAGTGCCATATAAACTCCAATAGAGATATCAATTATTCCTGGTCTTAAAATTATTAACATACCAATAAATCCCAAAACTAATGCAAAACTTCTATAAATGTAAATTTTTTCTCCAAGAAATAAAACTGCCAGGATTGTTACTATGAAAGGAACAACAAAAGATATTGCAGTAGCTTTTTCAATTGGCATCATTACTAAAGCTGAAAAATATAAAAGCATTGAAGGCAAGTTTAAAAAAGCTCTCAAAAAATGTTTTTTATGATGATTTGTTTTAAATACTTTTAATTTAGATTTTAACATATATGGAAAAATAATCAGCAAACCAAATAAAAATCTAAAAAATCCAGCAACATAAACATTTACATCTTCTTGAGCTAATTTTAAAAATGTTAGCATCAAAGTCCCACATAATACTGAAGTTATAATTAAGAAGATTGCCTTTTTGTTATCTGACATTTTATTTAATGATTAATAAATTTTTGCTTTTACCGATCCTAATTTTTCAATTTTTCCAGTGTATAATCCCTTACCTAAAATTGGAACCACACCTACAGTTGAACCAGTAAAGACCCAAAAATCTTTTTTTAAATTTGTTTTATCTTTTTTAATATTGTTTAGTAAAAACTTTAGAGAGTTTAATGGATTAATGTAAACAGCGTTGGTATTTCCATTAACACTTTGGTTGATTTTTTTATTTGAAATATTAGCTTTTAAGTTATTTATTTTAATTTTTTTAAATTTTTTCTTTTTACCAATTAAAAATTTAATATTTACTCCAAAATCACTGCTTAATTTACCATATGAACTTATTCCTTTTATTTTTTGACGATATCCAACTACCTCAATACATGGAGCCATATGGGAAATAAATTTTGTAACATTTTTTCTAGTAATTAACATTTTTGAGTCAAAAAATTTTTTTTTAATCAAATAGCAAACTTCAACCTCTATACCTAATACATACTTATTGATTTTTACTCGCTTACCACTTTTTAAAAAATTTCTTTTATAAACAGCTGCATAGAAAGGTTCCTTTTCCTTAAGTTTCTTCATTAAAGGGAATCCAGTTCCACCGACTTTAAATCCAATGACAGGATCCTTGATCTTACTTTCACAAAGTTTTCTAAATTTATTAGCTTCAGTCAGTCTTTTTGTAAATTTACTTGGAATAGGAGAAATTATTTTATTCTTTAGAAAAGCATTAACTAAATTATCTGAAATCCTATCTTTTAATGTTTTTCTCATATAATTTAATTATTTTAATACAGACATGGGATCAAGTCTTGTCTGAAACCAATTAATTCTAAAATCTAAGTGTGGTCCAGTTGATCTTCCTGTAGATCCTACAGTTCCAATTATATCTCCTTGATTAATTTGATCACCAACTGAGACTAATACATTTTCTAAATGAGAATATATAGTTGATATTCCATGACCATGGTCCATTATAACTGTACCTCCTGTATAATATAAATCATCTTCAGCCATAGTAACAATACCTGCACCAGAAGATTTAATCATCGTTCCTTGTTTAGCTGCAATGTCTATTCCATAGTGAGGCCATCTTGGTTTACCATTTAAAATTCTTTGACTACCATAAACACCACTGATTATACCTTCAACTGGCATTATAAATTTTTCTTTAAAAAATTGTAAATCAGAATTTATTGCTCTAGCTTCTCCAATTGCATTATTTTCTTTTTTAATTCTTTTATAAACAGATTCAGGAGGGGTGACTTTACTCTCTGCCAGACCATCTATTCTTTGTATATTATATTTTCTTTTTAAAACTTTTTTTGTAGTTAATAATTTTTTTCCATTAATAATTTTTGTAAATGTTAAGTCATATTTTTGATCTCGATCTATACCAAATACAAAAAAACCATCTTTTGAAACTTTTACTTCTTTTTTTCCAACCAAAATTTTAGCATTAGGATCAGTTTTACCTAATATAAAATGACCTTGTAGAAATTTACCTTGGAATTCAATAGCTTTTACTGGTGATACAAAAATTAAAAAAACAAAAAAAAATCTATAAATTATTGAGCTGTCCATCCACCATCTATAATTATTGATGTACCTGTAATCATTGATGATGCTGAAGAAGCTAAAAAGCAAACAGTAGTTGCAACATCACTCTCAGTAGCTGCCTTTCCAATAGGTATATTTCCAAGAGCTAATTTTTTAAATTTTTTATTTTTAAAAAATTTTTTAACCATTGGAGTTTCAACAAAAGTAGGAGCTACGCTGTTAACTCTGATATTTTTTTTAGCTAACTCTACTCCCATTCCTTTAGTCAATCCTTCAATCCCAAATTTTGTCATGTTGTAAACATTTCTACCACTCATACCAACATGCCCTAGTTGAGACGACATATTTATAATTGAACCAGGTCTTTTTTTGTTTTTGAGCATCTTTTTAACTACAAGTTGCGCTACATTAAATGCTGCCTTAAGATTTAAATCCACAAGATAATTCATGCTTTTTTGTTTTATTTTTTCAAAAGGCTCTGGAATATTAGTTCCAGCGTTATTTACTAACACATCAATAATTTTAATTTTATCTAATTTTTGTTTTAAATCTTCATAATTCATTACATCGCATGAAACTTTAATAATTTTACCTTTAACTTTTTTGATATCCTTCTCTAATTTATTAAGATCCGAAGATGTTCTGCTTAAAGCTATAACGGTTGCACCTGCCTCAGCTAACGCAATTGAACATGCTCTTCCCAGTCCTTTACCCGCACCTGTAACTAAAGTATATTTGTTTTTTAGATTTATTTTTTGAAGATACATTAAAAGAATAATATTTTAATATCTGTGTAAATCAACTCGACAGCTACAATTAAAATGGCTAATAATCCAAGCCAAGCTATCCATCTATATTTTTTAATCCATCCAGAAATTAAAGTTGCTGCAGTTGCCATTAAAACAATTGATAATATTAATCCAAATACAAGAAGTCCATAGTGATCACCAGCTGCACCGGCAACACCCAAAACATTATCTAAACTCATTGTAAAATCTGCCAGTAAAACAGTCCAAATTGCTTTAAGAAAACTTGAACTATCTACTTTTACATCCTCTTCTGTTTCTGATCCTTTTATTACGTCTACATAAAGCTTGTACACAATATAAAGTAACAACAATCCACCAATTAATCTTAAACCAGTGATTTGTAGCAGATAAGCTGTAAGTAAAGTCAGTATTATTCTTAAAATTACAGCACCACCGATTCCCCAAAAAATTACTTTTTTTCTTTGTTCAACTGGAAATTTAGATGCAACCATTCCAATTATTATTGCGTTGTCACCCGCTAAAACTAAATCAATAAGAATTATTTGAGTTACTATTGCTATTTGTTCAGGTGTAAAAAATTCTGCAAACATTACTGCTGTAGTATCATGTCAGCACCTTTTTCCGCAATCATTATTGTTGGAGCATTAGTATTTCCTGAGGTGATATAAGGCATTACTGATGCATCAATCACTCTTAGGTTTTTTATTCCATGAACTTTTAATTGATCAGATACGACTGCATTTTCATCTTTACCCATTCTACACGTACTGACAGGATGGAAAATTGTATTAGCAAATTTCCCCGCTTCAACGGCTAACTGCTCATTGTCAGTAATATTTATACCTGGTCTTAATTCTTCAGGTCCATAATCTTTATAGGCTTTGGAATCCATAACTATTTTTCTTACTATTTTAAGAGACTTACCTGCTATTTCTCTATCTTCATCTGTAGATAGATAATTCATTTTAATCTTTGGAGGAATTCTTGTATCGGAGGATTTAAGTTCAATAGATCCTCTGCTAGTAGGTCTTACATTAGTAATGGTTGGTGTGAAAGCAGGAAATTTATGTAACGATGATTTTCCTAAGAGATCTGTACTAGCAGGAGAAACATGAAATTGTAAGTTAGGAGTTTCTAAGTGTGGATCACTCTTTACGAAACCACACAAATAACTAGCACCAACTGTAAGAGGACCAGTTCGTGTTAAGAAAAATTTTAATCCAGTAAATATTTTTTTAGTAAAGCTATAATAAATATCATTTAATGTTTCTAAATTTTTTATCTTATATACAGGTCTTAACATTAGATGGTCAGTTAAGTTTTGGCCTATATTTTTATTATCCATTAATACTTCAATACCGTTATCTTTTAATAATTTAGCTGGCCCCAAACCTGAAGCTTGAAGAATATGTGGAGATCCAATAGTACCAGCACTTAAAATGATTTCATTATTTGCTTGAACAGTATTTAACTTATCACCAGTCCAAAAATTTACTTTTTTGGCAATTTTATTTTCAAATTCAATATTTTTTATATGAGCTTTAGTTATAATTTTTAAATTACTTCTACTTTTTACAGGATTTAAATATCCAACTGCTGTGCTACATCTAAAACCATTTTTTACTGTTAAAGGAAAATATCCCATTCCCTCATTATCGCCGTTATTAAAATCATCAGTTTTTTTATATCCAAATTCCTCTGCAGCTTCTAAAAATAAGTCTAAAACTTTGAATGTAGATCTAATTTTTTCTACCTTTAAAGGTCCACCAGAACCGTGAAATTCATTTTTTCCAAATTGGAAATCTTCAGATTTTTTGAAATAAGGAAGTACATCTTCCCATGACCATCCTACATTTCCTAATTGTCTCCAATAATTATAATCATTTGATTGACCTCGAATATAAAGCATTCCATTAATAGAAGAACTACCTCCAAGCGTTTTTCCTCTTGGGTAAGTCATCTTTCTATTATCACAGAAAGGCTCTTCCTCTGTATTAAAACACCAATCTGTCTCAGGATTATGCATTGTTTTAAAATACCCTCCAGGAATATGTATCCATGGATTAGTATCTTTGCCACCTGCCTCTAAAAGTAATACTTTATTTTTAGGATTAGACGAAATTCTGTTAGCAAGAACACATCCAGCTGATCCAGCACCAATTATAATATAATCAAAATTATCCATTACTTAGAACTCTTATAAATTAAAATTTTTTTATTTGTAACATTTCTGTACACAAAAAAATTGAAATAATCCAATATTAACACTTGTTTTAGATTTCATTCTTTGACAAGCTTTCATTTTTAAAAATAATGAGAGGGAAAAACGATATGAAAAAAATCATTTCAATGTTATTTGCAGTTGCGATGGTGTTTGGATTTATTTCAAATGCTAATGCTGCAAAAACACTAAAATGTCAGACAGTTCTTAACACTAAAGCTGATGAAGTTAAGATGTTAAAGGACTTTACTGATACAGTTACTGAATTAACTGGTGGATCTTTAAAATTCGAAATCTTACCTGCAGGAGCAGTTGTTGGAGTTAAAGAGACTCTAGATGCTGTTGACAAAGGTTTGATTGACTGTGGATTTGCATGGACTCACTATTGGTCAGGCGAACACCCTGCTGCAATGCTATTTGGTTCTCCAGTAGCTGGTGGTGGAATAGGTATAGATAATTTAGCGTTTTTATCTTGGTTCCAATATGGTGGTGGAAAAGCGCTTTATGATCAATTATGGAAAGAAATGGGTAGAGACATCAAAGGATTTATGCTTCAACCTGTTGGACCAGAGGCTTTAGGTTGGTTTCCAAAACCAATTAAAGACATGGCTGATTTTAGAAAATATAAATTCAGAACTCCTCCAGGAATTCCAGGACAAACTTATAAAGACATTGGTATAGCATCTGTTGCTATGGGTGGTGGAGATATTCTACCAGCTTTAGAGGCAGGAACTATTGATGCTGCTGAATGGTGTTGTCCAAAGCCAGACTTAACTTTTGGTTTCCAAAAAGTTTTAAAGCACTATTATTTACAAGGTTTACACCAAGTAGTGGTAAATGCTGACTTTTATATTACTGGAAAAACTTATAATGCTATGACTGCACATGAGAAGAAGTCTCTTGAAGTAGCGGCTGATGCGTCTTTGATAAAATCTTTAAGTTATAGAATTTTATCAAATGGTGAGGCTTTACAAGAACTTACAACAAAACATGGAGTGATTTTAGAAGATACTCCGTCTGACTACTTCACTGAGTACATGGCAGCTGCTAAAGCAACTTTGAACAAAAATGCTGAAAAAAATGCATTTTTCAAAGAAGTTTATGACTCTATGAAAGTATTTGCTGATAAAGCAGTTCCTTTCTGGAGTGGTGCTCAAATGTCAAATGCGAAGCTAGGAATGGCTCACGCAGCAACATTAAAGTAATCATTAAATAATTAGAACATTAGAGCGGACTTATTAGTCCGCTCTAATTTTTTTTTAATAAAAATTTTATGGCTGAAGAACCAAGTAAATTAGATATTTCAGATGAAATGATTGCCGAAAGACGAGGTGGTTCGGGAAAAATGCCAGAAGATATGCCATCTTGGATGGCAAAGTCTATAATCAATATAGACAAATTTAGCAAGCGAGTTGGCAGTGTAGTCTGTTGGATACTAATGCCACTTATTTTTGCTATGACCTATGAGGTACTTGCTAGAAAATTATTTTTAGCACCGACAATATGGGCTTATGATATTAGCAGATTTTTATATGGAGCTCTTTTTATGCTGGGTGCAGGTTATGCACTTTCAAAAGGAGTTCATATTAGAGCAGATTTTTTATACAGAAATTTTAAAATTAAAAACCAAGGATTAATCGACTTTTGGCTGTATCTTTTATTTTATTTCCCGGGTCTAATAGTATTTTTTTATATGACTTTTGGATTTGTTGTAGAATCTATCCAAAGAGGTGAAAGAGGAATGGATACTACCTGGATGCCATATATGTGGCCAATCAAAACATGTTTATTAATTGGAATTATATTTTTACTTATCCAAGGATTTTCAGAATTACTTAAGAGTTACTGGGCAGCTAAAAAGGGTGAATGGCCAGGAGAGAATAAATGATAGCAGAATTAATTGATCCAGCTATTTTAGGTTTTATTTTAGTTGGAGTAATGCTTTTTGCGATTTTTGTTGGATTTCCAATTTCTTTCACTTTGATTTTTTTAGGTTTTGTATTTGGTTATTTAGGATTTGGAAAATTAGTTTTTTATTTAATGACGCTCCAATTTTCGATGGTTATGACCGAACAAACTCTCGCCGCCGTTCCGCTGTTTGTGTTTATGGGAATAATGATGGAACAAGCAGGTTTAATGGAAAGGTTATTTTCAGCCTTCCAGATGATGTTAGCTAGAGTTAAGGGCTCATTATACTACGCAGTATTATTTGTTTCAGTTATTTTTGCAGCTGCAACTGGAATAGTTGGTGCCTCAGTTACTATCCTGGGAATTATGGCTGCAAAATCAATGAACAGATCAAATTACGATGTAAAACTTGCTGCAGGTACAATTACAGCTGGTGGAACTTTGGGAATTTTAATTCCACCCAGTATCATGCTTGTAGTTATGGGGCCAATAATGGAAATTCCAGTTATAGATTTATTTGCAGCTGCAATTATTCCAGGAATTCTTCTTGCAAGTTTATATGCAGGCTACACCACAATCAGATGTATGATAAACCCAAAACTAGGGCCTGTTCTTCCAGAAGAGATGCGAGCTGCTAGTATGAAAGAAGTTTGGATTGAGTTTTTTTTAGGTTTAGTTCCACCTGCAGCATTAGTTTTTGCAGCATTAGGAAGTATTTTATTTGGTTTTGCTACACCTACAGAGGCTGCTGGTTGTGGTGCAATGGGTGCACTGCTACTTTCATTAGCATATAAAAAATTAACCTTATCTAAACTTCAAGAAGCTTTAGTTAAAACTTTAGAAATTACAGCTTTGATTATGGTTTTAGTTGCAGCCTCAAATTTTTTTGGAGCAGTATTTGCCAGATTGGGAACACCAACTTTATTAACAGAATTTTTATTAGGTTTAGAAATGAATAAATATCTGATCTTAGGAATGATTATGGTCATGATATTTTTGTTGGGTTGGCCATTAGAATGGGTACCGATAGTTATGATTATTGTTCCAATAATTTTGCCATTAGTAGAAGCGTTAGGATTTAATTTAACTTGGTTTGCAATACTAGTAGCTGTTAATCTCCAAACCGCCTGGCTATCCCCACCTGTAGCACTCTCAGCATATTTTTTAAAGGGCGTAGTTCCAGAATGGGATTTAAAAGATATTTATTATGGAATGATGCAATTTATGGTTCTGCAAATTATAGGGTTAGTTTTAATTATCATATTTCCTAAAATTGCCTTATGGTTGCCAACTCTCTTATATGGACAGTAGAATTTATTAGTTTAAAATAAATTTAGTGAATCAGCCAAAAGTAAAATATTCTTTATCAAATTGGGACCTGGTAACAGTCAATCCAAATTACAAAACTTGGGGTTGGAAAGATCTTTTCTGTTTCTGGGGTGCCAATGTGCAAAGTGTAATTGGTTTCTCATTAATATCTTCATTGTACTTAATGTATAGCTTAAATGTGTTTGTCGTATTTTTTGGAATTATATTGGGATCCTTTTTTGTTTATTTATTCTCAAATGCAATTGGGAAACCTTCTCAAAAATTTGGTTTACCATTTGCAGTATTGTTAAGATCATCTTTAGGAATTAATGGCGCTAAATTATTTGGATTAATAAGAAGTTTAGTCGGAATTTTTTTATTTGGTATTCAAACATATTTTTTATCTAAAATATTAGTTTACTTGGTTAGGATAGCAATTTTCTCAATTGATAATTCATTACTGGAGCAAGAACTTTTTATGATTTTTTATTATGGTCTAAATATTATTGATTGGTCTGCTATATGTATTTCAATTATTCTTCAGACTTTGTTATTTACCGTTGGTATTCAATATAATAAAAAAATAATTAATTTTTCAGCTATCATAGTTTACGTTGGTATGCTCATCTTTTTCTTTGTTGTTTTATTGAGTGATGTTAAAATAACAACTGAGGCATTCTCAAGTATTTTTAATCTAAATAGTTTTTTAAATATCAATAATTTAGCACCTTTATTAACAGTCGCAGGAACAATATTTGCCTACTTTTCGATTTTGATAATTAGCTTTGGTGATTTTTCAAGATATGTAAAAAATGAGAAGGAATTAAAAAAAGGAAATTTAAGTTTAATTTTAAATTTAATTATTTTTTCTTTTTTATCTGTTTTTATTGTGACAGGATCTGATGTTTTTCTTAATCAAAAGTTTTCAGATATGAATAGAATTTTTACTAATCCAACAGATATCATTGGAAAGTTTGACAATATACATATAACAATTATTGTTTTATTTTTCATAATAGTTGCTTCAGCTTCTACAAATTTAGTCGCTAATTTCATACCATCCCAATACTCTCTAATAAATTTTGCACCTTCTAAACTAAGCATAAAAAGCGCCGGTTATTTAATTTCATTCTTTGGTCTATTGATCGCAATATTTTGGTTAACAGTATTAAGTCAAATCGGAATTTTGTCCTTTGTGGATACCTTTGGTGCTTTTTTTGGCCCTTTATTTGGGGTGATGGTGGCTGATTATTATCTAATTAAAAATCAAGAATTAAGTAATAAAGATTTATATTCTATAGATAAAGAGAGTACTTATTATTATTCGGGTGGTTGGCATATAAAAGGTGTGTATTCTTTAATATTAGGATTTATTTTTTCAGCGTCTACAATTTGGAATACTAATTTAATGTTTTTACAATCTTATGCTTGGATAATAGGTGCATTTATTGCATGGATAACTTATTACTTGTTAGCAAAAAAATAATATGAAAGCTTTAGTTTATACTGGTGTGGAAGAGCTAACTTATAGAGATGAAAAGGATCCTGTAGAAAAAGAGGGAGAAAGTATCCTAGAGGTTCAAGCATCAGGTATTTGTGGTTCTGATATGCACGCTTATCACGGTAAAGATGAAAGAAGGGTGCCGCCTTTAATACTTGGTCATGAAGTGAGCGGAAGAATCACAAATGGAAAGTTAAAAGATAAAATTGCAGTATTAAATCCTTTGATTACATGTGGTAAATGCGAGTTTTGCAATAACAAAAGAGAACATTTATGCCCAAATAGAGTTTTGTTGGGAATGAATAGACCTTACGAAAGACAGGGTGCATTTGCAGAATTAATCACAGTTCCAAATACAAATATCTATGAAATTCCAAAAAAATTAGATGTAACAGAAGCTGCAGTCGCAGAACCGACAGCTGTTGCTTACCACGCAGTATTAATTGGAGAAAACTCACTAAAGAAAGATATTAAAGATTGTAGAATTCTAGTACAAGGAGCAGGTGCTATTGGATTATTGTGTTCACTGATTTTACATAAAATTAAAAAAAATAATAATATAGTTATGTCAGATCCTAATAAATTACGATTGAATGAGTGTTCAAAATATTTTGATGCAAAGTTTGTTGGCCCAACAGATAAAGAAGTTAAAAGTGATAGTTTTGATATAGTATTTGACACTGTTGGCTTGGAAGTGTCAAGACAACAGGCAATTTCTGTAGTAAAACCCGGTGGATCTATAATTCACATTGGTCTAACTCAGCCAGCAGGAGAGTTTAATTTTAGGAAGGCAACTTTGCAAGAGGTTACGTTTATAGGAACCTATTGTTACACCAACCAAGATTTTAGTGACACTATTAAGATTTTAGTAAATAAAGATATAGGAAATTTAGACTGGATTGAATATAGACAGCTTAAAAATGGTGGAAGTGCTTTCAAGCAAATACATGACGGAACATGCTCATCACCTAAAATTGTATTAATTCCTTAGATTAATTATTAAATTTGTTATTTTTGGTAATTTTTAATCTACTTAGTTTTATGTCATTTGATGATAAAGGTACTAAAATCATAACTGACCAATAAATTAGGAGCAAGAATACAGATATTATTTTCATATATTTTAATTAGCAATCAATCTTGAATTTAGAATGTTTAAATTGTGACTGAATATTGAATTTATAAATAATTTATCTATAAGAAGATCATGTTTAAATTATTTTATATTTTTATTGCATCATTAATTTTTCTTAACTCTGTATTCGCTGAAAATATGAATATTTTTAAATTTACAGAGCAAGAGCTTTCAGAACTCAATGTTCGCAAGGTTAGAGGAGCAGATAACAAAACAGTTTATACTGTTGGATCAAATGAGAATGGTAATTTTTTAAAAGCAGTTGCTGATAACGCTGCTTCCGGCTTAGGAAAAGAGGTTAAAATTGACCTAAACAAGACCCCGTTTATAAATATAACATGGAAAATAGAAAAAGATTTACAAGGCATTAATGAGAATTCTAAAAAAGGTCATGATTTTGCAGCTAGAGTTTTTGCAGTGAAAAAAACTGGAGCAACACCACTCTCAAATAGAGCAATTAATTATGTTTTCTCAAGCAATAGTTTAGTTGGCAAGAGTTGGCCAAGTCCTTATACAAAAAAATCAATAGATAATGTGTTAGCAACTACAAAAGATAATTTGAATGAATGGGTAACAGTAAAAGCTAATGTTAAACATGATTTTAAAAAATTTCACGATTTAGATGTGAATGAATTAGATGGCCTAGCTATAATGGCTGATACTGATAATTCTAAAATGAAATCAATTTCTTATTTTCAGAATATTTATTTTTCAGCAGATTAATTAATATATAGGTTATATTTCTATTTTTTTTTTGATATTATTAATTTATGCAAAAAAGCTTTACTCATAATGTTAAAGTATATTATGAGGATACAGATGCTGGCGGAGTGGTGTATTATGCTAATTATTTAAAATATTTAGAAAGAGCCAGAACTGAAGCACTATCAACTATTGGATTAAGCAATACAAAAATAAAAAATATTTTTGATGCTCTTATAATTGTTAAATCGTGCAATATTGAATACAAAAAATCTGCATATTTGGAAGATGATTTACAAATCAAATCTTTTATAGTTTCTACAACAAAAACTTCTTTTTTAATGAATCAATCAATATTTAAAGATGAGCAATTGATTGTAGAAGCCAAAATTCATTTAGTATTTATAAATCAAAAATTTAAGCCAGTTAAAATACCAGATAAAATTTTATCAGACTTTAAACCCTATACTTCTAGTTTATAGATATTTTTCTAACTTTTTTAAATAAATCTACAATCATTCTTTCAGATATTAGATTTGTATTTACATTTCTAGGGCTAGGGTGATAACAGGCAATTAGTTTTATATTTCCTGGTAGTAAATATGATTTTCCGTGAATAAATTTTATCTTTTCTTTTAAATTGTATTTTTTTTTATAAAATTTCACACAATTATCAAATGCCACTTTTCCTAATGCAATAATAGTTTTTAATTTTTTTAAATTATAAATTTCGCTATCAAAGAATTTTGAACAATTATTAAGCTCTTCTATTTTAGGTTTGTCACCTGGAGGAACACATTTTAAAATATTAGTTATATATGTTGATTCTAATTTAAGACCATCATTTAGATTTTCTGAATTTGGTTGGTTTGAAATTTTAGCTTTAAACAAACATTTAAATAAAAAGTCTCCAGATTTATCACCTGTGAAAGCTCTTCCTGTTCGTGTGCCCCCATGTGCTGCTGGAGCCAATCCAATTATTAAGATTTTTGCATCAATTTTACCAAAACCTGTAACTGGTTTTCCCCAGTAAGTTTCATTAATATTTTGTTTCCTTTTTTCTGTTGAAATTTTTTTTACAAAATTAACAAGCCTTGGACATTTTTTACATTTAAGAATTGTTTTATTTAAACTATCTATTTTAATATTCATAAATGAAAATTTTAAATTATTTAGTCATAATATTTATATGCATTAATCCCGCAGTTAAAGCAGATTCAAAAAAAACTTTAATAAGTGAATTGCAAAAGGGTGGAAAATTAATTTTCATAAGACATGCTTATGCTCCTGGTGGTGGTGATCCAGATAATTTTAATATTAAAGATTGTAAAACTCAAAGAAATTTAAGTGATAGTGGTAGAGTTCAATCACAAAAAATTGGTGATTTTTTTGAGGAAAATAAAATATTAATTGAAAAAGTTTACTCTAGTGAATGGTGTCGATGTAAAGAAACAGCATCTATTGCTTTTAAAAAATACGAAACTAAAAATTTTCTAAATTCTTTTTTTAGTGCAAAATTTGCTAATAATAGAAAAAAGCAAATTATTGATTTTGATAATTTTATTAGTACTTGGGATAAAGATAAAAATTTAGTTTTTGTTACACATTATGTAGTGATTTCTGAGATTTTAAATTATGCACCATCATCAGGAGAGATTGTTGTATCGGATAAAAGTTTAAAAGTTATTGATACTGTAGAAATTGAATATTAAACTAAATTATTATGTCATCTAAAAGAGCAATGAGACAAGCACAAAAACAAGCATACGCAAAGCACAGATCAAATATTACAAATAGTAAATTTGAAATTAAAAAGAAATTACTTTTAAAAAATAAACAAGAAAAAAAAAATAAAAATTAACTTCTTTGATCAAATTTCTCTACCCTTTTACAATTAGATATTTTTGACAAACTTTCAATACCATTTAATACTGCTTTCATAAATATATTCGGTTTATTTTTTTCAAATAAAATTTGTGTATAGAATTGAGGGTAACCATGTTTTAAAGTTAGTATTTTTCCATTTTCCTCATAAATATTTCTAACGTATGAATTAGATTTTTTTACGCTTAAATCTGTAATTCTATATTTTTGGTATGTTTTTTCGGTATAAACATAATTTCTTGTCATAATTAATTCATTAAGATTTAAAATATATTCATTTTTTAAAAAACTATCTTCTTTATGATCACATTTACTTAATACAATAATTTCAGAATATGAATTTAAGGATATAAAAAAAAATGATAAAAAAAATATTAAAAACTTATTTTCTCTCATTTTTATCTACAAAAAATAAAGCTATAATAAATATTACAGTCCATGCAAATACAGACAATGTTTTAAAAGGGGTGGTATCTGCTCCCCAAACATCAAAGAATAAAGCACCAATAATTATACCTATAGCGTAGATAATACTTACAATTTTAACTTTGCTCATATTTTATATTACTCTTTGATTAAGTTTTTTTTGAAAAGAGACATGCCATTCTTGATTTTATAAGAGTACGATTCTTTAAAACTTTCAAGTTGCCAACCAGTCAGCCTTTTTTCAATTTGAATTATATTTTCTTTTTTCCAATCATCAGTTGTTTCTTCAAGCTTCCAAAGTCGTTTTTCATCATTACTTCTTCCGCAACCATAACAATAGCCTGTTGTTGGATCAGTTTTACAAATACTTATACAAGGTGAAATAATCATTTTTTATAAATTAATATAAATTTTATTAGATAAATAGATAATTTTTTAACAATTGTCATTGGACAAATAGTTTCAATAATATATAAAACCTCGTAATTTGTGGGGCGATGGCGGAATTGGTAGACGCGTTGGTCTTAGGAACCAATATGGCAACATGTGAAGGTTCGAGTCCTTTTCGCCCTACCATTAAGATATTATGAAAATTACAGTAGAAAATAAAAAAGGTTTAAATAAAGATCTTAAAATTTTTATCGATAAAGAGACAATGAACTCTTACATGGATGAAAAATATGAAGAGATTAAAGGTAGTGTAAACCTTAAAGGATTTAGACCAGGTAAAGTTCCAAAAGAAATTTTAAAAAGACAATTTGGTAAAGCAGTTTTTGGAGAGGTCTTAGATAAAGTTTTAAAAGAAACATCAACTAAAGCATTAGAGGAAAAAAAGATAAAACCAGCTGGTCAACCAAAACTTGATTTAAAGACTTACGGTGAAGACAAAGATTTAGAATATGTTTTATCAGTAACAGAGCTACCAAAAGTAGAAATTAAATCTTTAGAAAATATTAAATTTGACGAATACACCGTTAAAATTGATGAGAGTGAAACTGATAAAAGAATAAAAGAAATAGCAAAAAACCAACCAAATTTTAAGGAAGTAAGTCCTGATACAAAAGCCAAAAAAGGTGATTTAGTTTCTTTAGATTACAAAGCAACAGTTCATGGTAAGGATTTTAAAGGAAGTGAAGGAAAAAATACTCAATTAACTTTAGGTAAAGATTTATTTTTAAAAGGCTTTGATGAGCAATTAATCGGAGTTAAGAAAGATGATGAAAAAGTTGTAGAAGCAACTTTGCCAGAAAATTTCCCAGAAAAAGAATTAGTAAACAAAAAAGCTAAATTTAATTGTAAAATTTTAAGTGTTAAGCAATCTGAAGAAGTAAAAATTGATGATGATTTTGCAAAAAATTTAGGAGCAAAAGATTTAAAAGATTTAAAAACATTAATTTCAAAACAAATTAATGATGAATATAAAAATTCTCTAGATCAATTATCTAAAAACCAAATTTTAAAAGAAATAGAAAAAATTAAAATAGATGAAGTTCCAGAAAACTTAATTGAGGAAGAAGTTAAAGTTCTTTCACAAGGTATGTCTGAGGAAGAAACTAAGAAAAATAAAAAAGATTTTGAAGAAAAAGCGAAAACAAGAATTAAAACTGGATTAATTCTAAACGAGTTTGGTGAAAAAAATCAAATTAAAGTAACAGAACAAGAAGTTCAAGCAGAAGTGCAAAAACAACTAAGAATGATGCCGGGTCAAGAAAAAATGGTTATGGATTTTTATCAAAAAAATCCATCTGCATTAGCGAGTTTAAGAGGAACCGTATATGAAGAAAAAATTTTAAATTTAATTAAAGAAAAAGGTAAAGCAAATAAAAAAGAAATTTCAAAAGAAGAGGCTGAAAAGATTTTAAAAGAAGCTCATAAACACGACCATGATCATGACCATAACCATGGTAAAGAAAAAAAAGAAACTAAGAAAAAATCTTCCACAACATCTGCGAAAGAAAAAAAACCTGCAACTAAAAAGGCAAAATCAAAGCCAGCAGCTAAAAAAGCAAAAAAAGTTAGCAAAAAGTAATCTCAAGTTGTATAAGTAGAACGAATCAACTTATGACAACAAAATTATCAGAACATATGAGCAATCTTGTACCAATGGTTGTTGAGCAATCTAGCAAAGGTGAAAGAGCTTATGATATTTATTCTAGATTACTAAAAGAGAGAATTATTTTTTTAACAGGTCAAATTAATGATAACGTTGCATCATTAGTTACTGCTCAATTATTATTTTTAGAAGCTGAGGATCCAAAAAAAGAAATTTATTTATATATTAATAGCCCAGGAGGTTTGGTTACAGCTGGTCTTGGTATTTATGACACTATGCAATATGTTAAGCCAGATATTTCTACTTTATGCATTGGTCAAGCAGCTTCAATGGGTTCGTTTTTACTTGCTGCAGGCACTAAAGGAAAAAGATTTTCGTTACCAAATTCAAGAATAATGGTTCACCAACCATCCGCAGGTTTTCAAGGTCAGGCAACTGATATTGAGATCCACGCAAACGAAGTTTTGTCTTTGAAGAAAAGGCTTAATGAAATTTATTCTAAACACACCGGAAAAAGTGTTGATGAAATAAAATCTGCTCTTGAAAGAGATAATTTTATGACAGCAGATGTCGCACAATCTTTTGGTCTTATTGACGAAGTAGTAGAAAAAAGATCTTAATACACAATATATTGAGTCATCATTATTCGAAACTTGATTAGTGTGAGTCTTATATAATAGAGTAATTAAATTGATTCGTTATAAAAATTAAAATGACAACAAATAATAAAAATATTCTTTACTGTTCTTTCTGTGGCAAGAGCCAACATGAAGTAAGGAAGTTGATTGCTGGCCCAACTGTTTTCATCTGTGATGAATGTGTTGAGCTATGTATGGACATCATAAAAGAAGAAAGCAAAGATACTTTTGTAAAACATCAAGATGGTCTTCCATCTCCAAAGGAGATTTGTTCAGTCTTAGATGACTATGTAATTGGTCAAGCTCATGCTAAGAAAGTATTATCTGTAGCTGTCCACAATCATTACAAAAGATTAAATTACGAAAGCAAAACAAGTAAAAATGTTGAGTTGTCAAAATCTAATATACTTTTAGTGGGTCCCACAGGTTGTGGAAAAACACTACTTGCTCAAACTCTAGCTAGAATTTTAGATGTTCCATTTACAATGGCAGACGCAACTACTTTAACTGAAGCAGGTTATGTTGGTGAAGACGTTGAAAATATTATTTTAAAATTATTACAAGCTTCAGATTATAACGTCGAAAAAGCACAAAGAGGAATTGTATATATAGACGAAGTAGATAAGATCAGTAGAAAATCTGAAAATCCCTCAATAACAAGAGATGTATCTGGTGAGGGAGTGCAGCAAGCTCTTCTAAAAATTATGGAAGGAACTGTTGCAAGTGTTCCACCTCAAGGAGGTAGAAAACATCCACAGCAAGAGTTCTTGCAAGTAGATACTACTAACATATTGTTTATTTGTGGAGGTGCATTTGCTGGACTTGACAAAATTATTTCTCAAAGAGACAAAGGAACTTCGATAGGTTTTGGAGCAGATGTTAAAAATACACAAGACAAAAAAACAGGTGAATGGATGAAAGGACTAGAGCCTGAAGATTTATTAAAATTTGGCTTGATTCCAGAATTCATTGGTAGATTGCCGATGATTGCAACGCTTGAGGATCTAGATGAGAAATCATTAATTAAAATACTCCAAGAGCCAAAAAATTCTTTAACAAAACAATATCAAGAGCTTTTTAAGTTAGATGGAGCAAAATTAACTTTCAGAGAAAATGCCTTAAAAGAAATAGCACAAAAAGCCATTAGCAAGAAAACAGGCGCAAGGGGCTTAAGATCTATTTTAGAAAATATTCTATTGAAAACAATGTATGATTTACCAAGCCAAGATAATAATGTAGAGGAAGTTATTGTAGATGCTAGTGCAGCTAAAGGACTATCTCAGCCAATTTTAGTACATACAAAAGGTGACAGTAAATCTAAATCGAATAAAACATCAGCGGCGTAATAACCTTAATAAGTAGTAAAAACCTATTGCATTATAAAATATAATATCCATATTATCCTCATGGATGTCAAAATAACACTGCCATTATTACCACTTAGAGACATTGTGGTCTTTCCAAGTATGGTTATTCCATTATTTGTTGGGAGAGATAAATCAATCTCAGCTCTTAACGAAGTAATGAAGAAAGATAAGAAAATTATATTGGTAACCCAAAAAAATTCTGAAATAGACGATCCGAAAAAAACAGATGTTTTTATGTATGGCTGTGAAGGAAGTATTTTACAGCTTCTAAAATTACCAGATGGAACTGTTAAAGTGCTGGTTGAAGGAATTAAAAGAGTTAAAATTTTAGATTTTAAGGATAATGAAAAATTTATTATATGTGATTATACCCACTATCATGATGTTTTAGCTGAAGACGAAGATTTATTTCCTTTAGCCTCAACCGCACTAAGAAGATTAGAGAAATTAACTTCGATAAATAAAAAAATTTCTAATGAAACAATCAATTCAATTAAGCAGTTAAAAGATCCTTCACAGATTGCAGACAATATAGCATCACATATAACAGCTACTATCTCAGAAAAACAACAAATTTTTGAAACTGTAGATGTTAAGAAAAGATTAAACGCTATTATTAAAATAATGGAAAATGAAACAAGTATAATCGGTGTTGAAAAAAGAATTAGAGGCAGAGTAAAAACTCAAATGGAAAAAACTCAAAGAGAATATTATTTAAATGAGCAATTAAAGGCAATTCAAAAAGAGCTTGGTGAAATTGAAGATGGTAAAGATGAAACCACCAGTTTAAATAAGGCAATTACAAAAGCTAAAATGCCTAAAGAAGTTGAAAAAAAATGTCTACAAGAGTTAAAAAAACTAAAAAACATGAGCCCAATGTCTGCTGAAGCTACAGTTGTAAGAAATTACTTAGATTGGATGACGGAACTACCATGGCATAAAAAAAGTGAGGTAGATATAGATTTAACAAAAGCTTTGAATATTCTTGATAAAGATCATTTTGGATTAGAAAAAGTTAAAGAGCGAATAATTGAATTTTTGGCTGTACAAAAAAGAATGGAAAAGATTAAGGGACCAATCTTATGTTTGGTAGGACCTCCAGGTGTAGGAAAAACTTCTTTAGGCAAGTCAATAGCGAAGGCAACAAATAGAGAATTTGTAAGAATGTCTGTTGGTGGTATGCGTGATGAAGCAGAAATAAGGGGGCATAGAAGAACTTACATTGGATCTTTACCAGGAAAAATAATTCAAATGATGAAAAAAGCTGGAACAAAAAACCCATTAATTTTATTAGATGAAATTGATAAAATTGGAAATGATTATAGAGGGGACCCGTCTTCAGCTTTGTTAGAGGCTTTAGATCCAGAGCAAAATACAACTTTTAATGATCACTACTTAGAAGTTGATTACGATCTATCTGACGTAATGTTCGTAACAACAGCTAATACTTTAAACATTTTACCACCTTTACTAGATAGAATGGAGGTGATTAGATTAGCAGGCTACACTGAAGATGAAAAAATAAGTATTGCTAACAAATTCTTATTACCAAAACAAATTAAGGATAATGGTGTTAAGGAAAAAGAAATGAAGTTGGATGATGATATAATTAAAGAAGTTATAAGAGGTTACACTAAAGAGTCTGGAGTTCGTAATCTTGAAAGAGAGATTTCTAAACTTGCCAGAAAAGTCGTTAAAAAAATTGTAGCTGGAGAAGAACAAGAAGTCTTAATTGATAATAAAAATTTATCTGATTTTTTAGGCGTACCTAAATTCAAATTTGGTGAACTCGAGTCAGTGAATAGAGTTGGAATAGTAACAGGGTTAGCCTGGACTGAGTATGGGGGAGAAATTTTAAAGATAGAAACTGTTACAATGCCGGGTAAGGGTAGAATGCAAATTACAGGTAAATTAGGTGATGTAATGCAAGAGTCAGTGAAAGCTGCAAAATCTTTTGTAAGATCAAAGTGTTTGGAATATGGAATTATACCTCCTTTATTTGAAAAAAAAGATTTTCATATTCACGTCCCAGAGGGTGCTACGCCTAAAGATGGTCCGTCTGCAGGTATTGGAATGGTAACATCAATTGTTTCATCTATAACAAACATCCCAATTAGAAAAGATGTAGCTATGACTGGTGAAGTTACTTTAACTGGTCAAGTACTTCCAATTGGTGGATTAAAAGAGAAATTATTGGCTGCTCATAGAGCTGGAATTAAACAGGTTTTAATTCCAAAAGAAAATGAAAAAGATCTTGTTGATATGCCTAAGAAAATCATTGATGATATAAAAATAACACCTGTTGAGAATGCAGATCAAGTTGTAAAAATTGCTTTAACTAAAGAGCTTAAACCAACTGAATGGGTAGAAGTAGATATCGCAAAAAAAGACGATAAATCTCAAGCCAGTATTCAATAATTATTAATTTACTTTATTTAAGTGTTGATGTAATAAGAAGCCTAATTATTTAGGGCGGTTAGCTCAGTTGGTAGAGCATCTCGTTTACACCGAGGGGGTCAAAGGTTCGAGTCCTTTACTGCCCACCATTATTTGTTAAATATAAAAGTATTGATTTTTGCCTTTCTAATGTTTTTATAAAATTGAATGTGTGTCTTTTCAACTTTCTTTAGCATATAATCTCTTAAAAATAACATAAATGAAAAAGGATAAAGAATTAAATAGAAGTAATTTTTTCTAATTGACGAAAACATTTGGATTGATTTTTTTAAACTTACGTCACCATGCAAGGAATAGCGCCAGTAATTAATAATAATTTCAATTTTTTTAAATATATTTTTTTTATTAAATTTTTTATGAGTTTCATTAATAGCAATACAATATGTAGAAGCCCTTGTGTATTGAAGTTTATTTCCAAAACTTACGCTATTTTCTGCTTTTCTATCCATGACTTTTACAATTTTAGGGGTTAAGAGAAATTTTTTATTTTTAAAAATTTTATTTATTAAAGAACTTTCGTTGATAAGAAAATCTACCTCTATATATTTTCTATTTTGATAATTAGATGATAATGCCATAATTGTGGCATCCCCATCAATTTTTTTTTCTAAATTTTTCCATTCAACCAATTCATAATATTGTGGTATTTTTCTTTTAAAAGTTTGACTAACTCCATCTGTTGAAATATTTTGAGAAATAACACCAGCAAAATTTTTAATTTTTTTATATTTTTTATTATTAATTGTTTTGAAAAAAAAATTCAGGGAGTTAGGAAGAAAGTAATCGTCAGAATCACATTCAATTGTATATTTTCCTGATATTTTTTTCATCATTAAATTCATTAGTTTTGCTTTACCTATTCTTATGCTTGAATTTATGTATATAATTTTGAAATTTACTTTTTTAGAAAAATTTTTTATGAATTGGTGTGTATTATCTTCAGAACCATCATTTGATATTATCCATTCAAAGTTTTTAAAAGATTGTTTTTTTAACGACATAGCAAGCTTTTTTAAATATTTTTCACGATTCCAACTAGTCGTTAATATTGAAATTTTTGGTTTTTGTTTATTTTTTTTTGACACTTTCAAATTTCATTAATTTATATAAATCGAACTAATTTAAATCTTAAACTTAAATTTTAATCTTAATTTACTTAAACGCTATTAATAAATATGAAAGTATTTTTATTTTAAAATTGCCGAAATAAGATGATTATAATGCAATTTTTATATAGTTTGTTTTATTTCATTGATATATACTTTAAAACATACAAAATGGGGGTGTAGCTCAGTTGGTTAGAGCGATCGCCTGTCACGCGATAGGTCGAGGGTTCGAGTCCCTTCACTCCCGCCAAAATATCTTTTTTTTATTCAATTATTAATAAACTTGACGTTGGCCTACTAAAAGATATAAAACACAATGCTTTTTGATTATTGATCTAGCTATTTTAAAGGATTATATAGTTTTTTATTAAGAGCTTGGAGGATAGTATTCTTATATGCTCATAAAACTACTTAAGTGGGGGTGTAGCTCAGTTGGTTAGAGCGATCGCCTGTCACGCGATAGGTCGAGGGTTCGAGTCCCTTCACTCCCGCCACTTTTTAGTTAACTTCCCAACCAAATCTTTAAACCATTGAAATTGTTAAGTTTTTTGGAATACCCATCATAAGTAATTGATTTTGTTGTCTTTTTTTTTATTAAAAATGTGACGTATCAACGCTTCAACATAAAATAAAAACTGATATATAGACTTTCATGTTATTTGATTTTCTAAGAGATTACTTACCAATTATAATTTTTTTAATTATAGCCTTAGGGTTGAGTTGTGCTTTCGTGGTAATTAATTTTGTTCTATCGCCAAAAAAACCTGATCCAGAAAAACTATCAGCTTATGAATGTGGATTTGAACCATTTGAAGATTCTAGGCTTGAGTTTGATGTTAGATTTTATTTAGTTGCAATATTGTTTATAATATTTGATCTGGAAATAGCCTTCTTGTTTCCTTGGGCAATATCACTAGGCAATATCGGATTACTTGGTTTTTCATCAATGATGATTTTTTTATTCATTCTTACTATAGGGTTTATTTATGAATGGAAAAAAGGCGCTTTAGATTGGGAATAAAATATTAATTATAATGACTAATAGAATGGATAATGTGCCGGCTGAGTTCAAACAACTCGCGGAAGATTTTGGTAAGAATGGTTTCATAACAACTTCTCTAGATAATCTTATAAATTGGTCAAGATCTGGATCATTGCATTGGATGACATTTGGTCTTGCTTGTTGTGCAGTTGAAATGATGCAAACTTCTATGCCGAGATATGATCTTGAAAGATTTGGTGCAGCACCAAGAGCTTCGCCAAGACAATCTGATGTAATGATTGTAGCTGGTACTTTAACAAATAAAATGGCACCAGCACTTAGAAAAGTTTATGATCAAATGCCAGAACCTAGGTACGTAATTTCTATGGGAAGTTGTGCCAATGGTGGTGGCTACTATCATTATTCTTATTCAGTTGTAAGAGGTTGTGATCGAATTGTACCTGTAGATGTCTATGTGCCAGGCTGCCCACCGTCCGCAGAAGCATTACTATATGGAATACTACAATTACAAAAAAAAATTAGAGAAAAAGGTTCTTTTATTAGATAAACATGAAAAATTTAGAAGATTTAGAAAAAAAAATTAATTCAGAGTTAACTACCAAGATAAATAAAACAGAAATTAAACATAACCAAATCTATCTTGAGACTGACAAGGAAGATTTAGTAGACATATGTTTGTTTTTAAAAACTAATAATGATACTAAATTCAGACAACTCATAGATATTACAGTGGTTGACTATCCTGAAAGGAACCAAAGATTTGAAGTTGTTTATCTTTTTTTGAGTCATGAATTTAACCAAAGGTTGGTTTTAAAATATTCTATTTCGGAGAACGAAGTTATCCCATCTTTAACAAGTATTTTTCCTTCTTCTAATTGGATGGAAAGAGAGGTTTTTGATATGTATGGTGTATCATTTAAAGATCACCCTGATCTTAGAAGAATATTAACCGACTATGGCTTTGAGGGCCACCCACTTAGAAAAGATTTTCCCCTTACAGGTCATACTGAAGTTAGATATAGCGAAGATGAAAAAAAAGTTATTAGTGAACCAGTAAAATTAGAACAAAATTTTAGAAACTTTGATTATGAAAGTCCTTGGGAAGGAACTAAATATATTAAAGAGGAAATAGATAATAATGACAAAAAAAATTAAAAATTTAAATTTAAACTTTGGACCACAACATCCAGCTGCGCATGGAGTTTTAAGATTAATTTTAGAATTAGATGGTGAAATTGTTGAAAAAGCTGATCCACATATTGGTTTGTTGCATAGAGGCACTGAGAAATTAATTGAAAACAAAACTTACATGCAAGCAGTGCCTTATTTTGATCGATTAGATTATGTGGCTCCGATGAACCAAGAACATGCATTCGCGTTAGCAATTGAGAAAATCCTCAAAATTGATGTTCCCATTAGAGCTCAATATATAAGAGTTATATTTTGTGAGATTGGAAGAATTTTAAGTCATATTTTAAATGTTACAACACAAGCAATGGATGTTGGGGCTCTAACTCCGACTTTATGGGGATTTGAAGAAAGAGAGAAATTAATGGGTTTCTATGAGAGGGTATCAGGTTCCAGACTTCATGCAAATTATTTTAGAGCAGGTGGAGTCCATCAAGATTTACCCCAAGGACTTGAGCAAGATATTGCTGAATTTTGTGAAAGCTTTCCAAAAATAATAAATGATTTAGAAAGCTTGCTGACTGACAATAGAATTTTTAAACAACGTAATGTTGATATTGGTTTGGTTACTAAACAAGATGCTTTAGATTATTCATTTTCAGGGGTAATGATTAGAGGATCAGGTGTTCCATGGGATTTAAGAAAATCTCAACCTTATGATTGCTATGAAAATTTAGATTTCAATATACCGGTAGGAAAAAATGGAGATTGTTACGATAGATACTTATGTCGAATTGAGGAAATGAAAGAGAGTATATCAATAATCAAACAATGTTTATTAAAAATGGAAAAAGGACCTATTAAATCTTTGGATGGAAAAATTAGCCCACCACCCAAAAAAGATATTAAACAATCGATGGAAGCGCTTATTCATCATTTTAAACTTTTCACAGAAGGTTACAGAGTTCCAAAAGATGAGATATATACGGCTGTTGAGGCTCCAAAAGGAGAATTTGGAGTTTACCTTATATCGGATGGATCAAGTAAACCTTACAAGTGCAAAATAAGAGCCCCAGGTTTTTCACACCTACAATCAATGGATTATTTAATAAAGGGCCATATGTTAGCTGACGTTCCTGCAGTACTGGGTTCTCTAGATATTGTATTTGGGGAGGTTGATAGATGAGTTTAAGAAGACCAGCAAAAAATCAACCAGAAAATTTTGAATTCAACAGCTTATCCTTAAATGCTGCCAAAACAATTGTATCGAAATATCCAGAGGGTAAGCAACAAAGTGCCGTAATGGCTTTACTTTATATAGCTCAAAGGCAGAATGATAATTGGATACCTTTAGCTGCAATGAAATACATAGCAAAATTTTTAGATATGCCTTACATAAAAGTTTATGAAGTAGCAACATTTTACACTATGTACAATTTATCTCCTGTTGGAAAATATTTTATACAAGTGTGTACAACAACTCCCTGCATGATTAGAGGAGCAAGTAAATTAGTTGAAGCATGTAAAGAAAAAATATCACAAAATGAATGTGAATTATCAAATGATAAAAGTTGCTCATGGATGGAAGTTGAGTGTTTAGGAGCGTGTGTTAATGCGCCAATGATGCAAATTAACGATCATTATTATGAAGATTTAGACAAAGAGAAAACCTTAAAGATTTTGGATCAAATTTTAAAAGGTGAAAATCCAAAACCAGGTTCTTACAGAGGAAGAATAAATAATGAACCTGAAAATAATAGAAAAACATTAATGGATTATAAAAATGCTTAAGGATCAAGATAGAATATTTAAAAATTTATATAACGATATGGGTTCTGATGTAGTTTCCTCTCAAAAAAGAGGTGACTGGGTTAATACTAAAGAAATTACAGACAAAGGTAGGGATTGGATAATAAATGAAATTAAAGACTCACAACTTAGAGGAAGGGGTGGAGCTGGATTTCCAACTGGTTTAAAATGGTCGTTTGCTCCTAAAGCAGTAGGTTCTAGACCACATTATTTAGTTATAAACGGCGATGAGTCTGAACCAGGAACATGTAAAGATCGAGATATTTTAAGATTTGAGCCTCATAAATTAATTGAAGGCTGTTTAATTGCATCTTACGCTATCCAAGCCCACATTTGTTATATTTATATCAGAGGTGAATACTTCGTTGATGGTCAGAAACTTCAAGCAGCTATTGATGAAGCTTACGAAAAAAAATTATTAGGAAAAAATGCGGCCGGGACTGGTTGGGATTTAGATATTTATATTCATTATGGCGCTGGAGCTTACATATGTGGAGAGGAAACAGCCTTATTAGAAAGTATAGAAGGTAAAAAAGGTCAGCCTAGATTAAAACCACCATTTCCAGCTTTAATTGGTCTTTATGGATGTCCAACAATTATAAATAATGTGGAAACTATAGCTGTAGTTCCAACTATTCTTAGAAAAGGAGGAAAATGGTTCGCTTCTCTTGGGAGAGAAAAAAATACGGGCACAAAAATATTTTGTATATCCGGCAATGTAAATACGCCATGTAATGTTGAGGAAGAAATGAACATCCCATTAAAAGAATTAATAGAGGTTCATGCTGGAGGTGTTATTGGTGGATGGGATAATTTACAAGCCGTTATTCCAGGAGGTTCCTCAATGCCATTAATTCCAAAAGAAAAATGTGAGACATTAACTATGGATTTTGACTCTCTTATGGCTGAAAAAAGTGGTTTAGGAACAGCTGGAATTGTAGTGATTAATAAAGATCAAGATATCATCAAATGTATGGCTAGAATTGCAAGATTTTATAAGCACGAAAGTTGTGGACAATGTACGCCTTGTAGAGAGGGATCTGGTTGGATGTGGAGAATGCTTGAAAGAATGGCAAAAGGTGATGCTACTAAAGATGAAGTTGATATGTTAGGTGATGTTACCAATCAAATTGCAGGACATACAATTTGTGCTTTTGGAGAAGGGTCTTCTTGGCCAGTTCAAGGCCTTTTAAGACACTTTAAAAAAGAAATAGTTGAGAGAAATAATTTGGATCCAATTGTTCAGAAAAAAAATAATATTCCTTATTTAGTGGATCAACATTTATTGGATAAAAAAAATGCTTAAACTAAAAGTAAATGATATTGATGTTGAAGTAGAGGAGGGATTAACGGTACTTCAAGCATGTGAAAAAGCTGGAGTAGAAATCCCAAGATTTTGTTATCATGAAAAATTATCTATAGCAGGTAATTGTAGAATGTGTTTAGTAGAAATGGAAAAATCACCTAAACCAATTGCTTCATGTGCTATGCCAGCAGCTGAAGGGATGAATATAAAAACAAATACTGAATTTGTTGAAAAAGCAAGAAAAGGTGTGATGGAATTTTTATTGGCCAACCATCCTTTAGACTGTCCAGTGTGTGATCAAGGTGGTGAGTGTGATCTGCAAGATCAATCTATGTATTATGGTGTGGATAAATCAAGATTTAAAGAAAACAAAAGATTAGTTCCTGAAAAAAACATGGGACCATTAATAAAGACCCAGATGACAAGATGTATACATTGTACAAGATGTGTACGATTTGCAACTGAAGTTGCAGGTGTACCAGAACTAGGAGCCATAGGTAGAGGTGAAGATATGCAAATTACCACATATCTAGAGCAATCTATGCAATCAGAACTATCAGCTAATGTAGTCGATCTTTGTCCAGTAGGAGCTCTAACCTCTAAACCTTATGTATTTGAGGCTCGACCTTGGGAATTAAAAAAAACAGAGACAATTGACGTAATGGATGCGATCGGTTCTAATATAAGAGTTGATACTTATGATTGGGAGGTTAAGAGAGTTTTACCAATTATTAATGAGGATATAAATGAAGAGTGGATTTCTGATAAAACTAGATATGCATGCGATGGACTTCTTCATCAACGAATAGATACTCCATTTATTAAATATAACAAAAAATTTGAGAAAGCTTCGTGGAGCGAGGTATATAAAATTTTAAAATCTAAATTTGAAAATACAGCAAAAGAAAAAATTTGTGGATTTGTTGGGGACTTAACCAACATGGAAACTAGCTATATATTTAAAGAATTTTTTGAGAGAACACTTAATACAAAGAACTACGAGTCAAGAGCAGATAATAGATTTGTAGATGTTTCCAAAAGAGAAAATTATATATTTAATGCCTCTATCAACGGAATAGAGGAAGCAGATTTTATATTTTTAATAGGTACTAACCCAAGATATGAGGCAACTATTTTAAATGCCAGGATTAGAAAATCTCATTTAAATAACAAAACTAAAATTTTATCTTTAAATGATAGTGGTGATTTAACATATCCTTACAAAAGTTTAGATGGAAATACCCAAACATTAAAAAATATTTTTGAGGGTACAAATGATTTATCAAAAATTATTTCAGACTCAAAAAAACCTATGATTATAATTGGAGAGTCATTTCTAAGATTGAATTCAGCTGAGTTTTTGTATGAAAAAATGTTAGAATTTTTAAAACTTAATAATAAATTTTCTGAGTATTGGAATCCTATAAACATACTTTCTTGTGATGCTGCCTCAGTTGGAAATTTTGATCTTGGTTTAATTAACAATGAAAATAATTTATTAAATAATCTAAAGTCTAATAAATTTGATATTGTTTATTTAGTTGGTCAAGATAATTTAGATTTTGTTAAAAAAGATGAATTTGTAATTTATCAAGGTAGTCATGGAGATAAAGGAGCTGAAATTGCAGATATTATATTACCAGGATCAGCTTATACAGAGCAAGACGGATACTATACTAATTTAGAGGGAAAAGTTCAGAAAGCTTATAAAGCATCTTACCCACCAGGAGAAGCTAAAGAAGATTGGCAAATAATTAATGAAATTGCTGAATTTATGAACAATAGAAAATTATTTAATGATAAAGAAGAACTAGAAAGTAGTATGTTCAATTACCTAAATCTTCAAAAAGAAAAACAAAGTAAAGAATATGAAAAAAAGATAATCAAAGATTTTCATGCCGAAAAATTAACACTAGACTTAAAACCATATTATTTTTCAAATATCATCGCAAGATGTTCGAAGACTATGATTGAATGTAATAATTCAAAATTAAATTTTAAATCTACAGGCACAGAAGGTTAGCATGGAATACCTGAATATTTTTTTTGATGAAGTATATAAAATATTATTTTTATTAGTTCCAGTTCTAGTGTCTGTGGCAATGATTGTTTGGCTTGACAGGAGAATTTGGGCATTTGTACAAAAGCGACAAGGACCAAATGTTGTTGGCCCTTTTGGATTATTACAGTCTTTGGCTGATGCTTTAAAATATATCTTTAAGGAAATGATTATTCCTTCAAGTTCAAATAAAGTGATATTTATATTAGCTCCCATAGTAACAATGACCTTAGCCCTAATAGCATGGGCAGTAATTCCATTTGGTGCAACTCAAGTATTAGCGGATATAAATGTTGGTATTCTTTACTTGTTTGCAGTTTCATCATTAGGTGTATACGGAATTATAATGGGCGGTTGGGCCTCAAATTCCAAATATCCTTTTCTGGGTGCAATTCGGTCTGCGGCTCAAATGGTATCTTATGAGGTATCTATTGGAGTTATTATAATAAACGTATTATTGTGTGTTGGCTCGCTGAACTTAAATGACATTGTTATTGCTCAGCAAAATGTATGGTTCGTAATCCCATTATTTCCAATGTTTGTAATTTTTTTTATTTCAGCATTGGCTGAAACAAATAGACCTCCTTTTGATTTACCGGAGGCAGAAGCAGAATTAGTTGCAGGATATCAAACTGAATATTCTGGCATGATGTATGCAATGTTTTGGTTAGGTGAATATGCAAACATTTTATTAATGTGTGCCATGGGTGCGATATTGTTTTTAGGTGGCTGGTTATCACCTATTGAATTATATCCATTCACATTGATACCAGGAGCAATATGGTTAATTTTAAAAATATTACTTTTATTTTTCTTATTTGCTCTAGTTAAAGCAATCGTTCCAAGATATAGATATGATCAACTTATGAGATTAGGTTGGAAGGTGTTTCTTCCTTTTTCTTTAATTTGGGTAGTACTTACCGCAAGTTATTTATTTTATTTTAATCTTTTACCTGTGAGCTAATTATGAATATTTCTAGATTTTTTAAAACAATATTTATGGCTGATTTCCTCGGGGGTTTATTTATGGCTATTAAAGAATTTTTTAAACCAAAAAAAACAATTAATTATCCTTTTGAAAAAGGTAAAATAAGTCCGAGATTCAGAGGTGAGCATGCTTTAAGAAGATATCCAAACGGTGAAGAAAGATGTATTGCATGCAAGTTATGCGAAGCTGTGTGTCCCGCACAAGCTATTACAATTGAGTCTGCACAAAGAGAAGACGGTAGTAGAAAAACAACCCGATACGACATAGATATGATGAAATGTATATATTGTGGCCTTTGTGAAGAGTCTTGTCCAGTAGACGCCATTGTTCAAGGTCCTAATTTTGAATTTTCTACAGAAACAAGAGAAGAGCTATATTACACAAAAGAAAAATTGTTAGATAATGGAGATAGATGGGAGAATATTTTAGACGCTAATATTAAAGCTGACAATATTCATAGATAAAAATGATTGCACATGCCATTTTCTTTTATACTTTTTCTATAATTGCTGTTGTTTCAGCTATAATGGTCACCGCTTCTAAAAATACTGTTCATTCAGTATTTTTTTTAATTCTTGATTTTATAAGTATTTCTTGTCTTTTCATTATGATTGGTGCCGAATTTTTGGGAATGATAATGCTAATTGTTTATGTTGGGGCTGTGGCAGTCCTGTTTTTATTTGTTGTGATGATGTTAAACGTAGCCCAACAAAAAAATCAATGGTTTACTGCAAAAGATAGTTCAAAACATATTCCAATAGGTCTGGTAATTAGTACTCTAATTTTTGTTGAAATAATTATAGTAATTGGAGGTTGGAAGTATAAACCAGATTTATTTGACGTTAATAATTCTCTATCTCAAACCAGTGTAAGTAACACACATTCATTGGGCCAGATTTTATATACTGACTATATTCATGTGTTTCAAATAAGTGGGATGATTCTTTTAGTAGCTATGATTGGTGCAATCGTTTTAACATTTAGACAAAGGTCTGGTGTTAAAAGACAAAGCTATATAAAGCAAATATCTAGAGAAAGAGCTGAAGGAGTTGAGGTGCTAAAGGTTCAGAGTAATAAAGGGGTTAAAATAGATGATTGAGATAGGTTTAGGCCATTATTTAACTTTAGGTGCAGTTATCTTCTCAATAGGTGTTATTGGTATTTTCCTTAATAGGAAGAACATAATTGTCATATTAATGAGTATCGAATTAATTTTACTTGCTGTAAATATTAATTTAGTTGCTTTTTCAATTTTTTTAGGTGATTTGGCAGGACAAGTCTTTACTTTATTTATTCTTACAGTTGCAGCCGCAGAAGCAGCAATAGGACTAGCAATTATAGTCGTATATTTCAGAAATTCTGGAACAATACGAGTTGAAGAAATTGATAAGTTGAAAGGATAATAATGGAACTATCAATTATATTTCTTCCACTTATTGCATCAATTATTTCAGGTTTTTTTGGAAAATATATTGGTGATAGAAGTTCTGAAATAGTAACTAGTGCTCTTGTTTCAATTTCTGCTTTTTTATCAATTTTTGTTCTTTATCAAGTAATCGTAAATCAGTATGAAGAAAATATTGTAATAGCTACTTGGATAAGTTCTGGTTCACTTGATGTAAATTGGTCAATGTTAATTGATCCATTATCAGCTGTAATGTTGGTAGTTGTAACCTCTGTTTCTGCTTTAGTTCACATTTATTCAATTGGTTACATGTCTCATGATCCCCATAAACCAAGATTTATGGCTTACTTGTCATTATTCACATTTGCGATGTTGATGCTTGTGACTTCAGATAATTTTATACAATTATTTTTTGGTTGGGAAGGTGTTGGTTTATGTTCCTACTTCTTAATTGGTTTTTGGTTCAAAAAAGAGAGTGCAAATGCTGCAGCAATAAAAGCATTTGTTGTTAATAGAGTAGGTGATTTTGGTTTTGCTTTAGGAATTTTCTTAATCTTTTATTTATTTGGAACTGTTAATTACTCAGAAGTTTTTCAACAAATTCCAACAATTGTAGATAAAAATTTATCATTTTTAGGTTTTGAGGTTAAAGCAATAGATTTAATTTGTTTACTTTTATTTATTGGAGCAATGGGTAAATCAGCACAGATCTTGCTACATACTTGGCTACCTGATGCGATGGAAGGTCCAACTCCAGTTTCTGCATTAATTCATGCAGCAACGATGGTAACAGCTGGTGTTTTCTTAGTAGTAAGGTGTTCCCCAATTTATGAATATTCACCGTTAATACTAAATTTTATAACTATTGTTGGAATGACTACTGCATTCTTTGCAGCAACTGTCGCTCTAGTTCAAACAGATATAAAAAAAATCATTGCTTACTCCACATGTAGTCAGCTTGGTTATATGTTTTTTGCAGCAGGAGTAGGTGCATACAATGTTGCTATGTTTCATTTATTTACTCACGCATTTTTCAAAGCTTTATTATTTTTAGGATCTGGTTCAGTAATCCACGCATTTAAAGATGAGCAAAATATAAATAATATGGGTGGGGTATGGAAAAAGTTACCATACACCTATGCTTTAATGATTATCGGAACACTTGCTTTAACAGGTTTTCCATTTTTATCAGGATTTTATTCTAAAGATGCAATTATAGAATTTGCCTATTTAAAAGGTAATACTACTGGTTATTATGCAGCCGGAATTGGAATAATTACAGCATTTTTAACATCTATTTATTCATGGAGATTAATCTTTAAAACTTTCCATGGAGAGTATAACAATAAAGAGGTCAAGATAGAGGAAACTCATGAGTCTCCATTAGTAATGCTTGTTCCTTTATTTATCCTCTCAATAGGAGCAATATTTGCTGGTTTTCTATTTAAAGAACTCTTTATCGGTTACGGTGATAATTTATTCTGGGCAGAGTCTATAATGTTTTTGAAGCCTTTGAGCACAGAACATCCACCTTTATGGTTTTTGCTTTTAACACCTTGTTTGGTTTTATTGTCTATTCCAATTGCTTATTATTTATTTGTTAAAAACAAAGAGTTCCCTAATTCAATAGTTTCTATGAATAAACCTTTGTATAATTTTTTAGTTAACAAATGGTACTTTGATGAGTTGTACGATGTATTGTTTATTAAATCCTCAAAAAAATTAGGATTATTTTTATGGAAATTTTTTGATGGAACTATAATCGATGGTTTTGGTCCCGATGGAATTTCTTCTTTCATTAAAAAATGTTCAATTAAAGCAACAAAATTTCAAAGTGGTTTTATTTATCAATATGCATTCGTAATGTTGTTAGGTTTCTCAGCTTTACTAACTTTTTTAATAATTAAATAATGAATTTTCCTATTCTTTCATCTCTAATATTATTGCCAACAATAGGAGCTTTATTTTTATTTTTTATAAAAGAAAAAGAGGGAAATAATACTACGATTAAATACGTATCCTTATTTACTACAATTGTTAATTTTTTAATTTCCATTTACTTATGGATTGCTTTTGACCAATCTACGTCAAGTTTCCAATTTATAGAAGACAGAACATGGATTGAAGGATTTATTAATTATAAAGTTGGAGTAGATGGTATTTCAATTTTATTTATTATATTAACTACATTTATAACCCCGCTTTGCATTATATCTGTAAATAATTCTGTTAAAAATAGATTAAGAGATTTTTTGATTGCAATTCTAATCATGGAAAGTTTAATGATTGGTGTTTTCTGTGCACTTGACTTAGTGGTATTTTATTTATTTTTTGAAGCTGGATTAATCCCAATGTTTTTAATTATTGGTATTTGGGGAGGAGAAAGAAGAGTTTATTCGGCATTCAAATTCTTTTTATACACATTGTTAGGTTCTGTTTTGATGTTAGTTGCAATAATTTCAATTTATTGGATTACAGGAACAACTGACGTGGTTCAACTATATGAAATTGGTATTGATGTTAAATATCAAAATCTATTGTGGTTAGCTTTTTTTAGTTCATTTGCAGTTAAAACACCTATGTGGCCAGTTCATACATGGTTACCTGATGCACACGTTGAGGCTCCTACAGCAGGATCTGTATTACTAGCCGCAATTTTACTAAAGATGGCTGGATATGGTTTTATAAGATTTTCTTTAGGTCTTTTCCCAGTTGCATCAGAGGTATTTACACCATTAATTTACACCTTAAGTGTTATAGCAATCATAGTTACTTCACTGATAGCTTTGATGCAAGAAGATATGAAAAAGTTAATTGCTTACTCATCAGTTGCGCATATGGGTTTTGTAACTTTGGGTATATTCACTTTACAACAACAAGGAATTGAAGGAAGCATAATTCAAATGATAAGCCATGGCTTAGTTTCAGCAGCATTATTTTTAACTGTTGGAGTAGTTTATGATAGAATGCATTCTAGATTGATAAGTACATATGGTGGACTAGTTTCTGTAATTCCAAAATATTCAATTTTGTTCATGTTATTTGCTTTAGCATCTCTTGGTTTACCAGGAACCAGTGGTTTTATTGGTGAATTTTTAATTTTAATGGGAGCTTTTAAAGATAATTTTTTAGTGGCTGTTATAGCAAGTATTGGAGTGATTTTAGGAGCTGCATACATGTTGTGGCTCTATAAAAGAGTAGTGTTTGGAAAATTAATAAACCAAGATCTTAAAAAAATTTTAGATTTAAATAGATCTGAATACTTTATTTTAAGTTGTTTAGCTGGACCAATCTTGTTTTTTGGTTTTTATCCCGATCCATTAATAAACACTATTGAAGTTTCTGTTACTGATTTAATTAATATGCATAACACAAATATAGCTAGTAAATAATATGGAAAATTTAAATTTAATATTACCAGAAATTTTTATTTCTCTATCAATTATGTTTCTACTTATTTTGGGTGTGTTTAAAAATGATAGTTCTAAAATCACTTTTAATTTGTCTCTATTTGCTATTTTAATTACAGCGATCATAACAATAAATGAAACTTTCTCTGTCAGTAGGGAAACTTTATTTAATGAAAGTGTTGTGATTGACCATATGTCATCTCTGATGAAAATTATAACTTTAATCGGAGGTTTTTTAGTTTTAGTTATTTCATCAACTTATTTAAGAACATTTAAAATATTTAATATAGAATACCCAGTACTAATCTTAAGCTCTATTCTTGGAATGATGGTAATGATTAGCTCAAATGATTTAATTGTTTTTTATATGGGTTTGGAATTACAGTCATTAGCTCTTTATGTTTTAGCAACTTATAATAGAGATCAAATAAAATCATCCGAAGCTGGTTTGAAATATTTTGTTTTAAGTGCACTATCATCAGGACTATTATTATATGGATGTTCTTTAGTTTATGGTTTTTCAGGTTCAACCAATTTTGATATAATATCAAATCAACTCAATTCTAAAGAATACGTTTTGACTTTTGGTATTGTCTTCATATTAGTTGGTTTAGCATTCAAAATATCTGCAGTTCCATTTCATATGTGGGCACCCGATGTTTACGAAGGATCTCCAACAACTGTAACTTTGTTTTTTACAATAGTGCCAAAGATAGCTGCTTTGACTGTATTTATTAGATTTTTATATGTTCCTTTTTTAAATTTAATTGATCAATGGCAAATGATAATAGTTTTTTTATCTATAGCTTCTATGATTTTTGGAGCAGTTGCTGCTATAGGGCAAACTAATATTAAAAGACTAATTGCTTACAGTTCCATTAGTCATATTGGTTATACATTGGCTGGTTTAGCCACAGCATCAAATGAAGGAATTCAAAGTTCAATAATTTATATTTCTATTTATGTTGTTATGAATTTAGCTCTTTTTTCATCTCTATTAATGTTAAGAAGAAAAGATCAATATTATGAAGATATTGATGATCTCTCAGGATTATCAAAAAATCATCCATTGTTATCTTTATGTTTGTTGTTAATACTATTTTCTTTAGCAGGCATACCACCCCTAGCTGGTTTCTTCGCAAAATTTTATGTTTTTAAAGCAGTATTGGAACAATCAATGTATTTCTTGGCTATAGTAGGGTTATTATCAACTGTGATTGCAGCTTTTTATTATCTAAGAATTATAAAAATTATGTATTTTGATGAGGAAAAAGATAAATACGACACTGAACATAGTTTATGGCTAAAATTTTCACTGACAGTTTCAACTATATTAATTCTTGTATACTTCATATTCCCAAGTCAGTTAATAGAACTTGTTTCAAGAATTAATATTATTTAATGAAAATTAAAAAATTTAAATTTAAAAAAGTTAAAAGCACAAACAATACTGCGATAAGAATTATTAAAGAAACAAAATACAATTTAGGCATGGTTGTTGCCGAATCTCAAACAAATGGTAGAGGGCAGTATGGAAGAAAATGGATTTCATTAAAAGGAAACTTATTTCTTTCTTTTTTTAACGAATTGAATAAGAAAAATTTATCGATAAATACTATAACTAAAATCAATTGTCTTTTAATTAAAAAATTACTTTCTAAATTTACACGAAAAAACATTTTATTTAAAAAACCTAATGACTTACTTATTAATAAAAAAAAAATTAGTGGAATTTTACAAGAGGTAATATTCGTAAGAGAAAAAAAATATTTAATTACAGGAATAGGGATAAATATTATAAAA